>JBILPK010000323.1:0-2839 GCA_044373875.1 Polymorphobacter sp.
CGGTTTTCCGGTCTCTCAACCTGACGCCGGATGGAAATCCACGCACCAGCTATTCGTACCGCGACGGCAATGCGATGAATGCAAGCATTCCGACCCCGCTCGATATGTATCAGAAATTGTTCGGCGCAGACTTTCAAGATCCCAACGCCGCCAATTTCAAGCCCGATCCACGCTACATTGTGCGCAAGAGCGTGCTGTCGGGCATCACCGATGAGCGGCGCAGATTGCTGCGACGGGTCGGCGCTTCGGATCGGATTCGCGTGGACCAGTATTTCACGTCGGTGCGCGAGGTCGAACAGAAGCTGGCGATGCAGCTGGAAAAGCCGCCACGGGCGGAAAGTTGCCGCGTTTCGGAAAGGCCATCTGATGGGCCCGGCAGCACCGATATCGCCAAGCGCACCGCCGCCCACAAGGTGATGGCCGAGATGCTGGCGATGGCCTTGGCTTGCAACCAGACCAAGGTGTTCAACATGAACTATTCGACCGCGTTGTCGGATCTTCGCAAGGATGGTTCGGCAACCGGCGTCCATCAAAGCACGCATGAGGAACTGACCGATCGCAAGCTTGGCTACCAGCCGACCGTCGATCGCTTTGTCACGCAGACGATGGCCGCCTGGGCCGATTTCGTGCGCGCAATGGCTTCGGTGAAGGAAGGCGACGGGACGCTGCTCGACAACATGCTTGTTTTTGCACATTCCGACGTAAGCTTCGGCAAGAATCACGATGTCAATGGCCTCCCGATGATGCTTGCGGGCCGGGCCGGCGGCAAGGTCAGGCCGGGCCTACATATCAAGAACGGCGGCGATTCCGTAACACGGGTGGGCCTGACGCTTCAGCAGGTCATGGGCGTGTCCGCTGATGGCTGGGGAACCGGCGCGACACGCACAACGCGCACTTTAAGCGAAATTTTAGTCTAGCGCGACCATTGCGAATGGTGCCCGATCATGTCTGCGTTTGCAACAAAAGTAAGTGGGGATTTATGAACAATTGCCGATCGAGCAGGCCCGGCAGCGCGGCGCGCATGAGGGCAACGGGCTGGCATCGCAGTCGATCTGCAATGGTGCGCGAACTTAGTGCGATCCTCCTTGCGTTGATTTGCCTTCCCAGCCCGTTGCATGCCCAGGATAAGCCCCTCGTCGCGGTGCCATCATTTGGCTTTGTCGGCCTGGATGTGGCCGACATCGAAGCGGCAAAGCGGTTCTATATCGACGGCGTCGGCATGAGGCAGGCGCTTGTGTTGAGCAAGCCAACCGACCCATTTCAAAAGATCGCCCTTAATTTCACCGGCGATCCGCGTTCTGCCGGGACGTTGCTCATCCTCATCCATTATGACAAGCTCAAGGCGCCGAAGACGCGACCCCCTGGTGGAATGGTGGGTATGTTCGTCTCTGACACCCATGCCGCTGCGGCGCGACTGCGATCTCATGGCTATCCGGTTTTAAGAGAGCCTTCGTCCACTGACAAAGGGCCGGTCCTGACCAGTCTGACCCGCGATCCGGACGGCTTGTTGGTCGAACTGAGCGAATATCGCGGAACGCAAGAGCCATAACGCGTCCTTCGATGCCGCGCGTATCGCCGCGGATCGAAACCGTCTCGCACGGTACGATGAAAGAGGATCACCGCCTCGCAGGAGGCGGGTCGAATGAGCCGAATTCCGACAGACAAGCCCCATCAAAGGGGCGGGAAACAGGGGAGAAAATATATGATCGATCGTTTTGGGCAGCATGCAGCCTGGCTTTGCTCTACCGCATTCCTTGCATTGGCAATGCCGGGTGCTGCCTGTGCGCAGCAGGACAGTACGGCAAACGCGCATGAAGCCGGCACGACCGACCTCGAGATAATCGTTACCGCAAACAAGCGTGAGCAGGCGTTGATCGACGTGCCGATGACGGTCAATGTCGCAACCGGCGTGCAACTGGAACAGAACGCACTGTTCAGCTTCGAGGATATTGACCGGCTGGCCCCCGGGCTGGAGATCAGCGATACCGGCCGCAATACCACCACCGTCTTGCGCGGCATTAGCTTCGATCCCGATATCGGCGGCCCGAATACGATCGGCGTGTATTTCAACGAAGTTCCGATCGATATCAACGCGATCAGCGTGGGCACTTTCGACGTGCAACAGATCGAGGTGCTGCGCGGCCCACAGGGCGTTTTGCGTGGCCGGACGGCGCCGGCCGGCGCAATAACATTGACGACGCGGCGGGCCGATCTGGAAAAGGCCGAAGGGCAGGTCCGCGGATCGCTCACTGACATGGGGGGACGCAATCTGCAGGGTGGTGTCTCGGTCCCGCTTGTCACCGACAAACTTGCACTGCGGGTAGCAGGCCTGATCGACCGCACGCGGGCGAATTTCATTCGCAATCTGGCCACCGGCGAGCGTTCGTCAAGCCGTACCAATGCGGTCCGCGCCACACTGACCTTCGCGCCCACGGAAAAACTCGGCGGCTCCATCGTTTATCAATATTCGGACAGTCTCACGAAGCAGCCGACCCAGGTGGCGGGCTCGGGTAACCGCCCGAGCCTGCTCTCGCCATTTGTCAGCGGTCCCGCAATTCGCCCGTTCGATCGTCTAGGCGTTCAGGAAGGCGAATCGAGCTTCGGTATCAAGACCCACATCTTGACCACGGATATGAGTTTTGATTTGGGAAATCACGATCTGCGCTTCATCGGCGGCTTTATTCGTAATTCAGGTTTGAATAGGGCAGACCTGGATAGTGGAAACGCTGTGCAGAATTACCAACAGTATCTAACAGTTCCTATCGACTCAAAGGAATATACTGGCGAGTTGCGAATCGATTCGAAGCGGGAAGGAGTTTTCAATTATACTGTAGGTCTA
>JBILPK010000154.1:0-8106 GCA_044373875.1 Polymorphobacter sp.
CGGAAATTGCCGGCGCCGACGCCATTGGTCTCGGTCAGGCCATAGCCCTGCACCGGGCTCTTGCCGGGCAGCGCCTTGCCGAGCCGGTCGACATGTTCGGGCGGCCGCGGCGCGCCGCCACTGGCGATATCGACCAGCGACGACAGGTCGTATTTGTCGCGATCGGGGTGCTGCATCATTTCGAGGCTCATCGTCGGCACCCCGACGAAATAGGTGCAGCGTTCCTTTTCGATCAGCCGCAGCGCCTCGCCGGCATCCCATTTGTGCATGATGATCATCTTGCGGCCGATGGCGACCGAAACGAGCAGCACGGGCACCGAGCCGGTAATGTGGAACAGCGGCACGTTGAGCAGCATGACCTGCTGGTCGGCGGGCTTGACCCCGGCTTCGGCCGACAGCTGCAACAGCGCCAGCCCGGCGACGAGATAGTTCATCGCCCCCGACACGATGGCGCGGTGCGTCGAAACCGCGCCCTTGGGGCTGCCGGTCGACCCCGATGTGTACATGATCGTCGCGTCGTCCTCGGGCGCGATTTCCGGCAGGAACCAGGTGGTTTCGGGCGACAAGGCCAGTTCGTCCTCGACCCGCGCGATGCCGAGTTCGGCGGCGACTTCGGCCGAGGTGCGCACGCTCAGCACCGTCGTGTGGCATTTCAGCCCGGCGATGCGGCGGGCGCGTTCTTCATCGACGATGGCCAGCCGCGCGCCCGAATCGCGCAGGCCGTAATCGAGCTCGTCCGCCGTCCACCAGGCGTTCATCGGGATGGCGATGGCACCCAGATGCAGGATGGCGATGAAGCTGGTGATCCATTCGGGGTAGTTGCGCATCGCGATGGCGACGCGATCGCCCTTGGCGATGCCGTGACGGTGCTGGAGCATCGCCGCCATCTTCAACCCGCGGGCATGGACTTCGGCGAAGGTGTAGCGTTCGTCGCCGAACACCAGGAATTCGCGCGGGCCCTGGACGGCAAAGAAAAAGGCGAAGAATTCGCGCATCGATGGCGGCGCGGCGCTGAACACCGACAATGTCGCACCCCGGATCGTGGCGGTGCCGACTTCCAATTGGCTGCCCGGGCCGGTGATGGCGGCGACGGCGGCATCGATGGCGGTATCAAGTGCGGACTTCATGATGTTTCCCCGGGGTGACTGAGCGGCTGCCCCCGCTTCTCGATGATGCAACATTGGCCATGACCCGGCGCGCTTGGCAATCACGCCGCGCCGGTTCTGGCGATTTTGTCCGGCGCTTCGTCTCAATAGCCCATCAGGCGCGCCATCCGGTCACCATGAAAGGCGATGTCGCCAAAGGTTTCCTGCGCCGCCCGCGCGCGCTTCATGTAGAAACCGATATCGAAATCGTCGGTCATGCCGATGCCGCCGTGCATCTGCACCGCTTCGTTGGTGGCGAGCTTGGCGACTTCGCCCGACTTGGCCTTGGCGAGGCTGGCGAACAGCGTGGCTCGATCATCGGCTTCATCGAGCGCGGTCAAGGCGCGCAGCGTCGCCGAGCGGGCGAGTTCGACTTCGCAGAACAGATGCGCGGCGCGGTGCTGGAGCGCCTGGAAGGTGCCGATCTTGACCCCGAACTGGTCGCGCTGCTTGAGATAATCGATCGTGCGGCCAAAGCTTTCGGTGCTGACCCCGAGCATTTCGGCGGCCAGGCAGGCACGTCCGGCATCGAGCATTTTTTCAAGGATGGCGAAACCGCCACCGACCGGCCCGAGCACATCGGCGCCATCGACCTGGACATCGTCGAGGATGATGCGCGCGGCGTTGCGGCTGTCGATCATCGAACGGCGCTCGGTGCTGACCCCCGCCGCCTTGGCATCGACGAGGAACAGCGTGATGCCGTCGTTGTCCTTGCTGTCACCCGCCGTGCGCGCCGCGACGATCAACGTATCGGCGACATGGCCATCGAGGACGAAACCCTTGGTGCCGTTGAGCTTGAAGCCATTGCCCGAGGGCGTCGCGGTCGCTTCGACGAGCGCCGGCGCGTGGCGCGCGGCTTCATCGGCGGCGAGCGCGAACAGCCGCTTGCCCTCGGCGATGAGCGGCAGATACTTCGCCTGCTGCTCGGGCGAGCCGCCCGCCACCAGCCCGGTGGTGGCGAGGATGCCGGTGCTCAGCATCGGCGCCGCCGACAGGTTGCGGCCCATCGCTTCCATGATCAGCCCGGCCGCGACATGGCCGAAGCCGGCGCCGCCATGCGCTTCGGGCACCAGCACCCCGGCGAAGCCCATCTCGGCCATCTTGGCCCAGGTGGCGCGGTCGAAGCCGGTCGCATCGGCGGTATCGCGCAGCGTGCGATGCTGGGCGACGGGGGCTTCGGTCTTGAAGAAACCGTCCGCCGAATCGCGGATCATCTTCTGGTCGTCGGTGAGCACTAGGGCCATGGTCTTGCTTCCTGTTTTCCCTCTCCCCTTGCGGGAGAGGGCGACTCGCGCCACCGGCGCGGCGGGGAGAGGGGTGGCTTGCAGCGATTGAGCAGCCCCCTCTCCCCGGGCCGCGTTTCACGCGTCTCTCGCCCTCTCCCGCGAGGGGAGAGGGGCATGCTTACGCCCCCGGCAATTCCAGCACGCGCTTGGCGATGATGTTGAGGTTGATCTCGCTGGTGCCGCCCTCGATCGAATTGGCGCGGCTGCGCAGCCAGGCACGGGCGACATCGCCTTCGCCCTCCCCGGGGCCTTCCCAGGCGAGCGCATCCGAACCGCCGATGCTCATCAGCAGCTGCATGCGGTCCTTGTTGAGTTCGGTGCCGTAATATTTGAGCATCGACGACAGCGCGCCGACCCCCTGCCCGGCCTTGGCCTCGTCCTTGACGCGTTCCATGGTCAGCGCGAAGGCCCAGGCGTTGATCTCGTGGCGGACGATATCGGTGCGCAAGCCGGTATCGGCGAGAATGGCGGCATCCATGCCGATCTGGCGCTTGGCGATCTGCGAGAGGCTGTCACGCCCGCCGCCACCGGTCGATTCGCTGCCGCCGATCATTTCGCGTTCGTGGGTGAGCAGATATTTGGCGATGTCCCAGCCCTTGCCGGCGGTGCCCATGAGGTTTTCGGCCGGCACCCGCACATTGTCGAAGAACGTCTGGCAAAACGGCGAGGCGCCCGAAATCAGCTTGATCGGCGAGGTCGAAACGCCCGGGCTCGCCATGTCGAACAGCAGGAACGAAATGCCGAGATGCTTGGCCGCCGCCGGGTCGGTGCGCACCAGGCAGAAGATCCAGTCGGCCTTGTCGGCATAGCTCGTCCATACTTTGCTGCCGTTGACGACATAATGATCGCCATCGAGCACCGCCGAGGTGCGCAAGGATGCGAGATCGGAGCCGGCGCCGGGTTCGGAATAGCCCTGGCACCAGCGGATTTCACCGCGGGCGATGCGCGGCAGATGTTCCTTCTTCTGCGCTTCATTGCCGTATTTCAGCAGCGCCGGCCCGAGCATCCAGATGCCGAACGACGACAAGGGCGAGCGCGCGTTGATAGCGCGCATTTCGCTCGCCAGCACCTTGGCCTGCGCGCTGGTCAGCCCGCCACCACCATATTCGGCCGGCCATTCGGGCACCGTCCAGCCCTTGGCACCCATGCGGTCGAGCCACAGCTTTTGCGCGTCGCTGGTATATTTGGCCTTGCGCCCGCCCCAGCAGATATCGGCATCGCGGGTGATCGGGGTGCGCATTTCGGCGGGGCAATTTTCCGCCAGCCAGTCCCGCACTTCGGTGCGGAAGCCTTCGAGATCGGTCATGCCATGCTCTCCCCATTGGCGTTCGTTCGTTGCCGCTTTATGGTGCGACTTGCCGTTAACGGCAACTGGCAAAAGGTCTCCCGCGCTCGTGTTGCACACCCTTCCCGATTTCGCCCAGGTTTCGATCGATGTCGCGATCGAATTCGCCCGGCTGCCGCTGCGCCCGGACGTTTTCACGATTGCGCCGTTCGAAGCCTTTGGCACCCTGCTCGGGCCGTTCTCGCTGCGCTGGTACAGCCTGTCCTATATCGCCGCGATCCTGTGCGGCTGGTGGCTGCTTGCCCAGATGATCAAGCAGCCCGGATCACCGATGACCGCGACCAATGTCGATGATTTCATCACCTGGGCAACGCTCGGGGTCATTCTCGGCGGCCGGCTCGGCTATGTGATCTTCTACAATCCGGCGCAATATATGGCCGATCCGATGGCGATCTTCCGCGTCTGGGATGGCGGCATGTCGTTCCACGGCGGCTGTTTCGGGGTGATTCTGGGCTGCTGGGGCTTTGGCCTCGCCAACAAGGTATCGGGGCTGCGGGTACTCGATTATGTCGCCACCGTCTCGCCGCTCGGGCTGGGCTTCGGGCGGCTGGCCAATTTCGTCAACGGCGAGTTATGGGGCCGGCCGACGGGCAGCAACTGGGGCATCATCTTCCCCGATGCCGGGCCGGAACCGCGCTATCCATCGCAACTGTTCGAATTCGCGCTCGAAGGCGTGGTGCTGATGACCATCCTGACCACCCTGTTCTGGGCGACCCGCGCGCGCTTTCGCCCGGGGCTGTTGTCGGGCGTCTTCGGTATCGGCTATGGCGCGTCGCGCTTCATCGTCGAATTCTTCCGCGAGCCCGATCGGCAACTCGGCATCCTGCCGTCGGGCCTGACGATGGGGCAGCTGCTCACCCTGCCGGTCATCCTCGCCGGGCTGCTGCTGATCATCAATGCCATGCGCCGCCCTGCAACACCCCAGCCGGCATGACCGATCTTTCCGACGCGCTGCGGGCGCGCATCACGGACGAGGGGCCGCTGCGGCTCGATGCCTGGATGGCGGCGTGCAATGCCCATTATTATGCGACGCGCGACCCCTTTGGCGCCGCGGGTGATTTCACCACAGCGCCCGAGATCAGCCAGATCTTCGGCGAAATGGTCGGCGGCTGGATCGGCGACCTGTGGCTGCGCGCCGGATCACCGCCGCTGCGGCTGGTCGAGCTCGGCCCCGGGCGCGGCACGCTGATGGCCGATGCGCTGCGCGTCGCCGGCCGCGCCCCGGGCTTTGGCGAGCGCGTAGCGCTGGCACTGGTGGAGACCAGCCCGGTGCTGCGCCGTGCCCAGGCCGAGCGGTTGCCGGCGACGTGGCACGACAGCCTCGACGGGGTGCCCGACGACCGGCCGCTGATCATCATCGCCAATGAATTTTTCGATGCGCTACCGGTCCGGCAAGGGCTGGGCGATGGCAGCGAACGCGCCATCACCACCGCCGGCGACGGCTTTGCCGCGACCAGCATCCCGGCACCCGGGCTGGCAGCGGGCGAGACCTGCGAGCCTGGCCTCGCGCTTGCCGCCAGTATCGGCGAACGCCTGTGCCGACGCGGCGGCGCGGCGCTGATCATCGATTACGGCTATGGCGAAGGGCAAACCGGTGACACGTTGCAGGCGCTGCACCGCCATGATCGCGCCGACCCGTTCGCCGACCCGGGGCAGTCCGATCTTACCGCGCATGTCGATTTCGCCGCATTGGCAGCGGCGGCCGGGCCGGTGCGGACCTGGGGGCCGGTGGCGCAGCGGGTGTGGCTCGCCCGGCTCGGCATCGAAGCGCGTGCCGCGGCGCTGTCGGCGCGTGCCACCCGCCCGCAGGCGGCGCAGATCGCCGCCGCTCTGGTGCGCTTGACGGCACCGACGCAGATGGGCGTATTGTTCAAGGCCATGGCGCTTTCGGCGCCGCAATGGCCGGTACCGGCGGGGTTCGACGCATGATTTCCTATCGCGATGCAACGCCGGCCGATGGCGCCGTGCTGGGGGGGATCGCCCGCGCCACTTTCATCGATACCTTCGGCAGCCTCTACAAGCTCGCCGACATGGCGACGTTCCTCGCCCAGGGCAGCGATGCCGCCTATGGCGCCGAACTTGCCGACCCCGATATCGCGGTGCGCTTTGCCGAAGCCGGCGGCGCCCCCATCGGCTTTTGCAAGATCAGCAGCCTGAAGCTGCCGGCAAGCAGCCCCGGCCCGCGCGCCGCCGAACTGCGACAACTCTATATCTACAAGCCTTGGCAGGGGCTGGGCATCGCCGATGTGCTGACGCGCTGGGCGATGGACAGTGCTCGGGCGCGGGGTTTCACCGAGATCTGGCTGTCGGTGTTCACCGAAAACCCGCGGGCGCGGCGCTTCTATGCCCGCCACGGCTTTGAAGAAATCGAGCCCTATCGCTTCATGGTCGGCGATCAGGCCGATGAGGATATCTTGTGCCGGGCGCCGCTGTGACGGTCGATGTCGTCACCGCGCCGGGGCTGGGGGCGCGCCATGGCTTTGTCGGGCGGCGCGGCGGGGTTTCGGCGGGGATCTTTGCCAGCCTGAATGTCGGGCTCGGCTCGAGCGATGATCCGGCGGCGGTGCGCGAAAACCGCGCCCGGGCCGTGGCAGCAGTGGCGCCGGGCGCGACGCTGGTGACGCTCCACCAGGTCCACAGCAATATCGTCGTGCCGGTAACGGCGGGGATGGCCGATGCCGAGCGACCGCATGCCGATGCGCTGGTCACCGCCACCCCGGGGCTGGCGCTCGGCATCCTTACCGCTGATTGCGCCCCGATCCTGCTCGCCGATGCCGACGCCGGGGTGATTGGCGCGGCACATTCTGGCTGGAAGGGCGCGCTGCATGATATCGCCGGGGCAACGGTCGCCGCGATGGTGGCGCTTGGCGCGCGGCGCGAAAACATCGTCGCCGCCATCGGGCCGTGCATCGCGCGGGCCAGCTATGAAGTCGATGCCGGCTTTCGCGATCGCTTCCTCGCCGATGCTGCAAGCCATGACGGGTTTTTCGCGCGCGGCGCAACAAAGTCCGGAGCCGATCGCTTCCAGTTCGATCTCGAAGGCTTTGTCGCGATGCGGCTGGCGGCGGCCGGGGTAACTAAGGTCGCGGCGTTGGGCATCGACACCTACCCGGATGCGACCCGCTGGTTCAGCTATCGCCGCACCACCCATGCGGGGGAGCCGGACTATGGCCGGCAACTGTCGCTGATCGCGCTCTGAAGGCACGAAAAACCCGCCGGACCCGAAGGTCCGGCGGGTGATTTCAGCGCCGTGAACGGTTCAGGCGGCGACGGCGGTGTTGCGGCGACGGGCGGCAACGCCGACCAGGCCGAAACCGACGAGCATCAGGCCCCAGGTCGCGGGTTCCGGCACCACGGCGGTCAGCGCCTGCAGGGCAAAGCCCTGGCCCGGCGTGCCGAGGAAGTTGGTGTGGCCGCCAGCGCGGGTGGTGATGATGTAGCTGCCGAAACGCAGTTCATTGGCGAGACCGAAATCGTTGGTGCCGCCGTTGGCCGCGGTGCGAACATTGTTGAGCAACGTGCCACCGGCGCCGCCGATGATCGCCGCCGAGGTGCGGACACCTGCGTCATTGACCGCACTGAAGCCCGTGCCATAGCCGAGGTTGGTCAGCACGCCGCCGGGGCCGACGCCATAGACCTGCAGGGTGTCATCGGAATCGACCTGCGTCAGCTTCAGGCCCTTAAGCTTGAAGGCATCGGTGCCGGTGACGAGGAAGGCTTCGCGCGAACCGGCCGTGTTGGTGTCCATCTGCGTGGCGGAAATGCCGCCAGCCACAACACCGAGACCGCCAGCCTGGCGCGTGATCGACACGGCCGGCGCGACCGGGTTCAGGAAGCTGGAGATGTTGGTCAGGCCGTCGTTCGTCAACGTGCCAACAGGCAGGCTGAAGCGCACTGCCGAAACGGTGACACCGAGCGAGATGTTCGACTTCGTCACCGACGACGTCGCAGCGGCGACATCGGTGAAATTGGCGACAAGCGTGACGGCCGAAGCCGGGGCGGCGATCACCGTGGCGAGCAGCGCGGCAGTGGCAAGAATGGTCTTCATGATCTTCATCCCTTTATCATGTCCGTCCCTCTGGTGGGGACAAATACTTAAACTTTCGTCCGTACTAATGGACGATTGCTCAACACCATGCAAACATCGTGCCATGAAGCGAGACGGGTCTAAGCGATTGAAAAACAAGGATCAGAAAAATCTAACCCGTCTTATTCATGAGCCTTCCCGCCAGGGCTTTGCCAACCTGGTTTGAGGTTTAGCGACCGCGGAGGGCCGCAGTTTTCGGTGGCGCGGGGAACGGCGCGATTTCGGGTGTTTGGCGTGTTGCGG
>JBILPK010000155.1:0-8092 GCA_044373875.1 Polymorphobacter sp.
AAGAGCGCATCGTGCAACCGAATGATGCGATCCCGGGATCGTCACCGGACCTGACAGACGTCTTGGAGGCGATCTGATGGCCAGGAAAACGCCGACGGCGAAGTCACCTGCTGCCACGGCTCTCACCACAAGGTCGAACGAAAGGGCGGTCAACGCTTTTACTGACATTCGCGACTGGACGTTGAACAACCCCGATGGGATTTCGCGGGACTTTTCCTACGACATCCTCAAGCGGCAGTTCAGGGGCGTCGAGCACAGCACGGTGAAATATGTCCGCGCGAAGCTGCGTCATCCGACCGGGTCCCTCGATCACGCTGTCCTGCACCGGGACGTGGCGGCGAACCAGGTCCTTCTCCCGAGGGGCGCGGCGGACATGATGGCGTGCCCTCATCGGCTTTGGTCCGAGATGGATAACGCCTTCATGGGAACGGACCAGCACTTGCTGGCCGGACCGACGATCTGGTTTCCCGAACCCGTCGTGCAGCATTGGGCGATCCGCCAGGTGGTGGCGTTCGCCCAAGCAAAAATCGCAGATTTTTACGGCGCGGCAGTGCACGTCATCGCGCACGCGCCAGAGCGCATCGCGCACGGGTCCGACTTTCACATTCACCTGCTGTGCACCGCGAGGATCGTCAAAGGCTCGGGCTTCGGTGAGTTCGTGCGGCCGCTGGTGAAGACCGGTTGCCAGTTGGCGCTCAAGGCCGAATGGGAGGCATGGTGGTCGAAATCGACGGCCAACACATGATCTGCCGTGTCGTCTTCATCCGGCCAAGGCCTGGGGCCAGCTTCGACGCGAGCGCCGGTTTCATGGCTGCAGCTTTGTCCGCTCAGACAAACTGCGGCGCCGGAACTGGTCGATCGCCCCAAGATTGGAGATGTTTAACTCGGACATCATGGGGTCCCACTTCGACACCTATCCACAGCCATCAAATCACCCGCTGGTGCTCATTCTAATTGACGCGCTACACCGGCTATCACGACAATTATTTGGCTTTGGACGAAGCCTTTTCAGTTCGCGCGCCCGGGGACGGGGGCCTTCTCGCGTAGCCCAGTGTAGCGGTTCACTGCAAAGGGCCCGCGCGTCGGCCGTCGGGCGATATTTGTCCCCGCAACTTGGCCATTCCCCCGACCTTCGGCACCGTCGAACCGAGCCGCCTATTTTCGTTTAACGGACAAAGTTTCCTGACGGGCCACGCCCGCTTTCCAATATAGCTGAACCTGTGGCCCGGATACGGTAAGCGACAAAGGGGTAACCTAACGCCTACCTTCATGAAAGCCGACCAGCACTTGCTCGCCGGGCCGACTATTTGGTTCCCGGGTCCGGTCATCCAAAATTGGGCAGTCCGAGAGGTCATTGCATTCGTGCAAGAAAGGATGGTCGATCTTTACGGGACCGCCGCGCATGTCATCGTACATGCCCCGAACCGCATCGCGCACGGCGCCGACTTTCATATTCACGTGCTTTGCACGGCCCGGACCGTGACGAGTGCTGGTCTCGGAACGTTCGTTCGGCCCTTGCTGGAAACGGGGTGCCAACGAAAACTGAAAGGCGAATGGGACGCTTGGTGGGCGGCGCATCCTGTGCCCTGAACTTGCGGCTTCTTGGCAGAAACCGTGCGGCCCGCTAGTCCCAGACTGGATGGCGACGCCTGTGCGCCAATCGCTCCGGGTCAATGGAGGGTTTGGAGCGCGGCGCGTTGCGCACGGCTATGCTGAACCTCGCGCGATCGAGGTTCTTGCGGCGCTGCGAACTTGCCGAAAGCAGTCCT
Organism: Polymorphobacter sp.; assembly: GCA_044373875.1. Taxonomy (GTDB): domain Bacteria; phylum Pseudomonadota; class Alphaproteobacteria; order Sphingomonadales; family Sphingomonadaceae; genus Sandarakinorhabdus. The sequence goes on from JBILPK010000155.1 coordinate 1,770, forward strand.
TCGAGATCAGCTTTTGAGGCCGCAAGCGCCATCATCAGCAGATAGATGAGAAGAGCCTCGGCCGACCATTGAGGCCCCGCAATGTTCGTACGTGCCAAGTAAACAACGTGTTTGCCGTTTTCTCGCGCAGCGTCGGAATGTGTCGCAGGTTGGCGGACACCCGCCGCAGCGATCCCGCCGTTCCGCGGTTCAAACAGCTGGTCGAAGAGAGACTTCAAGTGATTTGCGTTCACTTCACTGCGCAGACGCCGCTTTCCGTTGTCATGCCCGGAGAGGAACGTGTGCAGCCTGCCCCGACTTGGTCCTGTTTTGAGCGCCGTTGCAAGGCGTGCCCACACCTTGTCGATTTCGGCATTCAGTTCGAAAGGTATCGGGTTCACAGGCGCATCCCATGATCCATCTTCGAGATCGCGGTTGAAAAGGCCCTGCACCTTCACGAGGCCTGAAATCACCAAGGCTTGACGTAGCTGGCCGTCCTTCACGCCAGGCCCCACCGGACCGCCGTGGCGGGTCGATTTTTTCATCGTCATGATGGTGTGGAAACGGTCCATCAACTGCCTGCAGACGTCTGCTCGCACACCGACTTCATCGGCGATGATCGAAACCGGAACGCCGCGTGAAGCCAGTTGCAGGATGGCGTCCATGGTTTGCCAATCGCCAATGGAAGCATCGCGCCACTCGCCCAGCTTCGGCTTCGGCTTCGGCTTCGGCTTCGGCTTTTCAGGCTTTGCCGGCGTCAGCGCCTGTGACCAGAAACTGTTGCCGGCAACCTCCCAGGGCTTCACGCCGGCACCATCCCTCCTCCGCTGTCGGGGAAGCACATGCAGTTCGGGTGGTACGCCGGCGATAAGCGAATCTTCGGCAGCGCGTGCTACGGCCTGCTCTCCCTTGGTCCAATCATGCGCTTGGCGAGTAAGCGCCGACACGCTGAACTTGCCCGGTTTGTGCAACTGCTCGGCCAACGCCATGGTCACCATGACGGGAAGCGCCGGTTCCACCGACCGACGTGCACAATGTGCAGCAAGGACTACATCGAGCAAGTGGCTGTACGTCATTATGGTGCGGCGATAGCTGGCGTGGCCGACCAGCTGCCTCAGGGCCTGCACCGCGGAAAGACCGAGGTGGCCAGGAGCAAGCAGTGCCTTTTCAAGTTGATCCCGGCGAGCCAGTGAAACCAGCTCGGGCGCGATCTGCGCTGGCAACGCGAAGGCGCCAGGGTCGCGTGGCAGTAGCATGGTGGCCATCGCGTAAGACACAAAGCTATGCCGCAAGGAACTGCACCGGCTGAAGATATAGCTGGGCTTGCGTTCAGCATCTTTTGGGCGAGCCAGATCACATGCAAGGCGCAATGCCGTTTCGATCGGCTCCAGCAGCCTGGCGTAATCGGCGTTGCGCAAGGGCTCATCGAAAAACATGCGCACAAACTGGTGCTGGCCGCGAGAAATCCGGGCCTTGTGTGCTCTATGCCTGAGCAAATCGGCCAGTTCATTCGGCTCGAGCAAAACATGAAGTGGTAGCGTGCGCTTGCTCATCGGCGTCTTGAGCTTCACGTACTCGGAAGGGAACACACGCAGCTCGACGACGTCGCCCATCACGTCGATGTTGTCGACCGTCAGATTGATCGCCTCGCGGCCGCGCAGCCCCGTGCGAAACATCAAGACAGCGGCGAGTCTGCAGGCTGCTTTCTCGGCGTCGCTGCCTGGGTGTCCGTCGAGCAACTTGAGCATGGCGCTGAACTGGCTTGCAGTCAGGATGTGGGCGCGAACATTGTCCTGCCGCTTTTCGAAGTACACGTCCGGAGGGCGCATCAGTTCGCGACCGCCGAGATAGCCATAGAGGCGATTGGCTATGCTGTGTGCATAACCACGGTCGCCCTCTTCCTCCATGTTGATAAGATTGGTCAGAATTTCGACCAAGGTCGTCTCATACACCTGCGCCACTGGCTGTTTCCAAAGCCTAGACCAATCCTCCTCGTAATCCTTATGGCCTAGAAATTCAGCGTACTTCCTCATGGTACCAGGCCCGACGGCATACCGCGAAGTTCGCCCAGTGGCCGACGGCGCTTTGGGGCAAAACTCATAGAACCAGCGGGTCATTTTCGTGCCGAGCGAATTCGACAAGTCTACTTTCTTTTGATTTGCTCGCCACTCGAGCGTCTCTGCATATTTTTCTTTCATGCGCTTGCGCTGAACGCGCAGTTTGGACAACTGATCGGTCGACCCTTCAGGCTCTGCTGCCATGGCCGGCGCTCTGAGATGATGGAACCGCTTGTCGATCAACGGCACGTCTCGTGCCAGCTGCGCTGGAATCTTTTCCAGCAAACTCTGGACGACCATCCGAAACTGCTCCGTCTTTTCAGCTTCGGTAAGTGTCTTGGCGCCAGTCCGCTTCTGGCCCCACCATTGCGGACTTAGGGAATGTGCGCGGATGCTGCCTGTCGCATACGCCACCAGGATTGGGGGGCACTGCAACGTGAACTTGAACTGCGCGCCGGGCAGTACCCAGTTCTGTAGCTCGGCGGTAAACTCGTCCCGCTCCATTGCCATCAAGATGGCCAGAGCAGGATAGGCGGCAAATAGCTCTTTTCCCTTTTTCTTTGAAGATCGTACCCGTCTCGACACGACAAACCGCTCAAGGATCGCCGCCGTCAAGGGGTCGGCAACCCATCGCCGCCGCATGTGGCGATCGCCGGATGAGACGAAAAATATGGCTACGGGGTTGGGAAGGAGGCCGGTCGCCGTCACAGATTTGAGCCAACCGACCCAATCCATTGGGTTGAGCAATCCGCCGAACATGATTGCAGACAGGAGCGCCTGTCGAATTGCAATTTCTTCGACGGCAACGAGATGGAGGGTGGCAAGGACCTGGTTTTCCAGTTCCCAATAGCGGGGCATATCGCGCATGACAGCAGCCATGCCGTCAGTTGGTACAAGCGGCCAATTTGGAGGGCTCATCTGCTCAGCCTCCGAACGGATATCAGTCACTGGCCCTGCCGTCATTCTCAAGCGATACAAAGGCGGCCTGGACTGCAGACATCATCGCGCGGAACATTATCGGGTCGAGCGCCGACCCGTTGCTCCATGGCTCCACACCCTGAGCCCAGTGACCAAGCTGTGCGTCGATAACTTCATGGCTGATCTGCCCAATGAGTGCTCCACGCAGCATGTGGCGTGCGAAGTTTCTCTCGAGCAGCAGATCGAGCATGCCGCTCGTGTGTTGAGCGATTGCAGTCGGACTGAGAACCGCGTGTGATTTGCGGTTTGTGCCGTCCTGCAGCTTGAGCTCGAAAAATGGTATTGGCAGCCCTTCGTCGAGACGTCGGGCCAGCGACGCACAGCGCTTGCGCGTTCTCATCAACAAGTCTGCGCGCTTCGACAGGCTGCGCAGATGCTCATGGTAGGCAACTATCAGCAGCCGCACCCGCCGCGGCAGAAATACGATCCGCGCATCACCCAGCCTTTCGCCCGGTGGCAGGTTCACAGAGCTCTCGCTCTGGGGCTTTTTTTTCTCGGTTCGTTTGTCGAGTACCAGCAGTGCACCGGTGCGGGGGTCAATGGCGTGAGGGCTGGGGCAAGGTTTGCGTCGAGCGCGAGACGCAACCGCCACCGACAAAACGAGCCATAGCAATACGGTGATCCGCCGGTGTTCGACGACGATGTCCTTGCGGCGGTCAATTCGCCAATCAAAGTCCAATAGCGCCCGTCGAAGCGCGGAAGGTTCGATCGCCTTGTCATCGCCTTCGACCCACGCCGCCAAAACTGCCAACTCTTTGGCGAGCTCCTTTTCCAGCTCAGCCTTGTCTCGCGCCTCGACCCAAGTTCGATACTCCTTGCGGTTCTTGAACCGCATGTAGGTGTAGAATTTTTTGGCATGGGCACTGTCCTTGCCAGTGACCCGTTCGGCGAGAACCCGGTCACCGTGTCGCTTCCAACTGATCTGCTCCCTTGCAATCGTCGCCGGTGACGTCAGATCGTTGAGGAGAGCGCCGCGCGGCCCCAATATGCCCTTTGCCCAGCGGATGAATGCAGCAACGTCCTCATGCATTTCAACTTCACTGCGATCGAACAAGCGCGCGGATTTGACGACAGCGGTGACAGTGCATACCGACCCCGGAGCGGGAACCAGGGGCAGATGAGCTAGTTCGAACCACCTTTCCGTCTCGGGCAGGAAGGCGAGCATAATCCCGTCCGATGGCAGAATAGACTTGTTGCCTCGTGGACCCGGCTTCAGCCACCAACAGTGGCGCACGGAATGATCTTTGGCCCAGGAGACCAGCCCCCAGGAATCGGGAGAGGCGCTGGGGTCTGGCTGCAGCCACGTGTGTGCGAACTCGGCGAGTTGTCCGACTTCGCGGCCCAGATCAATCATTAGCCGGATAAGCAGACCGCCCCGCGACAAGGTCAGTCGCGATCCGGGGTCAGGCTCGAATTGGCCAGCTGCCAAGCGGCGCAGACCCGTATCGAGAGCAAGTTTGAGCGCTCCAACTTGCGCGGGCGAAAACGCAGCCGACCTCAGCGGGAGGTCGTGGTTCTCGCGCTGGGCTGCGTCGAGCATACCCCGGAGGAACTGCGCCGGGACAAGTGCTGACATGTGGGTCAATGTTTGGCCTAGTGACCATGGCTATGTCCAGAGCCAGTCGCCGATTGTTGTTTGGAAGGCGCGGGTTTTGCCGAGCCTGCCGTGATTGCCGTCAACCGCGACGCCCATCTGAAACGCTTAAGGCCCGACGACCGGCAGGCAATTTGCATCACAGCCGCCACCGCCCAATCGGCACTTGAGAGGCCGCGATTTGGTCCCACTATCGTTACGCCTTCAACCACGACGTTTTCACTTGCTGGCCCCGTTTGTCGGCGTTAGGCAGGTACCCATTGGCCCGGGGCATCATCGCACGATTCCCGGAGGGCATTTCTCTGTGTCGGTTCCGTCTATATTGGCTGGTCGGAGATTCGCAACAGCGCGACAGGATCGTTTCCAGTCACGGGTCCCGACAGTTTGCCTTCCGTCAGGGGAATCTAATCTCCAAGGAGAACCCGTTCCGCCCGGGCCTTGGCCCCTTCGCCATCAGGATCAGCGAGTTTCTGAGCGTAGCACTGCATCTGCTCGTCGCGCACACTTGCCGAGAAGCGCGGGCAGGGACGACTTGATGGTAAAACGGCCCCTCTGCTGCTGATTATATCGCATATCAAATGCGCGATAATTCTTGATCTGGTCGTCGCCTTATGGCATTTTTACGCATCTGAGATGCGAGATAATGCCATGACTATTCACCTGGTGGGCGAGACGATCGATCCAAAGCGTGCCCATCTGCAGGCTCAGGCCGGAACCCTCATTCAATTGGTACGCGGTGTCTACGTCAGCGCCGACGCTGATATCGAAACAGCCGTTCTTGGCCATGCCGTCCGTATTGCCCAGTATCTTTATCCCACTGCCTATCTCTCGTCGGCCAGCGCGCTCTTGCTTGGCCCCACGCAGGATGGCCGCCTTTTCATCAGCGGCCGGCGCAATCAGCGGACACCGCTACGGGGGCTGGAAATCGTTCAGAACCAGGCGCCATCAAGCCCCTCAACTGCGCCCGCCGTGATCGGCGATGATTTGGGTGAACTGAGGATCCAGGTGTCATCACTCCGGCAACGCTTTCTCGAAGCCTTCCGGCTGCGCAGCGAGCATGCCGGCGCCATCACTGTCGACATGCGCGCCCAGATGGCAGCCCGCCTGGTGGAAGAGTACGGGACCCCGCGCGACGCCGCAGATGCCCTATGGGCGTTGGCACGCGGGAACGGATGGTATCGGGAGGGCGAAGGTGCCGAGCGCTTCCTGCTGGCCCGGCCGGCAGCTGCCATCCCACTGCCCAACAAGGCCGCGCTCGATTTCATCGTGGCTTGGCATGGTGAGGCCTTGGGCCGGCTGACCCATGACGGGTTCGAATGGCGCTGGAAGCCGGCGCGGCAGGGCGGGCCAAAGCTGGTGCGTGAAACCACGCCAGGCAAGCTCCCCCCGTTCATCGAGTCCCTTCTGCCAGAAGGCTGGTTGGCGACGGTGCTGCGGAACACAGATGAGCGTGAAGCCCTGAAGGCTGGCCAGCGCTACATGTCCAACATTGCTGTCGTTGGCGGGGACCACAACCTGTCGACCATCCCGCCCGACCTCCTGACAACGCACCTTGCCGCGTTCACGCTCGAGGGGAAATTCATCGGGACCTATATGGGACCTGGTCGCGGCGAGATCGAAGAGAGCTTTGAACAGAACCTGGCCAGGATGTTTGCCCATTCGGAAACGCCGCGCTTATCCGGCGTGCAGATCAAGGCCCCGATGAACTTGTCTGC
>JBILPK010000324.1:0-2821 GCA_044373875.1 Polymorphobacter sp.
GTTGGGCGTCGCGATCTCCCCGCCAAAGGCGCCGACATCGGTGAAGCTCCAGTCATCGGCGACGAGCACGACGATGTTGGGGCGGGCCGGGGCCTTTGCCGAACCGGCCGGGGCAGGCAGCAGCGGCAGCGCGCCGGGGGTAGCCGGAGTGAAGGCGGAGGCAAAAAGGCAGGTCGCGGCAAGCGCCAGCTTCCTCCCTACCCCTTGCGGAGAGGGCGCAAGAAATCTGCCCCTCATGCGGCCTGCAACGGTGCGAGGCAGCCGGTGCGCGCCAGCAGCGGTTCCAGCCCGGCGCGCGCCGCCGCCGGCAGCGCGGCAAAGCGCGCCCGCAGGTCGGCAAGGCATTTCGCTTGATATTTGAAGGAGCCTTGCGTGTAGCCATGCCCCATCGCGTCGAAGCGGAAGGTCTCGGCCCCGGCGGCGAGCGCGGCGGCATTGGCGATGAGGAAGGGGAAATAAAGTTCCCCGATGATGCCGAGCAGCGTTTCAACGACCGGCGCCGGCGCTGCATCGGCCGCGTCCCATTCGCCCTCGATGCCCGACATGTCGTCGATATGGAGCAGCCAGCGCAGCACATAGGGATAATCCCGGCGCAGCATCGCCTCGGGCGTCGGATCGACTCCCAGTTGCGAGATCTGGCCGTACAGCCCGAATTCGGCGAGCGACGGCCGGCTGCCGAACAGGCAATGCCGGTCGGTGACATGGGCTTCGAGCGCCGCCAGCACGGCGCGGGTCGAGGTTTCGATGAGCGGGAAATTCGCCTCGGTGCAACCGACGATCGCCATGCGGCCGACCTGGCGCTGGCGGAACATTTCGGCGGCGGCCTGGGATTGCACGACCCCGCCACCCTTCATCTGGTCGAAGGCCAGCCAGCGGCTCATCTGCACCTGGTCGACCTCGCGCAGCCAGCGATAGCCGAACATCGCCTTGGTCAGCCATTCGTCGCCGAAATCCTCGATCAGATGGGCGAGGAAGGCCTGCGCCGGATCTGGCGGCACGATGCCGCGGCCCTGGTGGCGCGCCTCGAGATCATAGATCAGCGGGGTCGAATCATTGGCGAAACTGCCATCGGGATAACCCAGGATCGGAATCACCGGCGCCTTGACCTTGCCCGCCGTCGCCGCCAGCGCCGCGCCGCCATGCGCCCAGATGTGCGGCAGCCGGCGATAGCGCAGCACGGCGCGCAGCTTCATCGAATAGGGCGAGCCGAGCGCGCCATGGATGGTGTAATGGCCGGTCATCGCAATCCCCCGTTTGCTGCGTCGCGTGTCACAGCAATTTCTTTTGGCTGATGGTGGTGCTGCCCGCCGGCAGGGTCAAGATCATGCCATCCTCGCCGACGGTGATCGGCCCGGCGAAATGGCTGGCCGCGTCACCGAGGAAGGCCGGATAGGCAAAGGCAAAGGGCAGCGGCGGCACGAGATGGTTGAGCAGCAACTGCTTCACCCCGGCGGCCCTGGCCGCATCGGCGGCCTGTTCGGGGCTGGTGTGATAATTGACGATGTCGCGGGTGATCTGGGCGGTGTTGGCGGCGCCCTTGTCGACGAGCGCATCGGTGAGCAGCCGTACCATTTTCGGCTGTAGCGCCTCGTGCACCAGCAGGTCGGCGCCTTTCGCGGCGGCAACCAGCGACGGCGATGGCGCGGTATCGCCGCTGAGCACCACCGAGCGGCCCTTGTAGTCGAAGCGATAGCCGACCGCCGGCTTGACCGGGCCGTGATCGACCGGGAAGGCGGTGATGCGCACCCCGCTGTCATCGACGAGCACCACCGGCGCCGACCCGATGGCAAAGGGCCGCGCGCTCGCCCCGGCGCCGCCCGGCGGCATGATGGCGGGGCCGTGATGGGCGGTGCGATAGCCGTTGTCGAGCGCATAGGCCGTATTGAAACCGGCGACGACCTGCTCCACCCCCGGCGGGCCATGGATCGGCAGCGGCGCCAGATTGGGCCGGCCCGACCAGCGCATCAGCAGCATCGGCCCCAGCCCGTCGATATGATCGGAATGGAAATGCGTCAGGAACAGGCCTTCGACCCGGCCGGTCGGCATGCCCATCAGGGTCAGGTTGCGCGCCCCGCCCTCGCCGGCATCGACGACGAAAAGGCGCTTGCCGGCGATGACAAGGGTGCACGGTCCGGCGCGGCTCGGGTCGGGCAGCGGCGATCCAGTGCCGCACAGCACGACATGCAGGCCATCGGGCAGGCCTGTGGTGGCATCGCGCCCGGCGCGATCGTTGGCGACCCGTGCCAGCACGGCGGTGGCGATCTGCGGCTGGAACAGCTTGAACCCGCCGATGGCGATTCCGGCGAGCACGAGCGCCGACAACATGACCCTGGTGGTTTTGCGCATTCGTATTTCCCATCCCCGGCGTGCCGACAGCATAGTCGTGGATATGGCATTGGCAATGCCGAAATCTTGCGACCCCGTCACGAAACTGCTAGACTGGCATCATCAAGCACCCGACAACAGGGTGAAACCGGGGGAGTCGGCTTTTGAAGACCATCATGCGCGGCGTTATCGGGCTGGTCGGCCTGTTCAACATCAGCATCGGCCTGTTGTTCCTGCTGCAACCGGCCAAGCTGGCGACGGCGTTTTTCCTGTCGCCGCTGACGTCGCAGGGATTGGCGACCTTGCGGGCGGATTTTCCGGGCTTCTTCATCGGGGCGTCGGTGTTCGCGCTTTACGGCGCCTGGCGCGGTGACGCCCGGCCATTGCTGGTGCCGCTGGTGATGCTCGGGCTGGCGCTGTTCGGGCGTTTTGTCAGCCTGGCGCTCGATGGCGTCGGCCCCGAGGCCATCCCGCCGATGGTCATCGAGGCCGTGAT
>JBILPK010000325.1:0-2795 GCA_044373875.1 Polymorphobacter sp.
ATGTTTTCCGCCTTCACTTCATCGGCCGCCTTCGCGCAAGCCAGAGCCAGTTCTTCACCTTGTATCGCCATAATTTCCCCTCGGGGAGCGGCAAGCTAATCCATGTCGCCCGCTCACACCAACCCAAAATTCCACCGCCCAAACCGGCCCTGTCCGGCGGATCAGGGCGATTGGTTGGCTAGGGATTGAGCGGGGTGGCTTTGTGATGAGACGGAGGGCTTCGGCGCGGTGGTCGGCGTAGTGGAGGAAGGCCTGGTTGAGCGATGCATGGCGACCGGGTTCGATGAGCGCAAGAATCGCATTGCGCAGCAGCGCGAGGTTCTTCGCTCCACGGGTTGTGCGCCGCCCGCCGCGGTCTTCGCGCCAGACGGTGGCATCCTTGCGCCAGTGGTTTTTGTTTTCCACCGACCAGTGCTTGCAGCCGATCTCGACGAGCCGGGCATGGCTTGCATCGCTTTCGCGCAGGGTGGTGAGGAAGTGGCGGGTCTCGTTCTTGAAGTCTCCGGCGCTCTTCTTCTCGCAGTGATGGCGGGTGATGCTCACCAATTGCCGCGCTCCGGGGAACAGGGCGGCATCAAGGTCCCATTCGCAGACACGCAGATGGCGCCATTCGATGCGCCCGTGGCCGGTCTCGATCCCGGAGGTCGAGTCGGCGGGACGCGAATCGAGTCTGTCTTTAGCGGGCTGATAGAGAGTGGACGGGTTGTCCTTGAGTGCCTCGGCCAGGGAGACGGGATCGATGGCGTTGATCAGATCGTTGAAGGCATCGTAGCCGGGCATGAGGAGCAGGCGGCTTTCCGGATGGCGGCGGGTCAGGCCTTGCGACTTCGACCCTGTCGCCAAGACGCTGGAACTCGTCATCGATTTCGAGCGGGGAGGAGCAGCGACAACTTCAGGAGCAGATCTGCAAGGAACACGGCAAAATCGCGCGCGCTGTCTCGATACGCGAGTTCCTGGCCGCCCCGTGGAACTATCAGTTGCGCGAGGATGCCGAGCAACACCTTGAGTCGGTCATGTCCTGGTGCCGCCGGGCGCGGATGCAGCCTTTTGTAAAACTCGGCAAGAAACTAAACAGGCACATGGACGGCATCCTTGGATACTTCAACAACTTCAGTAAGCGCTCAGCAGAGCACCTCTCGCATTTTAGCCAGATTTCTGGCGGCCATGGCATCTATGCAACCCGGCTCTCGATGGTCTGACAGGCGGCCGGTCGGGCTTTAATCCAGTTGACCGGCAGCAGAGCTTGAAGTTCTTCCGGGGCGGGGTTGTGCATCAGCTTTTCGAAGACCCACTCGAAGTGGGCGAAAGGATCCGCTCCGTGGCGGCGCACTTGCTCGACGAATGTGTAGATGCCCGCGCTGCGCCAGCCGGTGTGCTCGCCGCCGATAAACATCCAGTTCTTGTGACCGAGCTTGGTGGGGCGGATGGCGCTTTCTGTGAGATTGTTGTCAAACTCGACCTGGCCGTCCATGAAGCAGGCTTCGAGGTGCGACCATTGGTTGGCGGCATACGCCTGGGCGTTGCCCAGCTTGCTTCGGGGCGTGATCCCGCGGAAGCGACCGAGCCTGCGGATCAGTTTGGCAGGTGATCATAGGATTTCCTGGATTCGAGCCAGCGGGTGCGCTGCCGGTCGAGGGGACCGGCGTTTCCTTCACGCAACCGTTTCTCGACCTGGTAGATGCTGCCGGTCAGAAGCAGGATGCGCGCGGCGATGCGTGGATGCTCGTCACGGGCTTCCTTGAATTTCCGAGTGATGTGGGTGAGGCAGGAGACCGGGGCAATCTGTAATTTCGGGTGACGCTCGATGAAGGTGCGGTAAGCACGCAGGCCGTCGCTCTGCAGATGGCCGTTGAATGACGGTTTTCCATCCCCTCCGATGAGGATGTGGTCGAGGCAGGTGTTGGCGCGGCTTTTGTGCCAGTCGAAAAGGACTCCGTGTTCGGCGTGGTGATAGACCCAGAACTACCCCGACGCGGTCTTTCCGGCGCCGGGCTCCAAACATCGCACCGGGGTTTCATCGACCTTGATGTAGTCGGCCGCGCGCATGCGGGTGGCGATGAGTTGATAGAAGGTCGGCCGCGAGTGGGAGGGCGGCCCGGGAAGCGATTTCAATGGCGGTGCCACAGGGCAGGACGATGCGAAGCGGGGCTGCGGATGCGTTCGTCGGAGTCTCCAAGAGGACTTCGGCAAAAGCGGGTTCCGATAAAGGACGCGTTGACACAGCCTCTCGCCGCTTGCGAACGCAGGCGATGAATGTCTGGTATTGGATGCCGTGCTGGCGCGTGAAACTCCGCTCGCTCATGCCGCTGCGGTCAAAGACTACAAGCAGTGCCTGGCGCTGGTCTGGAGCGTATCGCAGGCGACCGCCCTTACCGGTGCGTATGATCGGAGATTGGGCGGATGGGTGATCGGTTGGCATGGATTGCATACACAGGGATTTATGCCCTTTATGAGGCCGAGTGGCTAAAGGACGTCGGTTGACCGCTTACGGTGCCGTCGAAGTAGAGGGGTTCCCGCGGGGTGTGGTTTGATCACCACGTTTCCGCACCCGGATCCAAGCCGCCAGGGTGGGATACTTGATTCCGCATTGCCGCGCGAAGACCGGGACGCTCAAGCTGCTGGATTCAAAAGTGGCGAGAACCTCGCACTTGTGTTCGGGAGTGTATCGGGTGCGTCCGGTTTGACCGGATTCCACGATGACGCCGGCGGCCTGGTCGATGTTGGTTTCCATAGGGCGGGCATCCCACGCCATAACAACCGCCGCCGGATAGAAGGGTTCTGTTGACCGCTTACGA
>JBILPK010000001.1:0-69774 GCA_044373875.1 Polymorphobacter sp.
CCCCAGCCGCCGGAGGCTGTCGTTTCGTTAATCGTGCCAGCTTACGCCGTCGCGTTCGGTCAGCGCGATGGCGGCATTCGGGCCCCAATTTCCGGCGGCATAGGGCTTGGGCGCCATGTCGGTGGCGGCCCAGCCGGCGCGGATGGCGTCGATCCAGGTCCATTGCGCCTCGACCTCGTCGCGCCGCACGAACAAGGTCTGTTTGCCTTCGATCAGGTCGAGCAGCAGCCGTTCATAGGCGATGCGGCGGCGGACATCGGCAAAGGCATTGTCCATGCCGATATCGAGCGGCACCGAGCGCAGCTTCATGCCTTCGCGGTCGAGCCCGGGCGCCTTGGCCATCATCGTCAGCCCGACATTTTCATCGGGTTGCAGCGAAATGACCAGCTTGTTGGCCTTGAGCACGGCATCGCCGAACATCGAATGCGGCACGGGGCGAAACTGGATGATGATCTCGCTCATCCGTTCGGGCAGGCGCTTGCCGGTACGCAGGTAAAAGGGCACCCCCTGCCAGCGCCAATTGTCGACATGCGCCTTCAGCGCGACAAAGGTCTCGGTGCCCGATGCGCTGCCGAGTTCATCGGCATAGCCCTTGACCGGCTGGCCGCCGACGGCGCCCGAGGTGTATTGCCCGCGCACGCTGTGGCTTTCGACGCTGCGCCGGTCGATCGGGCGCAGCGAGCGCAACACCTTGACCTTTTCATCGCGCACACTCGTGGGGTCGAATTTCGCCGGCGGCTCCATGGCAACGAGCGCAAGGAGTTGCAGCATGTGGTTCTGCACCATGTCGCGCAGCGCCCCCATGCCGTCATAATAGCCGGCGCGCGATTCGAGCCCGACGGTTTCGGCGATGGTGATCTGGACATGGTCGATGCCGGCGGCGTTCCACAACGGCTCGAACAGCGTGTTGCCGAAGCGCAGCGCCAGCAGGTTCTGCACCGTTTCCTTGCCGAGATAATGATCGATGCGAAAGGTGCGGTCCTCGGGGTAGGCCGCCGCGACGGCATCGTTGATCGACCGGCTCGTCGCCAGGTCGGACCCCAGCGGTTTTTCGAGCGCCAGCCGCACCCCCGGCCCAGCGAGGCCCGCCGCCGCCAGCCCGGCGATGGTCGGGCCGAACAGGCTGGGCGCGGTCGACAGGAAGATCGACAGCTGCGCCGGATCACCGACCGCGTCCGCCAGCGCGGCAAAGCCTTCGGGCTTGCTCGCATCGAGTGGTACATAGGTCAGCCGGGCCAGAAAGCGCGCCAGCCGTTCGGGGGTACGGCGCTCGGCCTCGACGAACTGGTCAAGCGCCGCGGCAGCGACCGCGACGAAACCGGCCGTGTCGAAATCGCTGCGCGCCGTCGCGATGATGCGCAGGCAATCGGGCAACAGCCCGTCAGCATCGAGGTTGTAGAGCGACGGCAGCAGCATGCGTTTCGACAGGTCGCCGGTGGCGCCAAAGAGCAGGAGATGGGTGCAGGGATCAGCCATGGCATCAGGTGTAGCGGGGCGCGCCGGGACGCGCTAGCTTTCGCCCATGACAGACATTCCCAGGATCGTAATCATCGGCGCCGGCTGTTCGGGCTTCACCACCGCCAAGCGGCTGCGCGATGCCGGGCTGGCCTTCGACTGGTTCGAAGCGTCGGACCGCGTCGGCGGCAACTGGGCCTATGGCAACCCCAACAGCATGAGCAGCGCCTATCAGTCGCTGCACATCGACACGTCGAAGACCCGGTTGCAGTTCGAGGATTATCCGGTGCCCGCCGATTGGCCGGATTTCGCCCATCACAGCCTGATCGCGCGCTATTTCAACGATTATGTCGACCATTTCGGGCTGCGGCCGCTGATCGCCTTCGATAGCCCGGTGACGCAGGTGGCGCGCGCCGGCGGCGAATGGGACGTCACCACCCGCCACGGCACGCGCCGCTACGCGACCGTCATTATCGCCAATGGCCATCACTGGTCGCCCAACCGCCCGGTCTGGCCCGGCGCCTTCGATGGTCCGGTCATCCATGCCCATGACTACAAGACGCCGTTCGCGCCCATCGACATGATCGGCAAGCGCGTCCTCGTCGTCGGCATGGGCAACAGCGCGGTCGATATCGCCTCCGAACTCGGCCAGCGGTCGCTGGCGGCGCGGCTGCTGGTCTCGACCCGGCGCGGGGTCTGGGTGCTGCCCAAGACGCTGAACGGCAAGCCGGTCGACAAGACCCCGCTGCCGGCGTGGATGCCGCTGGGGCTGGTGCGCAAGCTGGCGGCGCGCAGCATCGTCAAGGCGATCGGCCGGATGGAGGATTATGGCCTGCCGACCCCCGACCATCGCCCATTGGAAGCCCACCCCACCGTCAGCGGCGAATTCCTCGGTCGGCTGTCGAACGGCGATGTCGTCATCAAACCGGCGATCGAACGGCTCGATGGCGATGGCGTGGTCTTTGCCGATGGCAGCCGCGAGGCAATCGACGTCATCATCACCGCCACCGGCTACAACATCGATTTCCCGTTCCTTGAGCCAGAGGACGCGCGGGTCACCGACAATCACATACCGCTGTTCAAGCGGATGGTGCAGGCCGACCCGGCGTTGCACGGGCTGTGGTTCATGGGGCTGGCGCAATCGCTGCCGACGCTGGTCAACCTCGCCGAACAGCAATCCAAGCTGCTGCTGGCGTATCTGACCGGGCGCTACACACTGCCCGACCCCGCGACGATGGGCCGGGTGATCGCCGAGGACGAACGCAAGTATCAGGCGCATTATTACGCCAGCCGCCGCCACACCATGCAGGTCAATTTCGAACCCTATGTCGCCGATCTGCAACGCGAGATCGTGGCGGGCGCAAAGCGGTTGCGCGTGGCGGCCTGACCGCGACCGATTGGCGATAATCCCATCAAGGGATAACAATTGCTCGCAGCGTAGACACAAGTTGCGTAATGGTTGCCGTGCCCCGATGAAATTTCTCCCCGCCCTCACCGTCCTGCTGCTGGCCAACCCGGCGCTTGGCGCCGCCGTGGCGCCGCAGACCCATGACGACCCGCGCGGCGTCATCCCCGTCACGCCGCCACCGGTCAGCGCCCGCCAGACCGCGTGCGGCGAGGTGCCGGCACGGCCGCTGACGCTCCCCGACCTCGTCGACATCGCGCTCTGCCGCAACCCGACGACTTCGGTATCCTGGGCCAATGTCCGCGCCGCCGCGGCGCAGATCGGCATCGCCCGCAGCGCCGAATTGCCCAACGTCAGCCTCGGCATCGGCCCGACACTGTCGAGCAGCAAGAGCTTCCAGACCACCGGCTTCATCGATGCCAACGGCAACCTCGTCAGCGGCAGCAGCGTGCTGACCCAGGTCAACAGCTCGGCGCGGCTGGCGGTCAACTATCTGCTGTTCGATGGCGGTGGCCGCCGCGCCCAGATCGACGCCGCCAGCGCCCAGCAACGCGCCGCGCTCGCCGATTATGCCGATGCGGCGCAGGGCGTCGTGCTCAATGTCGTCACCGCCTACAACAGCCTCGCCGCCAACCGCGCCATCGAAGCCGCCAACATCGCCAATGTCGCCTTCGCCCGCCAGACGCGCGACCTTGCCGGGGCACGCAAGACCGCCGGTGTCGCGACGGGCGCCGACCGCTTGCAGGGCGAAACCTCGCTGGCGCAGGCGGAACTGACCCTCATCCAGACGCGCGGCGCCATCGCCACGGCGGCGGCGCAGCTGGCGGTCGCCGCCGGCCTGCCGCCGACGCGCAGCCTCGATCTGGCGCCGCCGCCGCCGCTGCCCTCGGGTGACCTGCTCAAACAGGGCGCCGATGCGCTGATCGCCGATGCCGAGCGGCTGCGGCCCGACCTGGTGTCGGCGCGCGCCAATGCCGATGCCGCCGCCGCCAATGTTCGCGCCGCGCAATCGGCGGGGCGGCCGAGCGTCAACATCCAGGCGTCGAACACCCTGTCCGCCATCGACACGACCATCGACCGCAATGTCGCGTCGGCCGGCCTGTCGCTGTCGGTGCCGCTGTTTTCGGGCTGGAACACCCGCTACAACATCGCCTCGGCGCGCGCCCGCCTCGAACAGCAACAGGCGCTGGTCGAACAGACGCGGCAACAGGCCGGGCTGACGGTCTATTCCAACTATGTCGCGCTCGACAATGCCCTCAGCAGCCTCGCCACCGCGCGGGTGCTGGTGCGCAGCGCCACCGAATCGGCCGATCTGGCGCAGGGCCGCTACAAGGCCGGCTTCGGCACCTATGCCGATCTGCTCAACGCCCAGAGCGCGCTGGCCAGTGCCCGGCAGCAGCTGGTGCAGAGCGAATTCAACGTCCGCACGGCGAACGCGCAACTGGCGCGCGCCGTCGGCGGCATCGGCGAGGCCATCGATGAACAGCGCTAGAAACCCGGGGCATTCGGCATGAAGCGGCGCAACTGGATCATCCTCGGCGTCATCGTCGCCGCCATCGCCGGCTATTTCGTCTGGAAGGCGCTCAACCCGCCGCCGCCGGTGGCGCTCTACAAGACCGCCGAGGTCGGCACCGGTGACCTGACCGAGGAAATCACCGCCAATGGCGTCATCAACCCGGTGCGCGTCGTCAGCGTCGGCACCCAGGTGTCGGGCACGGTGCAGGCGCTCTATGCCGATTTCAACGATCGCGTGACGGCGGGCCAAGTGCTGCTGCGGCTCGATCCGGCGCTGTTCACCTCGCGGCTACAGGCCAGCGAAGCAGCGCTCGCCAATGCCCGCGCCAGCGCCGCGCTGCAGGCCGCCAATGCGTCGCGCGCCGCGCAACTGGTCAAGCAGGATTACATCAGCCGCCAGGATTATGAAACGACCATCGCCTCAGCCAAGGGCGCCGCGGCGCAGGTCGCGCAGGCCGAAGCCCAGATCCGCCAGGACCGCGCCAATCTCGATTTCAGCGTCATCCGCTCGCCCGTTTCGGGGGTGGTGATCAGCCGCCAGATCGATATCGGCCAGACCGTCGCCGCCTCGTTCAACACCCCTACGCTGTTCCAGATCGCGCGTGACCTGACCCAGATGCAGATCGAAGCATCGGTCGCCGAAGCCGATATCGCCAAGGTGAAGCCCGGCCAGCGGGTCGATTTCAGCGTCGATGCCTATGGCACCCGCATGTTCACCGGCATGGTCGACCAGATCCGGCTCAACCCAACGACGCAGCAGAATGTCGTGACCTATACCGTCATCGTGAAGGCCGCCAACCCCGATGGCGCGCTGTTGCCGGGGATGACCGCCAATGCCGATTTCATCGTCGCCGAGAAAAAAGGTGCGCTGCTGCTGCCGACCGCGGCGCTGTCGTTCAAGCCCGAAGGCTGGAAACCGCAGCGGGCGCCGGGCAACAAGCCGCGCGATCCCGACGAAGTGACGGTGTTCGCGCTCGTCGCCGGCAAGCCACAGGCGCGCCAGGTCCGGCTCGGCGCGTCGGATACCGATAACAGCGAGATCGTTGCCGGCAACCTCAAGGCCGGCGAAACCGTCATCACCGGCAAGGCGACCCCCGACAAGAAGGCCGGCGGCATCTTTTCCGGCCCGCCCGAAAGCAAGTACAAGAACGACAAGACCGGCAAGGACGGCGGCGCCAAGAAGTGACAGCGCTGCTGGCCCTTGAAAATGTCATCAAGGACTATCAGTCCGAAGCGGGGACGTTCCGCGCCCTCGACGGGGTCAGCCTGGCCGTGGAAAAGGGCGAGCTGATCTCGATCATGGGGCCTTCCGGCTCGGGCAAATCGACCTTGATGAACATCATCGGCTGCCTCGATACCCCGACCTCGGGGACCTATCGCTTCGAAGGCACCGATACCGCGACGCTGTCGGAAAGCGCGCTGGCCAGGCTGCGCAACGCCGGCATCGGCTTTGTCTTCCAGCAGTTCAACCTGCTGCCACGGCTGTCGGCGCTGGCCAATGTCTCGCTGCCGATGGTCTATTCGGGCGTGGCGAAGCGCGATCGCGATACGCGGGCGCAAACGCTGCTCGCCAGCGTCGGCATCGGTGACAAGCCGAAATCGCGGCCCAGCCAGCTTTCGGGCGGCCAGCAACAGCGCGTCGCGGTAGCGCGCAGCCTCGCCAACAACCCCGAACTGCTGCTTGCCGACGAACCGACCGGCGCGCTGGACACGAAAACCGGCATCGAGGTGCTGGCGCTGTTCCGCCGCCTCAACGAAGACCAGGGCGTCACGGTGGTGATCGTCACCCATGACCCCGAAGTGGCGCGCGCCACCAACCGCGTCGTGCGCATCCAGGATGGCCGGGTGTTCTACGACGGCCCGCCGACGGAAGCGGCGCTTTACGGACATGCGGAGGCGACCGCGTGATCGCAACCATGCTCGCCGAAGCGTGGAGCGCGCTAATCGCCAACCGGTTGCGCTCGGTGCTGACCATGCTCGGCATGATCATCGGGGTGGCAGCGGTGATCCTGATGCTCGCCATCGGTGGCGGCGTGCAGAAACAGGTGTCCGAATCGATCGCCGGGCTGGGCTCCAACCTGCTCATCGTCACCGCCGGCAGTGGCCGGTCGGGGCCGCTTAGCGGCGGCGCCGGCTCGGGCGCGACGCTGCGCATCGACGATGCCGACCGCATCGCCGAGATCGACAATGTCGTTGCCGCGGCGCCTTCGACCAACGTGCCGGCGCAGGTCGTCGCCGGGCCGGTCAACTGGGCGACCCAGGTGACGGGATCGGTGCCGGCCTATTTCCTCGTCAACGAATGGACCGTCGGCGACGGCCGCACCTTTACCGAGCGCGAAGAGCGCGCCGGCGCGCGGGTCGCGGTGCTCGGGCAGACGGTGGCCGACAAATTGTTCGGTGCCAGCGATCCGCTCGGCCAGACCATCCGCGCCAAGGGCGTCAGCCTGCGCGTCATCGGCATCATGGAAAAACGCGGCCAGGGCTTTGGCGGGCAGGACCGCGACGATGTCATCATCGTGCCGCTCACTACCGCGCTGCGGCTGTTGCAGGGCAACGCCTTTCGCCGCTCGATCCGCTCGATCTCGGTCAGCGTCGCCTCGGCCGAAGCGCTCGACCAGGTCGAACGTGACATCACCTATCTGCTGCGCCGGACGCACCGGTTGAAAGTGAGCGACGATGATGATTTCTCGGTCGCCAACCTGACCGCGATCACCGACACGCTGTCGACGACGACCGCTGCCATCTCGCTGCTGCTCGCCGCCATCGGCTCCATCAGCCTCGTTGTCGGCGGCATCGGCATCATGAACATCATGCTGGTCAGCGTGACGGAGCGCACCCGCGAGATCGGCATCCGCATGGCGATCGGCGCCTCACGCGCGGCGGTGCGGCTGCAGTTCCTTCTGGAGGCGCTGATGCTGTCGCTGATCGGCTGCGGCATCGGCGTTGCCGTCGGTACCGGGCTGGCGATGCTGGCGGGCAAGTTCATCGGCTTCGATACCGCGGTGACGCTGTTCGCGATCAGCATCGCCTTTGCCGTATCGGCATCGATCGGCATCTTCTTCGGCTGGTGGCCGGCGACGCGCGCGGCGAAATTGAGCCCGATCGAGGCGCTCAGGAGCTGACGCGCCCCCGGTCGAGCCACAGGAAACGCCCCCACAACAGCCCCGCCGAAACGAGACTCGCAAGGATGATCGCCCACACCAGCCCGTTGACGCCCAGCCCGAGCCGCAACGCGAACAGATAGCCGGCAGGCATCATGATGAGGATATAGCTGGTGAAATGCGTCACCGTCGGCATCCAGATGTCGCCGCGCGCCCGCAAGGCCTGCGCCGCGACGACCTGCAAGCCATCGGCGACATAGAACAGGCACGACAGCAACAGCGCCGCCGCCGCGATTTCCTGCACCGCGCGGTCGGACGTGTAGCCCGCCGCCAGCGCATGATTGCCGAGCGCGACAGCGCCGCAGATCAGCAGCGTCATCACCAGCGTCGCGCGGAAACCCAGCGCCGCCGCGCGGCGCACCCCCGTCGCATCGCCGGCACCATAGGCGCGGCCGACGAACACGCTCGTCGCGGTCGACAGGCCCAAAGGCACCATGAAGATCAGCGCCGCCAGGTTGAGCACGATCGCCCAGCTCGCCACCGACAGCGCGCCGAGCCAGCCGGCGATGATCGACATAGCGGCGAACGAGCCGGCCTCGACGGTATAGCTGACCGACGCGCCATAGCCGACGCGGCGCATCTCGGCCGCCGCCACCGGATCGCGCGGCGCGCGCGTGAACACGCCGAGCGCGCGCGCCTGCGGCCAGCGCGCGATCAGCACCCAGACAAAGACCAGCAGCGCGACGCGCGAGGCAAAGGTCGCCCAGCCGCTCGCCACCGCGCCCGCCATGCCGAACATGTTGCCGCCCGGCACCAGCCACAGGTTGAGCGCCAGGTTGACGACATTGGCGCCCCACATCGCGATCATGCCGGGCACGGCGCGGCCATGCGCCTCCAGCCAGAACACCCCGGCATCGGCGATGAGAATCGGCAGCAGCGACAGCGCCAGCACCTGCAGCACCGGCGTCGCACCATCGGCGAGCGCCGGATCGAGCCCGAGATGGTGCATCACCGGCCCGCCCAGCCCGGCCAGAATCGCCGCCGCCGCCAGCCCGATCCAGAAGGCATAGGCACAGCCGCGCCGCAAAATCGCGCCGGTATCGGCCGCCCGGCCTTCGCCAATCGCCTGCGAGGTCATCACCTGCACCCCCGACAAAAGCCCGACCGCGGTGGTGATGACCACCCCGGTGGGTGCCCAGCCGAGCGCCTGGTAGCCGAGTTCGGTCGAAGAATATTGGCCGACGACCACGGCATCGACGAGGCCCATCGCCATGATGCCGAGGCGCGACACGACCACCGGCGTCGCCAGGCGCAGCAGCGCGGCGAACGAAAGCGGCAGGTCGGTCTGGGGTATATCCCCGGCCATGATTGTCAAATCCCTTGGGGTCAGTCAGCCGGTGCGTCTAGGCGCGCAAGGGCAGCGCGGCAACCCCGCGCGCTTGTCATGGCCCGGCGGGGGCTATAGGCAAAACGGGTTCCGCCATTCGATAAAAGGCCCTGCCCGCATGACCAACCCGCTGTTCCGTCCCTTCACGCTGAAGGGCCTGACCCTGCCCAACCGCATCGTCATGGCACCGATGACGCGCAGCTTTTCGCCCGGCGGCATCCCGGGTGACGATGTTGCCGCCTATTACCGCCGCCGCGCCGAAGGCGGTGTCGGCCTGATCGTCACCGAAGGCACCGGGGTGGAGCGCACCGGCTCGGTCAACGACCCCAATGTGCCGAATTTCTTCGGCGCCGCGCTGCCCGGCTGGGGCAAGGTCGTCACCGAAACCCATGCCGCGCACGGCCTGATCGCGCCGCAGCTCTGGCATGTCGGCGCGGCGCGCAACCACGCCAACCCCACCCCGCCGCCGCAGGAAAGCCCGTCGGGCCTGTTCAAGCCGGGCAAGCCCTTCGGCCATGCGATGAGCGACGCCGATGTCGCCGATGCCATCGCCGCCTTCGGCCGCGCCGCGGGTGACGCCAAGCGCCTGGGCTTCGACGCGGTCGAACTGCACGGCGCCCATGGTTACCTCATCGACCAGTTCTTCTGGACCGGCACCAACGAGCGTAGCGACCGCTACAACGGCCCGACGATCGGCGAGCGCGGGCGCTTTGCCGCCGAAATCCTGAAAGCCGTGCGCGCCGAGGTCGGCCCCGATTTCCCGGTCATCATCCGCATCTCGCAATGGAAGCAGCAGGATTACACCTTCAAGGTCGCACTCAACCCGGCCGAGATGACCGAGTGGCTGGCGCCGCTCGTCGATGCCGGTGCCGATGTGCTGCATTGTTCGCAGCGCCGCTTCTGGGAGCCGGAATTCCCCGAGCTCGACGGCGATGACGGCCTCAACTTCGCCGGCTGGGCGAAAAAGCTGACCGGCGTGCCAACCATCACCGTCGGCAGCGTCGGACTGTCGGGCGAATTCATTGCCGGCTTTGCCGGGGAAGCCTCGCAGCCGGCCGGCATCGAGCGGCTGCTCGAACGGCTCGAGCGCGACGAATTCGATCTGGTCGGCGTCGGCCGCGCGCTGATCGTCGATCCCGATTGGGCCAACAAGGTCCGCGACGGCCGCTTCGACGAGCTGCGCGATTTCGACCGCGCCGCGCTGGCGACGCTGGTCTGAAAAGCAAAAAGGCGGGACCGGGCGTCCCGCCTTTCGCAGCATGGGGCAAGGATCAGCCCTTGGTCTGCGGCTTGACCTGAACCGCGTTGATCGCGGCGCCGATGCAGCGGGCTTCGTCGGCGCGGGCGCGCAGGTCGCCGCTGCCGAGGCTGCAGACGCTGCGGGCAGCCTGCTTGACGCGGTTGTCGAAGGCGCTGCGGCCGGCGTCGCTGGCGAGGTTGAGGTCGCTATCGCTGACCGTGACGACGCGGGGGGCTTCGGCGGCAGCGGCGGGAGCGGCGGCACCGGCGAGGCAGATACCGGCGGCGATGACGGTGCCGAAGGCGGCGGCGACGGTGCGGAGGGCGGTGTAGCGAGCGTTGAACATGGTGTTTCTCCTGATCTGGGAGAGGTGCCGGACCATCCGGCCTCTCATGCACCATGCATTGCAGGAGTCGTGCCAAGTCGCATCGGCAGAGAAAATATCAATATTATCCGAGATTTGCGTGTTCTGGCCCGAAACGCGGCAGACAGGTCAATTTGTAAAATGCCCGCAAGTTGGTGAAATTTCCAAAATAATCGGGTTTGTTCAGGCGCCAGCAAGCAAGCCTTGGCCATCGGCGCTGAATCGGACTAGGGTAACCCCATGGCCGATCCCGTCTTGCGTCCCAAGGATGCTGCAACCCTGCTCGTCATCCGCCGCGACGGGCCTGTCCCGCGCGTGCTGATGGGGCGCCGGGTGCGTGGCCATGCCTTCATGCCCGACAAATGGGTGTTTCCCGGCGGCCGCATCCACCTGGCCGATTACCGGGTGGCGGCGGCGACCGAGCTCCACCCCGATGCCGCCGCGGCGCTGGCGCGTACCTGCCCGGTGCCGCGCGCCCGGGCCCTGGCGCTGACGGCGATTCGCGAGACCTTCGAGGAAACCGGGCTGATCATCGGCGCTGCCGGCAGCGGCACGACGCGCAGCCCGGAATGGCGCGCGTTTCTGGGCACCGGCCATCTGCCGCATCTCGAACCGCTGCAGTTCGTCGGGCGTGCCATCACCCCGCCGGCACGCACCCGGCGCTTCGACGCGCGCTTTTTCAGCGTCGATGCCCGCCACCTCGCCAGCCTCGACCCCGGAACCGGTTCGGGCGAGCTCGACGAGATCGCCTGGTTCGACTGGGAGGCAGCGGCAGCGCTCGACCTGCCGTCGATCACCCGCGCCATCCTGGCCGAAGTGGCGCTGCGCGATGCCGACCCGGGGCGGCCGATCCCCTTTCACCGCTTCGATCGCGGTGGGCATCGCCTGCTGGCGGTCTGACCTGACCATCGCACCTCTGCTGGCCGAATTGCGCGCCTGCCGGGTCTGTGCGGCCGCCCTGCCCTTCGGCGCCCGCCCCATCGTCCAGGCCGGCCGGGGCGCGCGGCTGCTGATCATCAGCCAGGCGCCCGGCAGCCGTGCCCATGCCAGCGGCATCCCGTGGACCGATGCCAGCGGTGACCGGCTGCGCAGCTGGATCGGCGTCGAGCCGATGCGCTTTTTCGACCCCGATTGCGTTGCCATCATGCCGATGGCGTTCTGCTACCCCGGCGTCGCCGCATCGGGGGGCGATGCGCCGCCGCGCCGCGAATGCGCGCCGCTGTGGCACGCGCGGCTACGCGCGGCGCTGCCGGCGGTGCGACTGGTGCTGCTGGTCGGCGGCCATGCCCAAAAAGCCTATTTGCCGCGAGTCACGACGATGACCGAGACAGTGCGCCGCCATGACCCGTCACCCGATGCGCCATGGCCGCTGCCGCACCCGAGCTGGCGCAGCATCGGCTGGATGCGGCGAAATCCGTGGTTCGAGACGGATGTCGTGCCGGCGTTGCAGGCACGGGTGGCAGCGGTTCTGGCCTGAAGGCCGCCGCAGACGATTGTCACCCCCGCGCAGGCGGGGGTGACGACTAAACTTAAAGCTTGCCGGTCAGTTCCGGCACCAGGGTGAACAGGTCGCCCACGAGGCCGACATCGGCGACCTGGAAGATCGGGGCTTCCTCGTCCTTGTTGATGGCGACGATGATCTTGCTATCCTTCATGCCCGCCAGATGCTGGATGGCGCCCGAGATGCCGATCGCCATGTAGAGTTCCGGGGCGACGATCTTGCCGGTCTGGCCGACCTGATAATCGTTCGGCGCATAGCCGGCATCGACCGCGGCGCGCGAGGCACCGACGGCGGCACCCAGCTTGTCGGCGAGCGGATCGATGAATTCATGGAACTTTTCCGACGAACCCAGCGCGCGACCACCCGACACGATGATCTTGGCGGCGGTCAGTTCCGGCCGTGCCGACGTGGTCAGTTCGGCACCGGCGAACACCGACAGACCGGCGTCGGCGGTTGCGCCCACGGCTTCGATCGGCGCGCTGCCGCCGCTGGTCGCCGCCTTGGCGAAGGCGGTGCCGCGCACGGTGATGACCTTCTTGGCATCCGACGACTTGACCGTCGCGATGGCGTTGCCGGCATAGATCGGCCGGGTAAAGGTATCGGGGCCTTCGACCGACAGGATTTCCGAAATCTGCGCGACATCGAGCGCCGCCGCAACGCGCGGCGCGACATTCTTGCCGCGCGTTGTCGCCGGGGCCACGAACGCGTCATAACCGGCCATCAGCGCGGTGATCAGCGGCGCGACATTTTCGGCCAGCGCATTTTCATAGGCGGCATCGTCGGCGAGCAGCACCTTGGCGACACCGGCCACCTGGGCGGCGGCATCGGCAACGCTCTGCGCGCCCTTGCCGACGACGAGCAAGTGGACGTCACCGCCGATTTGCCCGGCGGCGGTCACCGCGGCGAGGGTGGCGTCCTTGAGGACGACATTGTCATGTTCGGCAAGGACAAGAACGCTCATGCCACGGCTCCCATGTCTTTCAGTTTCGCAACCAGTTCGTCGACAGTCTTGACCTTGATCCCGGCCTGGCGCTTGCCGGGCTCGACGACCTTGAGGACGGTCAGCCGCGGCGTCACGTCGACGCCATAATCGGCCGGCGTCTTCTGCGCGATCGGCTTGGACTTGGCCTTCATGATGTTGGGCAGCGAGGCGTAG
Source organism: Polymorphobacter sp. (assembly GCA_044373875.1). Classification (GTDB taxonomy): domain Bacteria; phylum Pseudomonadota; class Alphaproteobacteria; order Sphingomonadales; family Sphingomonadaceae; genus Sandarakinorhabdus. Next base: position 13,125 of record JBILPK010000001.1, read on the forward strand.
CGCGGCTCGTTGAGGCGCAGGTCGGTCGTCACGATCGCCGGCAGCTTGAGATCGACGGTTTCGGCACCGCCATCGACTTCGCGGGCGACATGCACCCGGTCACCTTCGACACTGACCTTTGACGCAAAGGTGCCCTGCGGCCAGCCGAGCAGGCCAGCGAGCATCTGGCCGGTCTGGTTGGCATCATCGTCGATCGCCTGCTTGCCGAGGATGATCAGGCCGGGGCCTTCTTCCTTGGCAATGGCGGCAAGGATCTTGGCAACCGCCAGCGATTCGGTGGTGACATCGGTGGTCACCAGGATGCCACGGTCGGCGCCCATGGCGAGCGCGGTGCGCAGCGTTTCGGTGCATTGCGTCACGCCGATCGACACGACGACGATCTCGGTCGCCACGCCCTTTTCCTTGAGGCGAATGGCTTCCTCGACGGCGATTTCGTCGAACGGATTCATGCTCATCTTGACATTGGCGAGTTCAACGCCGGTCTGGTCGGACTTGACCCGGACCTTGACGTTGTAATCGACGACCCGCTTGACGGGCACGAGGACCTTCATGTGCGTCACTTCCCACTGCTGCTTGTGGTTTTGCCTTGGCGCAGGGCCGCGCGCCAGTCAACCGTATGGCGTGTCGCGGTGCAAATCAGGCGCTGGTGTTATCATGGGGGTTGTAATCGCGCCCAACATTACCAAAATGTCATGAGCAGCCCGGGCCCCTCTGGCGATCACGCCGATCGCGATGTCGGACTGCACCGGAACAGCCGGCACGCATGTCGGTTGAATCGACAGGCCGGAACGATCCGGCAATGTGCAGACAGATAGGGATGACATGGCGATTTTCACACTTCTCGCAGCAGCGGCACTGGCGCAGGCGGCCCCGGCCGGCTGGACTCATGCCGTGCCGGTGGCCCATGGCGACGGCCGGGCCACCGCCACCTATCGGGCGGTGCCCGACATCAGCACGCGCCAGATCGGCATGACCGCCGGCACGCGACCGAGCAGCGTGCGCTGCACCTGGACCGCGGAAATTGCGGTCGAGCGCGCACTGGTCCACCCCGGCACCGGCGCCAGCAGCGTGCGCCAGCTCGCTGCGCCCAAGACCTTCAAGGGCAGCCGCCCGGGCGATTGCACCGCCAACCGCCAGAATATCGAAAGCGATATCGCGGCGCGGTCGGATGCGATCAACGCCCATCTGGTGCGCGTGGCCGAAGCCGACCAGCGCGACCTGCGCGCCGAAATCGACACGCTGGCGCCGCCGACGGGTCGATGATCGCCGCGCGCGCGGCGGTACTGGCCATAGCGCTCCTCGCCGTTCCGGTGGCGGCAGCCGACTTCGACCTTGAAGCGACGACCGACCTGCGCCGCAACGGGTTGAGCTGGAGCGCCGGCCGGCCGACACTGGTAGGGCGCGGCAGCGTTGCCCTTGGCGACGGCCTGTCGATCAACGCCGGCATCGCTGGTTTGCGCGGCAGTGCCCGCCACGGCGGCGCCGATCTGCTCGCCGAGGCGAGCCTGCGCTACACGCACCAGGCCGGGCCGTGGCGGCTGTGGGGCGGTATCCATGGCCTCGGCTTTGCCGGCGCTTCCGGCCAAAATTATGCGCAACTGCGCGCCGGCACGGCATTCGGCATCGGGCCGCTCGACCTGTCGGTTGCTGCCGATTGGGCGCCGCCGCAGCGTGCCATCGGCGGCAGCAACCTGCATGTCGGCGCCTACGCCCGCGCCGGGGTGGCAGGCACGCCGCTGACGCTGACGGCGGGCATCGGCCGATCGACCGGCAGCGACGATGGAAGCGGCCGCGCCCGGCGGTTGCGTCCGTGCGGCGATTACAGCGATTTCCTTGTCGAGGCCGATTATGTGCTCGGCGCCGTCACCCTCGGCGCCAGTGCGACCGCCACGACGATCGATGGCGGCTGCGGGGCGGCCGATGCCGGCACGCGGCTGCTGTTCCGCGCCGCGATCGGCTTTTGACCGGTCAGGGCTGCATCACGCGCTTGTCGCGCTGCCACAGATGCAGGCTGAAGCGCGCATCGGGGTCGATCCACGCCGCCATGGGTTGCCAGCCCGACGCGCGCGCCAGCAGGCGGGTTTCGGGCAGGGTCCATTTATAGCTGTTTTCGGTGTGGATGGTTTCGCCGGCGGCCATTTCGACGTCCTGCCCGGCAGCGTTGAACGCCATGGCGCGCTGCGCGACGAGATGCATCTCGATACGGCCGAGATCGGCGTTCCATAGCGCGCGATGAGCAAAGCCGGTGACATCGATGTCGCCGCCGAGTTCGCGGTTGATGCGGTGGAGGAGATTCAAATTGAACGCCGCCGTCACGCCCTGCGCGTCATCATACGCCGCTTCGAGCATCGCCTGCGACTTGGCCGCACCGGGGGCGAGATCGAGGCCGATGACCAGCCAGCTGTCGTCGCCCAGCGTCGTCGCAAAGCCGCGCAGCAGGTCGACGGCGGCGACCGGCGCCAGATTGCCGAGGGTTGAGCCCGGAAAAAAGCCGAGCCGGAGCAGCGCGGCGACACTGGCGGGGACGCGGAAGGGATGGGTGAAGTCGGCCGCGACCGGCACGACCGGCAGGCCAGGGAAATCCGCCGCGAGTCCGGCGGCGGCGAGATGGAGGAATTCTGCCGATATATCGACCGGGACATAGGCGGCAGGTGCGATGGCGCGCAGCAGCAGCGGAGTCTTGGCCGAGCTGCCCGAGCCGAATTCGATGACGGCACGCCCGGGGCCGACGGCTGCGGCGATGGCCGGGGCGTTTTCGGTCAGGATGCCGATCTCGGTGCGCGTCGGATAATATTCGGGCAGGTCGGTGATCGCCTCGAACAGCTCCGACCCGGCATGATCGTAGAAGAAGCGCGCCGGAATGACCTTTTGCGGCTGCGCCAGCCCGCTGCGCACCGCGGCGGCGAAATCCGACAGATCGTCATGAACGGGAAGCGGCTGGGCCATGGTCAGATATCCTTTGCCAGCCGCAGCCCGGTGAATTGCCAGCGTTGCGCCGGATAGAAGAAATTGCGCACGCTGGCGCGCGACGAGCCGCGCGGGGTGGCGCAGCTGGCCCCCTTGAGCACCATCTGGCCGTTCATGAACTTGCCGTTATATTCGCCGACAGCGCCGCTGGCGGGACGGAAACCCGGGTAGGGCAGGAAGGCCGAGGCGGTCCATTGCCAGCAATCGCCGAAAAGCCCGGGGCTGCCGACCGGCGCCGCCGGCCCCGGGCGATCGAGCTGGTTGCCCGCTGCCGGGTCGTGCGCGGCCGCCGCGACTTCCCATTCGGCCTCGGTCGGCAATCTTGCGCCGGCCCAGCTGGCAAAGGCATCGGCTTCGTAGAAACTGATATGCGTGACCGGCGCTTGCGCGTCGACCGGGCGGCGGCCGGCGAGGGTGAAGCTGCTCCAGCCGTCGTCACCCTGCCGCCAGCGCAGCGGCGCGGTGAGGACACCCTGCTTCACCAGCGCCCAGCCATCCGAAAGCCACAGCGCCGGATTGGCATAGCCGCCATCGGCGATGAACGCCGCCCAGTCGGCATTGCTGACCAGCCGGTCGGCAAGCGCGAACGGGCGCAGCAGCACGTCGTGCGCCGGGCCTTCGCAATCGAAGGCAAAGCCGCTGCCGTCATGACCGATGCGGTGGATGCCGCCGTCATGCCGCGTCCAGCCGGCAGCAACGGGCACCGCTCGGCCTTCGGCGGCGGGGAACATGGCGGGTTCGATCGGATTGGCGGCAAACAGATCGAGGATGTCGGTCAGCAACAGCTCCTGATGCTGCTGTTCGTGGTTGATGCCGAGCCCGACGAGCGCCAGCGCCGACGGCGACAGCTTGCCCCAATGCCGGTCGATCGCCGCATCGACATGGCCGCGATAGGCGAGCACATCATCGAGGCTGGGCCGGGTGAGCAAGCCACGGGCATGGCGGGCAACCCGCGGCCCGACCGATTCATAGTAACTGTTGAACAGATGCCCGAAACGATCGTCGAACAGCCGATAGCCGGGCAGGCCGGCGAGGATGAAGGTTTCGAAGAACCAGCTGGTGTGCGCCAGATGCCATTTTACCGGCGATGCATCGGGCATCGATTGCGCGCTGGCATCGGCATCGCCCAGCGGCGCCGCCAGCGCCGTGCTGAGCGTGCGCGTCGCGACGAAGGCGGGGAGCAGGCCAGCCTGGCCCGGCGTGTCGGCAGCGCTGCGGATCAACGTCGACATTCGGATCTCCTTCCCGGCTGTCGGCGTCAGCGATTCGCGCCGGGCACCCACAGGACATCGCCGGTGGCGGCATTTTCGACCCGGCTCAGTACAAACAGATAATCCGACAAACGGTTCAGATATTGCAGCGCGGCGTGGCTCAATGCCTCACCGGCGGCGATCGCGGCGACACCGTCGCGCTCGGCGCGGCGGGTGATGGTGCGCGCCAGGTGCAGCGCCGTGGCGGCGGCGGTGCCGGCGGGCAGGATGAAGCTGGTCAGCGGCGACAGCGTGTCGTTGGCGGCATCAATCTGCGCCTCGAGCCAATCGACCTGCGCCGGCACGATGCGCAGCGCGCCGGTGATGCCACCGGGGGTGGCGAGATCGGCGCCAAGATCGAACAGGTCGTTCTGCACCCGGCCCAGCGCATGCGCCGTGGCGGGCGAGGCGTGCAGCCGCGCCAGGCCTATGGCCGCATTGGCTTCATCGACGCTGCCGACGACGTGGAGGCGCGGATCGGCCTTCGAACGGCGCGTGCCGTCGACAAGGCCGGTGGTGCCGTCGTCACCGGTGCGCGTGTAGATCTTGTTGAGCTTTACCATGGGGCATCCGCTGTGTTGGGGGCCGCCAGTTTATCCCGGACGGTTGATGAGGAACAGGATGACGATGAAGATAATCGCAAGCGCTTGAAAGGCGACGCGATAAGTCATCATCTTGTTGGACTGCTGGCCGGTGACATCCTTGCCGCGCGCCATGGTGATGATGCCGCGCGCCAGCACGCCCAATGTCGCCAGCGCGGCCACGACCATGAAGATAATCAGCGTCGCCTGCATGGCGGGTTCCCTTTTCAACGGCTTGTTGAGTCGCATGACCGCCCCCGCGCCGCAACCGCCACGGCGTCGCAGGCGGCGCTATTGTGCCAGCGATTTCACCGCCGCCGCCGCCGCCGAGGCGCGGTTTTCCACCCCCATCTTGGCGAAAACCTGTTCGAGATGCTTGTTGACCGTCCGTGGGCTGATGCCGAGAATCTCGCTGATCTCGCGATTGGCCTTGCCGCGGCTGATCCACAACAACACCTCGGCTTCGCGATCGGTCAGCCCGTGGCGCTGCGCCAGCAGGCGTTCTTCGGCGCCGGCGCGGATTTCGGCAATGCGGAACAGCCATTCATCGTCGCCGCTGCGCGCCACCAGCATGAATTCCAGTCGGCTGTCGCCCAGATCATGGCGCAGCACGCCGCGATCATCCTGGTCGGCGAGCCGGACCAGCGCCGTCGCCAGCGCCGTCGGCAAGCTGCCGCCCCCGAGCCGTTGCAGCACCGCCGCCGCCCCCGGCGTCGACCAGCGCACCTGCCCGGCCGAATCGATGGCGAACAGCGGCCGGCCGCTTTCATCATGCGCCACCTGCGCGCCGCGGCTGACCCGCGCATTGCCGAGATGGACGCGCACCCGCGCCAGCAGTTCATCGACGATGATCGGCTTGCTGACATAATCGACGCCGCCGGCCTCGAGCCCGCGCACGACATGTTCGGTTTCGGTCAACCCGGTCATGAAGATCACCGGCAGCGATGCCAGCCGGGAATCGGCCTTGATCCGCCGGGTTGCCTCGAACCCGTCCATCACCGGCATCATCGCATCCATGATGACGAGATCGGGGGTGAGCATGGCGATCGAGGCCAGCGCCGCCGCGCCATCGCCGGCCACGAGCACGGTCATCCCCGCCGCTTCGAGCGCGGCGGTGACGAAACCCAGCGATTCGGCGGTATCGTCCACCACCAGGATGGTCGCTGCCGAAACCGTGGCGGGGACAAGGGGATCGTGCGCGATCATGAACAGGTGTCGAGTTTCTCGCGAAAAGCTTTCAGGTCATATCGCCTTAACTGGTCGCGCAGTTCGGCGACAAGGGGCAGGCTGGTGGGAACATCAGCGGCCAATTGTTGCAGCCGCGCTTCGAGCCCGCGGACATGGCCCGCCTGGCCCAGCCGGCGCAGCTCGGCGAGATGCGGGGCGGCACCCGCCAGATCGAGCGGCGGCAGCGCCGCTGCGGCCGGCACCGGTACATCCGCCCAATCGAGATCGAGCTGCGCCGCAATGGCATCGAGCAGCACGTCGAGATCGAACGGCTTGAGCACGAAACCGTCATGCGCGGCGCGGCCATCAGCGCCGGCGGCATATTCATGGGCATTGGCCGACACCATCAGGATCGCCAGCCGCCGCGCCGGGCCGGCAGCGCCTTCGGCGCCCGCAACGGCACGCGCGCTGCTTTCGATGGCACGCAGCCGCTCGGCGACATCCCAGCCCGACAGCCCGGCCATCTGGATATCGAGCAGCACGAGATCGGGGGCGCAGCGCAGCGCCAGTTCGATGCCCGCCGCGCCATTACCGGCAGCGAACACCGTGAAGCCCAAGGGCCGCAACAGGCTTTGCAGCACGGCGAGCTGTGCCGGATCGTCATCGATGGCGAGGATAGTGCGCCGCGCCCCGGCATAGCCGGTGACCGGCCGCCGCCGCACCGATGCCGCCGGGGTTTCGCTGGGCTCGACCAGCATCAGCCGCAGTGCAAAGCGGCTGCCGACGCCGGGCGTGCTGGTGGCGCTGATGTCGCCACCCATGATCTGCGCCAGCGTGCGGGTGATGGCGAGGCCGAGCCCGGTGCCCGGCTGCGCCCGCGCCTGCGCCGAGCTGCCGCGCTCGAAAGGTTCGAAAATGCGGCTCAGTTCCTCGGCATCGAGCCCGATGCCGGTATCGGCGACGCTGAATTCGGCGACAACGCCACTGTAGCGCACCGCCAGCGTGATCGTCCCCGATTCGGTATATTTGACCGCGTTCGACAACAGGTTGATCAGCAGCTGGCGCAGGCGCTTTTCATCGATGCGGACATAGGCCGGCAGGTTCGCCGGGGGTTCCCAGACAAAGCCCAGCCCCTTCGCCGCCGCCTGGCCGCGAAACATGTCGGCGAGCGATTCGAGAAACGCCGGCAACGGCACCAGATCGCGGTTGAGCTTCATCTGCCCGGTTTCGATGCGCGAGATGTCGAGCAGGCCATCGACGATATCGATGAGGTGCTGCGACGAGCGGCGAATCACCCGCGCCGCTTCGGCCGGATCGACCTGGCCATCGCGTTCGAGCAATTGCGCATAGCCATGGATGGCATTGAGCGGTGAGCGGATCTCGTGGCTGACCCCGACGAGATAACGACTCTTGGCCAGATTGGCGGCTTCGGCGACTTCGCGCGCCGCCAGCAGCGCCGCATCGGTGCGGGCGTGCGCGGCGATTTCGGCTTCGAGCCGGGCGCGTTCGCCGGCCCGCGCCGCTTCGGCCGTGCGGCTACGCTGGACCGCCCGCCACAGGCCGATCAGCAGCAGCGCCATCGCCCCGATCAGCAGCGCGGCGGCGCCATGCAGCATGGTGTCGCTGATCGCGGGGGCGACGCCGATCATTCGCCGGGTCGGTAGCGCCGGGTCACCTGCCCGGCCAGCGCCGCGGCGGTGAGCGGAACGTGGCGGAAATCATGGGTGCGATAGCGCTGCGCCTGGTCGTTGAAATGCGGCGAGGCGGGATCGCCATTTTCGCCGCCCGCCGAAATCGCCCGCGCCGCAACCTGCGGCCCGAATTCGACGACCGCGACGAAGCTGTTGCCATAGCTGCCGTACCAGCGCTTCGTGCCCGGCGCCGGGCCCGAGCCGAAGGAGGCCAGCGCCCCCCATTGCCCCGAGCCGAGCCCGATGGGGAGGCTCGGCTTGCTGTCGTCAAAGGCCTGGACGAGGGCGCCCGAAACACGCTGGAAGCGATTGATGTCACCCCAAGGGGTGTTCCACGTACCGAAATCGGCGGTCAGCTTGGCGACGGCGGTTTCGAGCGCGCCGAGCCGGTCGGCATCGGTCGGCCTGGCGACCAGCCACGGCACCAAAGGTTCGTCGTCACGCTTGGCCTCAGCCCCGAAGCGACCGACAAGGGCATTGCCCCAGAACATCGCCAGCGCCGTCGGCACCGAGGCTTCGCCGGTGTTGAAATCCCAGCCCCGCAGCGCCGCGACCGGCGCGGCCAGCGCCGCCCGCTGCGCCGCATCGGCGGGCAGCCGATCATAGGCGGCGACCAGGGTCGGCACGAGATCGGCAAAGGCGGTGAGATAGGGGTCGTAGGCCGCTTCGAGCAGCGTATCGAGGCTGAACTTGGGCGTCGCCGTCAGCACCCGCACGGCATGTGGCCCGCGCGGATTTTCACCGTTCGAATCCATGTAGCGCGGGAAATCGGCCGCCTTGGGGCTGTCGGCGCCCGCCGCCGTCCACGGCCAGTTGTTGGTGTTGGTCACCCAGCCGTTCTTCGGGTTGATGACCTGCGGCAGTTCCGAAAGCTTGTGCTCGCCTTGCCAGGCGGTCGCCGGATCGGCGCCATCAACGGGTTTTTCATAATCGAAGCGGTTGTCACGCTTTGGCACGAACTGCGGGTGGAGATAGGCGATTTCGCCCTTGGTCGAGGCGAACAGCGTGTTGTTCGACGAATTGGCCTTGAGCTCGGCGACCTTCAGGAAGCTGGCGAGATCGGTCGCCTTGGTGCGCAGGAAACTCTGTTCGAGCGCGGCAAGCGGCTTGTGCATCAGGCTGACGCTGATCCATTTGCCGTCTGCGCTGCGGATGACCGGGCCGTGGCTGGTGCGATAGGTGGTGAAACTGCGCGTCTGCATCGCGCCCGCAGCATCGCGATACGCGATGGCGATCGGTGTCACCATCACCGGCCGCCATTCGTTGCCGAAGCGATACTCCAGCCGGCCATTGCGGGTCTCGATGGTTTCGGCGAATTCATCGACGACATCGACCCCCGAGGTGGTGTGCATCCAGCCGATGTGGCGGTTGAAGCCCTGATAGGTGAAGAACTGCCCCCAGGTCGCCGCGCCATAGGTGGCGAGGCCCTGGTCGCTGGTGACTTCGGCTTCCGACCGGAAGTGAAAGCTGGTGTGCGGGTTGATCAGCAGCAGCGCATGGCCATTGGCGCTGTGCGACGGCGCGATGGCAAAGCCGTTCGAACCCAGCGGCTCGGGGCGCAGCTTGCCGGTCTCGATATCGTTCAAGGCCACCTGCTTCTGCCCGTAAAAGCCCTCCAGCTGGCCGAGCGAGATGCCTGCGATATCGCCGCCGATGCTGCCTTCGCTGAACGCCAGCGCCATCCAGGGTTCGAAATGCGTAATGACGCGCGGCTTCGCCTGGGGATGGGTGGCGAGATAGAAGTTAAGCCCGTCGGCCCAGGCGTTCATCAGCGCCTTAAGCCATTGCGGCGCGCGGGCGTAATCGACCTTGAGCGCCGCCGGCTCGATGAACAGTTTCATGCGCAGATCGCGCCAGATCGCTGCTTCGCCTTCAGTTTCGGCGAGGCGCCCTTGCGCGTTGATGAAGTTGGTCTCGACCCGGTTGAAGTCGTCTTCGGCCTGGGCGTAAATCATGCCGAACACCGCATCGGCGTCGGACTTGCCCTTCACATGGGCGATGCCGAAATTGTCACGGGCGATGCTGACCCGCGCCGCCTGCGCTCGCCAGCGCGCCATTTCGGGTGCATCGGCGGCGAACACCGGCGTGGCGGAGAGGAGCAGGGCGGCGATGAGAAGCTTGTGCATCGCCTAGAGCTATCGGGCGCCGGGGGCTTCGACAAGCCTCAGTCTGTATGGGGCGCCGCGCGCAGGCTGAACACCGCCACCAGGCTGGCCGCCGCCGCCGCCGCGAGATACCAGCCGACCGGCACCAGCCCGCCGCGATCGGCGAGCGCCTGCGCGATGATCGGCGCCAGACCGCCGCCCAGGATGCCGCCCATGTTGAAGGCCATCGACGCGCCGGTATAGCGCACCCGCGCCGGGAACAGCCCGGGCAGCCAGGCGCCGAGCGGCCCATAGACAAAGCCCATGACGAACAGCGCCAGCGACAGGAACACACCGATCAGCAGCAGCGAGCCGCTCTCCATCAGCGGTGCCAGCAGCATGCCGGTGGCGACCGCAGCGAGGCAGCCGCCGATCAGCACGCGGCGCGCATCGAAACGGTCCGACAGCCAACCCGACAATAGAATCCCGGCGGCGAGAAACAGGATGGCGACGAGTTGCACGCCGAGGAAGGTTTCGCGCGTGTAGCCGAGTTTTGTGGTGCCGAACCCAAGCGCAAAGGCGGTCGACAGATAGAAGAGCGCGAAACAGGCGATGACGCCCAAGGTGCCGCCCAGAGTCGCCCGCCAGTGATCGCGCAGCAGTTCGGCGATGGGGATCGCCGGCGGCGCGCCATGCGCCGCCATCGCGGCAAAGGCCGGGGTTTCGGTGAGTTTCAGCCGCACCCACAGCCCGACGGCAACCAGCAGCGCCGAGGCGAGGAAGGGCAGCCGCCAGCCCCAGCGCTGGAAATCGGCATCGCTGAGCCACAGGCCGAGCAGCAGGAACAGCCCGTTCGCCGCGATAAAGCCCACCGGCGCCCCCAGTTGAGGGAACATGCCGAAGCGCGCGCGCCAGCCCGGCGGGGCATTCTCCACCGCCAGCAGCGCGGCGCCGCCCCATTCGCCGCCCAGCCCGAAGCCCTGGCCGAAGCGCAAGAGGCAGAGCAGCACCGGCGCCACCCATCCGGCACTGGCATAGGTCGGCAGAAAGGCGATGGCGAGGGTGGAGCCGCCCATCAGCATCAAACTCGCCACCAGCGTCGATTTGCGGCCAATGCGATCGCCATAATGACCAAAGACCAGCGCCCCGATCGGCCGGGCGATGAAGGCGACGGCAAAGCTGGCATAGGCGGCGAGCAGCTGCGCCGAGGCATTGTCGGACGGGAAGAACAGCGGCCCGAACACCAGGCTGGCGGCGGTCGCATATATGTAGAAATCGTAGAATTCGACCGCGGTGCCGACTAGGCTGGCGCCCAGGATGCGGCGGGTCGAAGGCTTTGTGCTGGTCCCCATGCTGCCGGGTTGCGACGCGGCGGCGGCGCAATCAAGCCCTATTTGACCATCAGCTCCATTTCGACCTTGGCGTCCTTGGCCTTGACGCTGGCGGCGGTCGACACGAAAACCCGCGTCGGATCGATGCTGTTTTCGCCGAGCAGCGCCTGTTTGACCGCATCGGCACGCGCTTGGCCGAGCGCCGCCAGTTCGGCATCGGTCGGCGCGAACCTGGCGCGCAATTCGGTTTCGAGCCAGGCGATTTCGGCCGCGCGCGCCGCCGCCTTGGCATCGCCCTTGGCGAGCATCCCGGCCTTGGGCAGATCGTCGGGGAATTTCGGCCCCTTGCCGAACTTCACCTTGTAGAGCGATTTCAACTGGTCGGCCTTCTTGCCGGCCTCGAGCCCGGCATAACCGGGCGCGATCGGGCCTTTCTTGCCGGCGAGTGCGGCGGTTTGCAGCTTGGCGGTCGTCATCGCTTCGGCATCTTCCCGGATGCCGGGGCCGGCGGGAATGTCGAGATTGACCTCGGGCCGCTCCGCCAGCCCCTTGGCGAGCGCTTTCAGCGACGCATCGGCCGCCGCCGGCAACAGCGCCGAGCCCGGATCGAAGCTCACGAACTGCGCCTGGTCGCCGCCGCCGAACAACGAGCCGATCAGCGCGAAGGGCGCCGTGATCAGCTTGGTGAAGACATTGCCGACGATCTGCCAGACCACCGGCCAGATGCGGAACTGCGGATCATCGAGCGTGCCGCCGACCGGCAGGTCGAGATTGATGACACCGTTCTTGTCCTTCAACAACGACGTCGCCAGCCGGATCGGCAGCGATACCTTGTCCTTGGAATCGGTCGCCTGGCCCCAGGTCAATTGGTCGACGACGACATTGTGATCGGCCTGCAGGCCGCGGTTGACGATGCGATAGTGCAGCGTCGTCGAGAGCTTGCCCTTGGAAATCGCATAGCCGGCAAAGCGCCCCGAATAGGGATTGAAAACCGGCAGTTCGATATTCTTGAAGCTGGCGGTCAGATCGGTGTTGGCGTCATAGGCAAAGACATTGGCGCGGCCGGTTATGCTGACCGGCGCAAAGCGATCGACGACATAGCCTTTCAGGTTAAAGCGCGCCTGCGACCCCGGTGCCGTCGACAGGCCAGTGACGGCGCCGCTGAAGCCCTGGATGCTGACCGAAAAATTCGGCTCGATCGAGAAATCTTCGAAGCCGATGGTGCTGTTGGCGACGCGGACCTCGCCGATGCTGATCGGGAACAAGGTGCCCGCTGCATCGAGGCTGTTGCTGACCGGCGCGATGACCTTGATTTTCGTCGCGGGTTCGGCCGGCGCCTCGGCGGCTGGAGCGACTTCGGGCGCGGTCAGGCTGGGAGTTTCGACCCCGGCGACGGTGGCGAGATTGAGCTTGGCCTCGCGGGTGATGATGACGTGCGAATTGGCGCGGTCGAAGCTGGCGCGGGCGATGGCGAGGCGCTGCGGGCTGGCAGTGTAGCGGATGCCGCTGACATCGAGCGATTTCCAGCCAACGAGGGCACTGCCGTCAGAGCGCTGGACGATGTCGAGATTGTTGACGCCGAGCCCGCCGGTGAAATCGGGTGCCGGGCCGCGGCGGCTTTGCATCACGCGCAGCCGGCCCTTCACGTTCAGCGTCCCGGCCTTGACCTCGACCGCCGTCGGTGGCGCCATTGCCGCCAGTTCGGCAAGCGGCACCCCGGCGATCTCGAGCATCAGATTGGCGGTGGCGGCGGCCGGCGAGGCGGTGCCGGCGACCGCGATGCGGGCCTTGCCATTGAGCCGCGTCGACAGATCGAGGGTGACCGGGGCATCGAGCGCGCTCGTCACCGGGCCGATCTTGAGCGCGAGGGGCGACAGGTTGAGCGTCGCCCCGCGCATCGGCGCCGGCCGTGCCACCGCGACCCGCACCGCGGCATCGGTCAGCGCGAAACCGCCGAGCACCGTCTGCCACGCCCGCCCTGGCGCGGGGGCGGAAGGCAACAGCTTGAGCGGATACAGCCCCGGAATGCTGATGCTGTTGTCGGCGGCCACCCGCACGCCGAGCCGCAGCCCGGCCGCGCTGATCGCGCCGATGCTGGCCTTGCGCGGGGTCATGTCGACCCGGCTCGGCGCGACGGCGATGCCGGCGAGCGCCACGGTTTCGGCGCCCTTGCCGCGCCCCGTCACACTGATGCCGTTGATCGTCGCGGCGCCGATCTCGGCGACGCCCTGGCTGAGCGTGTAGCGGGTGGCAGCGAGCGTCAGCCCGGCCACAGCCGCGCGTTCGCCGCTGGCGCGCGCCACGCGGACGCCGTCGATCGCCACCGCGCCCAGCGCCAGCGTGTCGCCGGCCAGCGAAACATGCGTCGGCGCAATGGTCAGTTTCTTCATGCCGATTGTGTCGCCCGACACCGATGCCGCGAAATCGGCCAGGGTAAAGCTGGTCAGATCGGCCTCCAGCTGCGGCGGCGGCACCGGGCCAGACTTGGCAGCCGCCGGCAGCGCGAAGCGATAGGTGCCGGCCAGATCGATCGTCCCGGCGGTCAACGCCACCGGCAACAGGTCGCCGGCATAGCGGCCAATGGTTTCGAGCTTGAGCGCGCCGATGCTGAACCGCCCCTGCGACGCCACCGGCGTCATCGCCAGCGTGCCGGCCCAAGCGAATTTCTCGCCCGATTCGCTCGCCGCAGCGAAGGTGAAGCCGCCGCCATCGCTCGTCCTTGTGGTAAAATTTTTGAGTGTGAAGGTGACGGGCGTCAGCGTCTTCTTGTGCGGCCGGGCGCGGCGATCATCGGTAAAGGCAATCGTGCCGCCGCTGACCGACAGGTCGCCGATCCAGACTTCGGGCACCGGGCTGCCATCATCGGGGGGCACCAGTTCGGCGAGGTTGACCGAGCCATCCTTGCGCAGCACCGCATCGACCATCGGCGCGGTGACCGTCAGCGCATCGAGCCGGGCATGGCCGTTCCACAGCGACGACAGGCTGGCATCGACCTGCAACGCCCTGAGCGCGACCAAAGGGGCCTGTGGGGCCTTGCTGTCGGCGATGGCGATATCGGCAATGTCGAGCGTCAGCGACCACGGGTCGAAGGCGATGGCACCCATTGTCAATTGCTTGCCGGGCAGGTTTTTTTCCACCCAGGCCTGGCCTTGCGAGCGCACCACGCCGGGCAACAGCGTATAGCCGCCGATGACGGCGCCGCCAAACAGCAGCACCAGCAACAGCGGAATCCACAGCAACGGTCGGCGCAGCAAGTGCCTGTCTCCCCCGAGATCGGCCAATCCTAACCGGCGCGGGCGACGTTACAAGCGCGACAGCGCCGCCATTGCCGGTTTCTGTGCAATCGCCGGGCGCGGCACCGGAAAACGCAGCAACCGCCCGGCTTCGGGCACCAGCGCCGTCACCGGGCCATCGAGCACCGCCATGATCGCCGGATCGGCGATATCGAGCCCGCCGGTGAAGGCGCCATAGGCGGGCAGGATCAGCTTGCTGTCCGACAGCGCGAAACAGCGCCGCACGATGCGGCGGCCGCGCGCCATCACCGCCACCTTGGGGTGAAAATGCCCCGACAGTTCGGGCTCGCCGGCATCGGGCACGGCTTCGTGGCGCAACCACAGCGGCCCGATACGGGTTTCGGCCAGCACGCGCCCGCCCATCGCCGCCGCCGTATCGTCATCATGATTGCCGGTGATCCACAACCAGTCGAGATCATGGATCAGCATCGTCAGCGCCGCCGCCGGGCCGGGCGGCAGCCGCTGCGGCCCGCCGCGATCGTGGAACGAATCACCCAGGCACACCACCCGCTGCGCGCCGGTTGCCGCCAGCGCATCGATCAGCCAGCCGATCGTATCGGCGCTGTCATACGGCGGCAGCAGCCGGCCGCGCCGGGCAAAGCTCGACGCCTTTTCGAAATGCAGGTCGGCAACGATCAGCATCGCCTGCGCCGGCCAGTGCAGCGCGCCACAGGCCAGCGGCACCAGCGTTTCGCCCGCGAACGAAAGGGAAACAGACATCGCGGCGTCATGCCGCTTTTGCGGACGCCGGGCAAGCCGCTTCCCCCCTTTTTCGTGCGGTCGCAACGGGCGACGGCTTGCGCTAGCCTGCGCGTCCTACGGTGGGAGAAATCAGATGGTCGCGTCTTTCGGCACGGATCCGGCGCTCAACGGCTATTACCAGCCCTTTCATGCCGAACTCGATGCCCCCGATCTGGTCATCGAAGGCAATCTGCCCGCGGGCCTTGCCGGCACCTTCTATCGCAACGGCCCCGACCCGCAATTCCCGCCGCACCCCGACGACCGCTACCATGTCTTCGATGGCGACGGCATGATCTTTGCCATCGCCATAAATAACGGCAAGGCGAGCCTGAAGAACCGCTGGGTGCGCACCCCCAAGTTCAACGCCGAGCGCGCCGCCGGCAAGCGCTTGTTCGGGGTCTTCGGCAACCCGCGCTTCAACGAAGCCGAAGCCAATCCGATGGATTACAGCACCGCCAACACCCATATCTGGCCGCACGCCGGCAAGCTGTATGCGCTGATGGAAGGCTGCCCGCCGGTCGCGATGGACCCCGACAGCCTGGAAACACTGGGCAGCGAAACCTTCGGCGGTGCCGCGGCCGGGCCGTTCACCGCGCATCCCAAGACCTGCCCGACCACCGGCGACATGCACGCCTTCGGCTACAGCGCCAAGGGCCCGGCGAGCACCGCTATCCGCTACAACATCATCGACGCCCAGGGCCGGCCGACCCACACGACCTTCCTCGACCAGCCCTATTGCAGCATGATGCACGATTTCATGATGACCGAAAATTACGTCATCTTCCCGTGCCTGCCCGTCGTCATCGACATGGCGCGCGCCATGCGCGGCGGCCCGATGGCGGCGTGGGAGGGCAACCGCACCAGCTATTTCGGCATCATGCCCAAGGGCGGCACCGCCGCCGACCTGCGCTGGGTAGAAAGCGACCCGTGCTTCA
Source organism: Polymorphobacter sp. (assembly GCA_044373875.1). Classification (GTDB taxonomy): domain Bacteria; phylum Pseudomonadota; class Alphaproteobacteria; order Sphingomonadales; family Sphingomonadaceae; genus Sandarakinorhabdus. The sequence continues at coordinate 29,165 of JBILPK010000001.1, forward strand.
TGTTCCACAGCGCCAACGCCTTTGAACGCGGCGACGAAATCGTCATCGATGTCGCAGGGTCACCGCGCGCGCCGTTGATGCCCGGGGCCGATGGCAGCCTGCCGACGCATGAGGAATCGCGCTTCGCCATGCGGCGCTGGGTGGTCGGCAAGGCCAGCATGCGCGCCGAAACCATCGATCCCCTCGATGTGCAGTTCCCGCGCATCGACGATCGCCGCCAGGGCCAGGCCTATCGCGCCACCTATGCCAATGGCACGGCGCGGCCGACCGCCGGCCGCACCGATGGCTTCGACATGCTCGCCCGCATCGATGTCGAAAGCGGCGCGCGCGACAGTTTTGATGCCGGTGATGGCGCCTATCTCGGCGAACCGGTGTTCGTGGCCAATGGCGCCGGCGAGACCGATGGCTGGCTGTTGTCGCTGAAATGGGATTCGCGGCGCAACGAAAGCGCGCTGCTGGTCATGGACGCCGCGCACCTGGCCGATGGCCCGGTGGCGACCATCCGCATGCCGGCACGGATTCCGGGCGGTTTCCACTGCCACTGGCGGCCCGGCGCATAGCCCGCTAACAGCGGCGGATGCTTGCCCATATCGACAGCTGGATCTTCGATCTCGACAATACGCTCTATCCGGCGAGCGCCAGCCTGTTCCCGCAGATCGACGCGAAGATGGGCGTCTTCATCCAGAAGCGGCTCGATCTCGATCCGCAGGCGGCCTGGGCGGTGCAGAAGGGCTTTTTCCATTCGCACGGCATGACGCTGCCGGGGCTGATGGCCGAACATGGCGTCGACCCGCACGAGTTTCTCGCCTTCGTCCATGATGTCGATATCGATGTCGTCGCGCCGCACCCCGAGCTTGCCGACCTGATCGCACGGCTGCCGGGCAAGAAGTTCGTCTTCACCAACGCCGATGCGCCCTATGCCGAACGGGTGCTGGCGCGATTGGGCCTGTCGGACAGTTTCGATGCGCTCCACGATATCCATGCGCTCGGCTATGTCCCCAAGCCGCAGGCGCCGGCCTATGCCAGCATGTGCAGCACCCATGACATCGATCCGACCCGCGCCGTCTTTGTCGAGGACATGGCGCGCAACCTGATCCCCGCCAAGGCGATCGGCATGACGACGGTATGGATCGACAATGGCTCCGAACAGGGGCCGGATGAACGCCGCGACCATATCGACCTGATCATCCCCGATGTCGCCAGCTGGCTGACAAGCGTGGTTGCCGAACTGGAGACAAGCAGATGAGCATCGAAGCCACCATCAACGCCGCGTGGGACGCCCGCGACACGATCTCCTTCGCCACCACCGGCGACGTGCGCGACGCGGTCGAGGCCGCCATTCTCGCCATGGATGCCGGCGAACTGCGCGTTGCCGAGCCCGATGGCGCGGGTGGCTGGCGCGTCAACCAGTGGCTCAAGAAAGCCGTGCTGCTCAGCTTCCGGCTCAACGACAGCGGCGTCATCGCCGGCCCCGGCGGCAGCAACTGGTTCGACAAGGTGCCATCGAAATTCGAGGGCTGGGACGACGCTCGCTTCCGCGCCGCCGGTTTCCGCGCCGTGCCGGGCGCCATCGTTCGCCGCGGCGCTTATATCGCGCCCGGCGCCATCCTGATGCCCAGCTTTGTCAACATTGGCGCGCGCGTCGGCAAGGGCACGATGGTCGATACCTGGGCCACCGTCGGCAGCTGCGCGCAGATCGGCGAAGGCGTGCATCTGTCGGGCGGCGCCGGCATCGGCGGCGTGCTTGAGCCGCTGCAGGCAGGACCAGTGATCATCGGTGACGGCGCCTTTATCGGCGCCCGCGCCGAAGTCGCCGAAGGCGTGCAGGTCGGCGAAGGCGCCGTGCTGTCGATGGGCGTCTATCTCGGCGCCTCGACCAAGGTCGTCGACCGCGCGACGGGGGAAATCCATATCGGCAAGGTGCCGCCCTATGCCGTCGTCGTGTCGGGCACCATGCCCGGCAAGCCGCTGCCCGATGGGTCACCCGGCCCCGGGCTGTATTGCGGCGTCATCGTCAAGACCGTCGATGCCCAGACGCGCAGCAAGACCGGCATCAACGAGCTTTTGCGCGACTGATTCGACCTTACAATATTGCCGCTTGCCCCCGGCACGGCTTTGCCGCCAGATTGGCGCAAGTCATCCTGGGGAAATCATCGTGCGTCATGTTTTCGTCGCCGCCATCGCCGCGGCCAGCCTCGCTACACCTGTGCTCGCCGCCGAACGCCCCGGCGAAGCGGCCTTCCGCACGCTCTACAAGGAGCTGGTGGAGACCAACACCACCCACAGCACCGGTGATTGCACGCTGGCCGCCACCCGCATGGCGGCACGGTTGAAGGCGGCGGGCTTTGCCGATGCCGATCTCAACGTCTTCGTTCCCGAAGGCCTGCCATTGGATGGCGGGCTGATCGCCACCTTCGCCGGCAGCGACCCGAAACTCGGCAGCGTCATGCTGCTCGCCCATCTCGATGTCGTCGAGGCCAAGCGCGAGGACTGGACGCGCGACCCCTTCACGCTGATCGAGGAAGACGGCTGGTTCTATGCCCGCGGCGCCGCCGACGACAAGGCGCAGGCGGCGATCTGGACCGACGCCATGGCGCGGTTGAAATCGGCGGGCGCCAGGCCGAAGCGCACCATCAAGCTGCTGCTCAGCTGCGGCGAGGAATCGGGCGCACGGGTCAACAATGTCCGCTGGCTGATCGAGAAGCACCCAGACTGGATCAAGGCCGATTTCGCCCTCAACGAAGGCGGCGGCGGCGCGCTGAAGCCCGATGGCACACCGTTGACGCTCAGCTTCCAGGCCGGCGAAAAGGTCAGCCAGAATTTCAAGGTCGAAGCCATCAACCCCGGCGGGCACAGTTCGGTGCCGCGCCCCGACAACGCCATCTACGCGCTGTCGACGGCGATGAACCGCATCGGCGCTTACGAATTCCCGATCCGCATGAGCGAGGTCACCCGCGCCAGCTTCACCGCGCTCGGCAAGATGACGCCGGGGCCGATGGGCGAAGCGATGCTGAAACTCGTCGCCGACCCGACCGACAAGGCCGCCGACGCCATCGTGTCGAAGGACCCGCGCTTCCATTCGCTGCTGCGCACCACCTGTGTCGCGACGCAGATCGAAGGTGGCCATGCCATCAACGCCCTGCCCCAGCGCGCCTTTGCCAACATCAATTGCCGCATGTTCCCGACCGATACCCCCGCCGATGTCGGCGCGCAGCTGAAGGCCGCGATCGGCGACGCCCCGGCCAGCATCGTCGCGGTGCCGCCGGTCAACCCGGTCAACGCGCCGCCACCGCTCACCGGCGAAGTCTATGCCAAGGCTGCCGCGCTGGCGAAACAGCATTTCCCCGGCGTGCCGATCGTCCCGTCGATGAGCACGGGGGCGACCGATGCGCGTTTCCTGATCGCCGCCGGCGTGCCGACCTATGGCGTCCCCGGCCTGCTCAGCGACGGCTCGACCAACGCCCATGGCCTCAACGAACGCACATCGGTCAAATGGCTGCTGACCGGGCGCGATTATCTCTTCGACCTCGTCAAAGCCTATGCGGGGGTGAAATGAAGGCGCTTCTGCTGGCGGCGGCGCTGCTCGGCGCGCCCGTTGCCGCCGCTGAGATGCGGCCCGACCAGACGGCGTTCCGGTCACTCTACAAGGAACTGGTCGAAACCGACACGACCGTTTCCGGCGGCAGCTGCACCGTCGCTGCCGAGCGCATGGCGGCCAGGCTCAAGGCGGCAGGCTTTGCCGACAGCGACATCCGCGTGTTCGAGGGGCCGGACGATCGCCCGCAGGACGGTGGCCTCGTCGCCACGCTGGCCGGCAGTGATGCCAGGGCCCGACCGGTCCTGTTGCTGTCGCACCTCGACGTGGTCGAGGCCAGGCGCGCCGATTGGGAGCGCGATCCTTTTGCCTTCATCGAGGAAGGCGGCTGGTATTATGGCCGCGGCGTTTCCGACGACAAAGCGCATGGCGCGATCTTCACCGATGCGATGATCCGCCTGAAGGCCGCGCGCAAGCCGCCCCGTCGCACGCTCAAGCTGGCGCTGACCTGCGGGGAGGAAGGCGGGCCGTTCAACGGCGCCAAATGGCTGGTGGAAAACCACCGCGACTGGATCGACGCCGAATTTGCCTTGAACGAAGGCGGCGGCGGCAAGGCAGATGACAAGGGCAAGCCGATCAGCCTCGGCTTCCAGGCCGGCGAGAAGGTCTATCAGGATTTCGTCCTCGAAACCCGGAACCCCGGCGGCCATAGCAGCCGGCCGCGCCCCGACAATGCCATTTACGATCTTGCCTCCGGGCTGGTGGCGCTGTCGAAGACTGATTTCCCCGTGCAATTGTCCGACACGACTCGCGCCTATTTCACCGAAATGGCCAAGCTGAGCGACGCCGACACCGCAACGGCGATCCGCGCGCTGCTGGTCAACCCCCAGGATGAAGCCGCCAACGCCATCGTCAGCCGCGATCCCGGCTGGCATTCCACGCTGCGCACCACCTGTGTCGCGACGATGCTCGATGCCGGCCATGCCCGAAACGCCCTGCCACAGCGCGCCCAGGCCAATGTCAATTGCCGGATGTTCCCCGGTGACAGTGTGGAAAAGGTGCGCGGCCAGATCGCCGAACGCATTGGCAATGCAGGCATCACGGTGACGCCGCGGCCGTCCGAAAACCCGGAAAAAGCGGCACCGCCGCCGCCTCTGTCTGCCCAGGTCCATGGCCCCGCCGTCGCGCTGGCGAAACGGCACTTCCCCGGGGTGCCCTTGATCCCGACGATGAGCACCGGCGCCACCGACGGCCGCTATCTGAACGCTGCCGGCATCGCCACCTATGGCATGCCCGGCCGCTTCAGCATGCCTGATGGCAATGGTGTCCACGGCCTCAACGAGCGCATCTCGGTCGCCGGCGTGCTGGCGGAGCGCGATTATTTGTTCGATCTGATCAACGTTTACGCCAATGCGCCAGCTGCCGCAGACACAATGAAAGACGCCAAATGACCCTCAAAGCCCTGTTGCTCGCCGCTGTCCTTGCCGCCCCAGCGACAGCACAATCGCTCAAGCCCGACCAGAAGGCGTTCTTCGATCTCTACAAGGAACTCGTCGAGACCAACACCACCCTGTCGGCCGGCAGCTGCACCCTTGCCGCCGAACGGATCGCCGTGCGGTTGAAGGCAGCCGGGTTCGCCGAAAGTGACATCACCCTGTTCGCCACGCCCGAACACCCCAGGGAAGGCGGACTCGTCGCCATTCTCCATGGCAGCGACAAGAAGGCCAAGCCGATCCTGCTGCTGGCGCATCTCGATGTCGTCGAGGCCAGGCGCGAAGACTGGACCCGTGATCCCTTCACGCTGGTCGAGGAAAACGGCTTCTATTATGCTCGCGGCACCGCCGACGACAAGGCGCAGGCCGCCATCTGGACCGACACGCTGATCCGCTACAAGCAATCGGGCAAGGCGCCGAAGCGCACGTTGAAACTCGCGCTGACCTGCGGCGAGGAGACCACCGACGCCTTCAACGGCGCCGATTGGCTGGCCAGGAACAAGCCCGACCTGATCGCCGCCGAATATGCGCTCAACGAAGGCGGCGGCGGCCGGCTGACCCCCGACGGCAAGCCCGTCGGCATGGCCGTCCAGGTCGGCGAAAAGACCGTCCAGAACTTCAAGCTGGAAGCGACCAACCCCGGCGGCCATTCGAGCGTGCCGCGCCCCGACAATGCCCTGACCGATCTTGCCGGTGCCATCACCCGCGTCAACACCCATGAATTCCGGGTGCAGTTCAACGATACCACCACCAGCTTCTTCACGACGATGGCGGGCGTGATGCCTGCGCCGGCCGGCCCGGCGCTCAAAACCCTGCTCGCCAACCCGCAGGATGCCGCCGCCGACGCCATCGTATCGAAGGACCCGCAGTATCATTCGATGCTGCGCACCACCTGCGTGACGACATTGGCGAGTGCCGGCCATGCCAATAACGCCCTGCCGCAACGCGCGACCGCCAATGTCAACTGCCGGATGTTCCCCGGCACCGATCCGCAAGCCGTGCGCGACACGCTCGCGCGCGTCATCGACAACCCGCGCGTTGCCGTTTCCCTGGTGGCGCCGGTGCGCCCGATCGCGACGGCGCCACCGATGAACCCTGCCGTCCTCGGCCCGATGAAGGCGCTGGTGACCAAGCATTTTCCGGGCGTGCCCTATGTCGCCACGATGTCGACCGGCGCCACCGACAGCATCTTCCTGTCGCCGATCGGCATCCCGACCTATGGCGTGCCGGGCTTTTACGGCGAAAGCGACGGCAATGGCGCGCACGGCCTCAACGAGCGCGTGCGAGTCTCGTCGGTCTACCAAGGCCGCGATTATCTCGACGAACTTGTCCACACCCTCGCCGATTGACGATTTGGGGGTGGCGAAGCGCGCCGCGCCACCCTAACTGCCTGCCATGGATATTGCGCATCTTTTCACGCCCGAGGCGCTGGCCGCCTTCGGCCAGGTCGTCCTCATCGATGTCGTGCTGGCGGGCGACAACGCCATCGTCGTCGGCGCACTCGCCGCCGGCCTGCCCGCTGCCCAGCGCCGCAAGGTAATCATGATCGGCATTGCCGCGGCACTGGTGCTGCGCATCGCCTTTGCGCTGCTCGTCACGCAACTGCTGCAGATCGTCGGGCTGATCCTCGCCGGCGGCCTGCTGCTGCTCTGGGTGGCATGGCGGATGTATCGCGAACTGCGCCCCGGCGCGGTCATGATTGATGGCCCGGGCGCTGACGATTTCGTTGCCACCGGCACGCCGATACCGGCAAAGAGCTTTGCCGCCGCCGCCTGGTCGGTCGCCCTCGCCGATGTGTCGATGAGCCTCGACAATGTGCTGGCCGTCGCCGGCGCGGCGCGCGAACACCCCGACATCATGGTATTGGGGCTGATCCTGTCGGTCGCGCTGATGGGCATCGCCGCCAACATCATCGCCAAATACATCGAACGCTATCGCTGGATCGCCTATGTCGGTCTGGCTGTCATCATCTATGTCGCCTTCAAGATGATCTATGAAGGCATGAACGAGGTCGCGCCGGTGGTGATGCCGCTGGTCAGCTGAAATTGCCTCCGGCGGGCCGGGCCTGAGGCCCTGCCCGCCATTTACGGGATCAGAACCGTGGAACCTGTCGTGCGACGGGCTTCGAGGTCGCGGTGGGCCCGGGCTGCGTCCTTGAGCGGGTAGCGCTGGTCGATGTTGACCTTGAGGACGCCCGACCCGATCAGATCGAGCACGCGGCCGCCGTACGTCTCGATCTCGTTCCGCGTCGCATAATAATCGAAGAGCGTCGGCCGCGTCGCGAACAGCGACCCCTTGCGCGACAATATACCGAAATCGACCGCACCGACCGGGCCCGAGGCATTGCCATAGCTGATCAACAGCCCGCGCTTCTTCAAACTGTCGAGCGAAGCCTCGAAGGTCGCCTTGCCGACGCCATCAAACACGACATCAACGCCGCGGCCCCCGGTCAGTTCGCGGACCTGCGCCGCCAGCGACGCGTCCTGGACAATGGCATGGTCGGCGCCATGCGCCTGTGCCAGCGCGACCTTTTCCGCCGATCCGGCCACCGCGATCACCACCGCGCCGACATGCTTCAGCCATTGCACCAGCAACAGCCCGACGCCGCCCGCCGCCGCCTGGACCAGTGCCCAGTCGCCGGGCTGGACCCGGGCGCAGCGCTCGACGAGAAATTCGGTCGTGCACCCCTTCAGCATGCCCGCCGCCGCCACTTCGTCACTGACCGTGTCAGGCAAGGCGACAACGCGATCGGCCGGGATAAGGCGATGGGTGGCATAGGCGCCAATCGGGCCCCAGCAATAGCCGACCCGCATTCCCGGCGTCAGCGTGACGCCCGCGCCAACGGATTCGATGACTCCCGCCGCTTCCAGCCCCAGCCCGCTCGGCAGCGCGATCGGATACAAGCCGCTGCGGTGATAGGTATCGATGAAATTGAGCCCGATGGCGGTCTGCCGAAGCCGCACCTCGCCGGGTCCGGGTGCTGCGATGTCGACATCGCCAAAGGTCATGACGTCCGGACCGCCAGCGGTTGAAAAACGGATCGACTGCATCGGGTTTCCTTTGTTTATGCTGCACTTATGCTGCGCAGCAAGTTTTTGTTTTCATTACACTCTCGAAATCTCACACGAATCAGCCAGTGCCATTCCCGAAAACGAACCCGCCAGCCAATCGCCAGCAGTGCGGCGCTCGCCATGAACCACAAGGCGTCATGCCTTGCGATAACGGTTCCGGTAACGCTAGACTGCCGGCATTATCGTGCCAAGCCGGCGCGTTCGCGCCCAGCCATGAAAAGACGTTGCCATGAAGGTCAATTTCACAATCGATTGCACCCCCGAAGAAGCCCGGGCCTTCTTCGGCCTGCCAGACCTGTCGTCGGTCCATGAAGTCTATCTCGACAAGTTGAAATCGACGATTACCGACGGCGTGACCCCGGCCGACTTCGAAAAAATGACCCGTGCCTGGATGCCGGGCATTACCGATGGCTTCGAGCAATGGCAGAAGATGTTCATGGCAGCGATCCCCAAGCCGCCGCAGTGAACCGCCCCGGGTATTGCCGGTCATGACAATCGATACGATTGCCGCCCTCGCTTCCGGGCCGCCGCCGGCTGCCATCTCGGTAATCCGGCTTTCCGGGCCCGCCGCGATCGCCAGCCTTGCGGCCTTGACCGGCGGAACAGCGCCGCCGCCTCGCCGCCTGTCGTTGCGGGCATTGCACGACCCGCGCGATGACACGCCGCTCGACAAGGCGCTCGTCGTGGTCTTTCCAGGGCCAGCAACGGCCAGTGGCGAAGATCTGGTCGAGTTTCACCTGCACGGCGGCGTGGCAGTCGTCGCAGGCGTCCTGGCGGCGCTGACGGCGCTGCCGACGGTCCGCCTTGCCGAGCCCGGCGAGTTCACGCGTCGCGCCTTTGCCAACGGCCGCATGGACCTGGCCCAGGTCGAAGGCCTTGCCGATCTCGTCGCGGCCGAAACGGCCGGCCAACGCCGCGCCGCCCTGGCATTGACCGGCGGCATTCTCAGCCGCGCCGCCGATGCCTGGCGCAGCCGATGCCTCGACATTCTTGCCGAAGCCGAAGCCGGGCTCGATTTTGCCGAGGAGGAAGCCGATGTCGCGGCGCGGATCGGGGAAGCTGCGCGTGAACGGCTCCTGGAGCTGGCTGCGGAACTCGATGACCTGATCGCCGATGCCGGGCGCGGCCAACGCCTGCGCAATGGCCTGACGATCACTGTCACTGGTCCGCCGAACGTTGGAAAATCTAGTTTAGTCAATGCGTTAAGCAGCACGGATGCCGCGATTGTCACTGCAATAGCCGGCACCACGCGCGATCCGATCGAAGTTCCGATCGACCTCGATGGCGTTGCCGCGGTGCTGATCGATACCGCTGGCCTGCGTGAGACCGACGACCCGATCGAGGCGGAAGGCATCCGCCGGGCCCGCATGCGAGCGGTTGCGGCTGACCTTGTGGTGCATCTTGTTGACCACTGGCCCACTGCACTTCCGGACACCGGCATCCTAGTGGTCAACAAGGTCGACCTTGCTGGTCCGCCGCATCGCGCCAGTGAGGGGGTGCATTTTGTTTCCGCGACGCGCGGCGATGGTATCCGGGCGCTTCGCGACTCGCTGCGGCTCTGGGCCCATAGCGCTACCCGGCCCTCCGAACCGCCACTGCTTGCCCATGCCCGGCATCGAGCCGCCTTTGCCGATGCGGCGACGGCGCTGCGTGATGCGGCGGAAAGCGACGATCATGTCCTTCGCGCCGAAGGCTTGCGGCATGCCGCTCAGGCCTTTGGCCGCATTGCAGGCCGCGTTGGTGTCGATGACGTTCTCGACCGCATATTTTCGCGATTCTGTATCGGTAAATAGTCGGCATTGTTCCACGTGGAACATTGGCGCTTGGCGCGCTATGAAGGCGCATCATGATTCCCTTTGATGTTCTGATTGTCGGCGCCGGCCATGCCGGATGCGAAGCTGCTGCTGCAGCGGCGCGGATGGGTGCGCGCGTCGGGCTGGTAACGTTGCGAGCAGATGATCCCGGGACCTTGTCGTGCAACCCCGCCATCGGCGGTATCGGCAAGGGTCATCTCGTCTGCGAGATCGAAGCGCTTGGCGGTATCATGGGGCGGATCACCGACCAAGCTCGACTGCAATCCCGTATCCTCAATCGCTCGAAAGGGCCGGCCGTCCATGGACCGCGAGCGCAGGTCGATCGCAAACGCTATCGCGCGGCCACGGCGGCGCAGTTGTTGCAATGGCCCAATCTGGAGATTCTGACGACCGCGGCGCTGGGGCTGCTCTGCGATGGCGACGCGGTTGTCGGGATAGAAACCCAAAGCGGCAAGCTGTTTGCCAAGGCCGTGGTTCTCACGACCGGCACCTTCCTTGGTGGCATCATGCACCAGGGTGACAAGCGCGCTGCCGGCGGGCGTATCGGTGCCGCGGCATCCAGCCTCGGCGATGGCCTGCGCGCCATGGGGCTGCCCGTTTCGCGCTTGAAAACCGGCACGCCGGCGCGGCTCGATGGCCGCAGTATCGATTGGGCGCGGCTGGCATGGCAGGCGGGTGATGCCGATCATCCGCAGTTCGGTCGGGATCAGGCTTCGGCAACCCCGTCGTTGCCGTGCGCAATAACGCGGACAACGCCGGAAACACACCGCATCATTCGGGAGAATCTGCAGAAATCGGCGCTCTATGGCGGCCACATCGATTCCGTCGGGCCGCGTTATTGCCCGTCGATCGAAGACAAGGTGGTACGCTTCGGCGATCGTGACGGCCATCAGGTTTTTCTGGAACCCGAAGGCTATGACGACCTTACCGTCTATCCGAACGGCCTGTCGACGTCGCTTCCGATCGATGTGCAGGAGCAATTCATTGCAACGATCCCCGGGCTCGAGCGGGTGCGCATTCTGCGGCCGGGCTATGCAATCGAATATGATCATGTCGATCCGCGTGCGCTCGGGCCAACGCTGCATTGCCTTGCACGGCCCGGGCTGTTCCTTGCCGGCCAGATCAATGGCACGACCGGCTATGAGGAGGCCGCCGCCCAGGGCCTGATCGCTGGCGCCAATGCCGCCGCATTGGCGCTTGGCTGGGCTCCGCTGACCATCGATCGCGCGTCGGGATATATCGGTGTGATGATTGATGATCTGACCACGCATGGGGTCAGCGAACCCTATCGCATGTTCACGTCTCGCGCCGAGTATCGCTTGCGATTGCGGACCGATAACGCCGCTGCGCGCCTGTCGTCGATGGCAATCGACCACGGCCTTTTGCCCGATGCGGAAGTGGAACTTTTCAGGATCGAACAGGCCGACCGTGTCGCTGCGCGCGCAATGCTTGACCGCTTGAAGGCAACGCCCGCTCGCCTGGCATCGCTGGGGCTTGATACACGTCAGGATGGCGTTGTTCGCAGCGCTTTCGAGTGGCTGCGTTTTCCGATGATGTCGCACGACGCCGCGTTGAAGGTCTGGCCGGAACTCGCTGCGGTGGCGACGGCGGTTTTTGCTGCGCTGGTCGTCGACGCAAGCTATGCGCACTATCTCGACCGCCAGGACGCAGATATTGTCAGCTTCCGCCGCGATGAAGCCATGGCGATCGACGCCAGCATCGACTTTGCACGCATCCCGGGCTTGAGCCATGAAATGGCCGAGCGCTTGTCCCGGGCGCGTCCCACCACGCTTGGTGCCGCCGGGCGGGTGCCTGGCATTACACCCGCGGCACTGGTGGCGCTTCTGCCCTTTACGCGCAAGGCCGCCGCATGATCGACCGTGACGTCTTTGCGCTGCAGTTCGATGTTCCACGTGAAACACTCGCACTGCTGGATCGCTACGCAGAACTCCTCGTGGACTGGCAGACACGGATGAATCTCGTTGGCCCGAGCACATTGCCCCATGTCTGGGAGCGCCATTTTGCCGATTCGGCGCAGCTCCTGCCCATTGCCGGCCTCAGCAAATCCTGGCTCGATATCGGTGCCGGTGCCGGCTTTCCGGGTCTGGTGCTGGCGCTGCTAGATCCGACCGCGCGCTTCACCCTGGTCGAATCGATCGCCAAGAAGTGCCGCTTCCTGGCCGAAGTCGCCACGGCGCTGGGGCTTGGTGATCGCGTCACGATCGCCAACTGTCGCATCGAAACCCTGCCGCGGCAGAAGTTCGACATCATCACGGCGCGCGCGCTTGCCAATCTGGCACAGCTTTTCGATTGGGGCCTGCCCTGTGCCGGATCGGGGACGCGCTGGATCCTGCCCAAGGGCATGCGGGTGGCCGAAGAAATCGAATTCGCCGAGCGACGCTTTGCTTTCAGCCATGATCTTTTGCCCAGCCTGACAGACACCGACGCCCGCATCGTTCTCGCCCGTGGAGTGAAGCACCGATGATCATCGCCGTTGCCAACCAGAAGGGCGGGGTGGGGAAAACCACCACGACGATCAATCTCGCCACCGCGCTCGCCGCCGCGGGACAAACAGTGCTCGTCGTCGATGCCGATCCGCAGGGCAATGCCTCGACAGGGTTCGGACTCGATCGCCGGACACGGCAAGCCTCGACCTATGAAGTCCTGCTCGGGCAGATCGCTGCCGAAGAAGCGCTGCGCAACACCCAGGTGCCGGGATTGGCCGTTATGCCGTCGACACCGGCGCTGTCGGGTGCCGAAATCGAATTGATTGATGTCGATCGGCGCAGTCATCGCCTTGAGGATGCCCTGGCCACCTTGCCCGCCTATGATCATGTGATCATCGATTGTCCGCCGTCGCTCGGCCTGTTGACGGTCAACGCGCTGGTCGCTGCCGATGCGGTATTGGTGCCGTTGCAATGCGAATTCTTTGCGCTTGAAGGCCTCAGTCAATTGCTCGGCACCATCGAGCGCGTCCGCTCGAGTCTCAATGCCCGGCTGGAACTGCTGGGCATCGTGCTCACCATGGTCGACCGGCGCAATCGCCTGACCGAACATGTTGCGGCGGATGTCCGCGCGGTGATGGGCACCAAGGTGTTCAAGACCGAAATTCCGCGCAACGTCCGCCTGTCGGAGGCGCCGAGCCATGGCCTGCCGGCACTGCTTTATGATAGCCGCTGCACGGGGTCCGAAGCCTATGTGGCGCTGGCACGAGAACTGCTGGCGCGCACCAATACCGCCACTCCTGCTGAGGCTGTAGCATAAATGGCTGAAAAGAAACGTGTTTCCGGTTTAGGCCGGGGTCTTTCCGCCCTGTTGGAGGAGGCTGCGGCGCCGGTCGACGCGAATGCCCCCGGCGTGGCACGGCTGGCCATCGCCGATGTTGCCGCCAACCCGCACCAGCCCCGTCGCCAATTCACCAATGACGCGATGGAGGAATTGATTGCATCGGTGCGCGCGCATGGTGTTCTGCAACCGATCCTGGTGCGTCCCGTCGCCGGTGGGCGCTTCGAGATCATTGCCGGCGAACGCCGCTGGCGTGCGGCCCAGGCCGTGGGTCTCCACGAGATACCGGCGGTGGTCCGTGCGCTCGATGATCGCATGGCGTTCGAGATCGCACTGATCGAAAATATCCAGCGCAGCGATCTCAATGCCATCGAGGAGGCGCGGGGATATCGCCGACTCATCGACGATTTCGGGCACACCCAGGCGGTGCTCGCCGGCATCGTCGGCAAATCGCGCAGCCATGTCACCAATCTGCTGCGGCTGCTCGAACTGCCCGAAACGGTCCAGTCGATGGTCGAGACCGGGCAATTGACGATGGGCCATGCCCGTGCGCTTGCCACCGCGGCCGACCCCGAAGCGCTGGCGCAGCGCGTGGTGGCCGAAGGGCTATCGGTTCGTGCCATCGAGGAGATTGCCGCGGGGCGCAGCAAACCACAGCCGCGCCACGCCTTGTCGAAGCCAGGCGCTGCTGGCGGCGGCCAGGATGCCAATGCCGACGCGCTGGAAATCCAGCTTTCCGAAAGCCTGGGCATGCCGGTCGCACTGGCGGTGGCAACAGGCGGCGAAAGCGGCAGCCTGACGATCCGCTTTGCCAGCCTCGATCAGCTCGATTGGCTGTGCACAAGGCTGGGCCAGAGCTAAAATCTCTTTCATTCAGGTTGAAACCGGGCTTCGGGCGGCTGCGGCCGCAGGCCCCAAACCCCATTCGGGACGTACACAAGGCGCCGCATTCAGTGCCGAGCGCCAATCTCGTATCAAGGGTCTGGAGCCAAGGCCCCAGCCACCGGAGGCTCTAGACGGCGCGCCGAAAGGCGATCGCGGCGGACAGCCAGCCAGCGACCAACAGCGCGGTGAAAGCAAATGCCGGCACTGAACCGGGCGTAGCCGCGACAAACGTTGCTGCGATCTGGAACAGCGCTGTTGCGACCATGGCAACTGCCATCCCCGCCGCGCGCAGGCGTGCTAGCGCGGCACCGGCGACGGCGACCAGCGGCACCGCCATCAACAGCCGATTGGCCGGATCATCCTCCGCGCCGATGATGCCGACGGCGCCATTGGCCCAGACCAGCACAAAGCCGGTCGCCGCGGCGATCGCCATGCCGGCCCGCCAGGCGAGCGGGGCAGAGCGCATTGCCGCCAGTTCCAGCACGGCCCCGGCACTGGCAAGCAGCGCCCCGAACAACAGGAAATCGCTGCCGGTCCAGACGATCTGGGTGCTGAACTGCATCGCCAGCCAAGGCAAAGCCAGCAGGCCGATGGCCAGGCCCCAGCCCAAGATGCGTATTTTGGCGGGCGCGATAGCCGACATGTCTCAGCCCTTGCAGCGATAGCCGGACATTAGAAGCGTAAGCGCCCAATAAAAAGGGGTGCAGAGGCTCAGCCCCTGCCCGCCGGAGGCCCGCCTACCGCCGCCGCGCCGCCCCGCGCCGCGCCAGCAACAGGATCGCCGCATGGGCCACAATGTCCCCGAGGCTGCCGCTCGATTTGATATCGCGTTCGGCGGCGAGCAGATCGGCGAGCGCGCGCACGATCATCGGGGTCGACCACAGGCCCAGTTCGGCAGCGACAGCCTCTTTTTCCTTCCAGAAGATCGGCGGTCGGGCGCTGTCCACAGCGGTCTGCGGGCTGGCGCCGCCATCGACGACGCCGCGCAGGGTGAGCAGCAGGCCGAAGCGGCGCTCGACCGCGCGCAGCGCCGGAATGCCCATGCCGGCGGGCAGGCGGCCGAGCAGATCGGCAACCAGCGCCGGGCGGCCGCTGGCGACGGCGCCGCCGAGCGCAAACTGGTCGGCATCGCCGACACCGACACCGATGGCTTCGACATCGCTGCGTTCGAGCGGTTTGGGCCGGTCCTCGGCACTGTCGAGATAAAGGCTGAGCTTTTCGAGTTCGCGCCGGATGAGGGTGCGATCCCCCCCCGCGGCCTCGAACAGCGCGGTGGCGGCGTCGCGGCTGGCGCGCAGGCCGAGCGGGTTGCCGATTTCGGTAGCGAGCCGCAGCGCATCGCGCAGGCCGGGTTCATAGCTTTGCAGCGACGCGATGCCGGGGGATTTTTCGGCAAAGGCGACGAGCTTGGAGCCCTTCTTGAGCACCCCGGCGACGGCAATGACCGGGTTGCCCGGCGGCGTTTCGAGCAAGGCCGTGACAGCCGCCAAGCCATCCTCGTCGAGCCCGTCGACACGCACCAGCGTACGGTCCCCGAACATCGAAACGGCGCCGGCGGCGCCGACGAGCGCCTGCGGATCCTTGGCGATCGCCGCGCCGGGCAGCACTTCGACCGCCATCGGGTTGGCGCTGTCGGCGAACTGCCGCGCGATCTGGTCGGCATGATCCCGCGAGGCAGCACCATCCTGGCCGTGGAGCAACACCAGCCGGACATCATCGGGCCAGTGGCGGTAGAAGGACTGGATACGGGCGGCGTCGACCTTCACCGGCAAGCGTCAGGGTGCGGTGGGCGCGGTGCGGCCGAACAGGGCAAGGCGCGCGGTAATCTGGCTGGCAACGTCGATCGACAGGCGCTCGAGCGCGGTGGTTTCAGCGGCGACCACGGCATAGTTGGAACTGACGCGATCGATGCCGATATCGGAGCCGGCGGTGGCGTCGAGCAGAACGGCGTTGCTGGCGATATCGACCAGCCGATAGCGCGCGCGCAGCGTGCGGCGTTCACGCGCGGCGGAATTGTCACCACGCACCCCGAAGGCGACGATCTGGTCATCGAGCGCGATTTCGAGGCGATAGCTCGGGTTGGCGGCGGCGGTGCCGAAGCGATCGAGCAGGGCCTGGCGGACGAGAAAGCCCTGGCGATCGGCGATCGGCGCGATCTCGGTGGTGGCAAGCAGCGCCGAGGCAGGGCTGCTGCTGCCGCCGGAATAGACCGGGGCGAGGTTGCAGGCGGAGAGGGCAAGAATCAGGGCGAGCGCGGCGAAGGCACGCCTCACCCCGCTCGCCTTTGGCGAGTCGTCCTCTCCCGCACAGGGCGAGGGAAAGGCGGCGCGGTCAGGCGACAAGGTTGACCAGCCGGTCGGGGACGATGATGATCTTCTTCGGCGTACGGCCTTCTAGCGCGCGCACGACCTTTTCGCGCGCCAGCACTTCGGCTTCGAGCGCGCCCTTGTCGGCACCCTTGGCGGCCTCGAAACTGTCCTTGAGCTTGCCGTTGATCTGGATGGCAATCGTAACCGTGTCGTCGATGAGCAGCGCCGGGTCGGCGACCGGCCAGCCGGCGTCGATGATCATGCCGGGCTGGCCGAGCAGCGCCCAGGCTTCTTCGGCGAGGTGCGGCACCATCGGCGAGACGAGGCGCAGCAGCGTCAGCACCGCCTCGGCGCGGGTCGCACTGGCCGAGGCGCGTTCGATGGCGGTGACGAGCTCGTAGAGGCGCGCAACGGCCTTGTTGAACTGCAATTTGTCGATATCGCTGGTGATGGCGGCGATGGTCTTGGCCACCATGCGCGCCAGTCTGTCGTCGGCGTCGCTCGCCGGGGCGGCGGCGGCAGCATCCTCGGCCAACCGCCAGACGCGCTGGACGAAGCGCCAGGCGCCGTCGATGCCGCTTTCCGACCAGGCAAGATCGCGTTCGGGCGGCGAATCCGACAGCATGAACCAGCGCACCGCATCGGCGCCATAGGTGCCGAGGATGGTATCGGGGTCGACGACATTCTTCTTCGACTTCGACATCTTGATGACGCGGCCGACATCGACCGGCGCACCATCGGCCTTCAGCGTCGCGCCATGACCGGTGCGATCGACCTCGTCCGGCGCGAAATACAGCGCGCCGACGCCTTCGCCCTGCTCGCGCGAATAGGTTTCATGGGTGACCATGCCTTGCGTGAACAGGCCGGCAAAGGGCTCGGTGACCGACAGGCGCCCGATGCGGTTGAGCGCCCGCGTCCAGAAGCGCGCATAGAGCAGGTGGAGAATGGCATGCTCCACCCCGCCGATATATTGCCCGACCGGCAGCCATTGTTCGGCAACGGCACGGTCGAATGGCTGGTCGGCGGGCGCACTGGCGAAGCGGATGAAATACCAGGACGAATTGACGAAGGTGTCGAGCGTGTCGGTCTCGCGCCGCGCCGGCTTGCCGCAGGTCGGGCAATCGACAGCTTTCCAGCTCGGGTGGCGATCAAGCGGATTGCCCGGCAGGTCGAACGTCACGTCTTCGGGCAGCACGACCGGCAATTGCGCCTTGGGCACCGATACGACGCCACAGGCGTCGCAATGGATGATCGGGATCGGCGTGCCCCAATATCGCTGGCGCGACACGCCCCAGTCGCGCAGCCGCCAGACGGTGGTGCCCTGCCCCCAGCCTTCGGCTTCGGCGCGCGCGATGACGGCGGCCTTGCCCTCGTCGACGCCCAGGCCGTCGAGGAAGCGTGAATGCACAAGCTTGCCCGGGCCGGTATAGGCCTCGTTGTGGATCGGCGCGTCGGCTTCACCCTCGGGCGCAACGACGCGGGTCACCGGCAGCTGATATTTGCGGGCGAAATCAAGGTCGCGCTGATCATGCGCCGGGCAGCCGAAGATGGCGCCGGTGCCATAGTCCATCAGCACGAAATTGGCGACGAACACCGGCAACCGGATCGACGCATCGAGGGGGTGGATGACCGACAGGCCGGTATCGAAGCCCTTTTTCTCCTGGCCCTCGATATCGGCGGTGGCGGTGCCGCCGGCGCGGCACTCGGCGATGAAGGCGGCAAGCCCCGGGTTGTTCTCGGCGAGCCCGAGGCTGATCGGGTGATCGGGGGCGAGCGCGGCAAAGCTGGCGCCGAACAGCGTGTCGGGGCGCGTGGTGAAGACATCGAAAGTCGTGTCGCTGTCGGCTACCCGGAAGGTGAAACGCATGCCCTGCGACTTGCCGATCCAGTTTTCCTGCATCAACCGGACTTTTTCAGGCCAATTGTCGAGCGACTTCAGCCCTTCGAGCAGATCATCGGCGAAATCGGTGATCTTGAGGAACCATTGGTTGAGCCGGCGGCGTTCGACGACCGCGCCCGAGCGCCAGCCGCGGCCATCGATGACCTGTTCATTGGCGAGCACGGTCATGTCGACCGGATCCCAGTTTACCGCCGATTCCTTGCGATAAACGAGGCCGGCGGCGAGCAGATCGAGGAACAGCGCCTGTTCCTGGCCGTAATAATCGGGCTCGCAGGTGGCGAGCTCACGGCTCCAGTCGAGCGCGAAGCCGAGACGTTGCAACTGGGCGCGCATCGCGGCGATATTGTCCCGCGTCCAGCCGCCCGGATGGATGCCGCGTTCCATGGCGGCATTTTCGGCCGGCATGCCGAAGGCGTCCCAGCCCATCGGGTGGAGCACTTCGAAACCTTGCGCCCGGCGGGTGCGCGCGATGACATCGCCCATCGTGTAGTTGCGGACGTGGCCGATATGGATGCGCCCCGACGGATAGGGAAACATCTCCAGCACATAGGCCTTGGGCCGCGGCGAAGCATCGTCCGCGGCAAAGCTGTTGGCGGCGTCCCACGCCTTTTGCCAGCGCGCTTCGGCGCCCTTGTGATCGAACTTTGTCGCCATGGGAGCCAGATCAGCCCGAATATTGGGCGCGGCGCAGGTCGCGGGCGCGGCTGAGGATGGTTTCTTCGAGCTTCTGCACCGTGCCGGCGCGCACCGGCGCATCGACCCAGCCGCTGCCGGCGAGCGCCTGGCGGATGGCGGTGACCTTCAGCGCATCCGACCGCAACTCGGTATCGAGGATGGTGATCGTCACCTTGACGCGTTCGTTGGGCGCCTGGGGCGTGGCGTACCAATCGGTGATGATGACGCCGCCGTTGGAATCGACCTGGGCGAGCGGCATGAAACCGATGGTATCGAGCGAGGCGCGCCACAGATAGGCATTGACGCCGATCGTGGTCAGTCGCGCCGGCGCGACATTGCCGACCGCAACCTTCTCCTTCTTGCTGCCACACGCAGCCAGCGGCGCCGTGAGCGCCAGAAACCCGAGGATGATTGCGACGCGACGCACAGGCGACCCTTCCCGAAACTTGGTGGGGCCTTATAGGCGCGCCCGGCGCCATGCGCCAAGCGGAAGCTGCGCTTTGCTCAACTGTGCGCGCCAGAGCACAGTTGACTGAAATAATTCCGCTGCTGGCCATAAGTATCACGGTTAGAGGCTGGGCGCGGTGGAAAGGCGCTGATAGGAAAAACAAATGGACAGGCGAGTCGATTCGCGCAGGATCAACCCTGCACCGACCAGCCCCGAGGCCAGTGGTGGCCATTCGGGGGCCCTGCCGCGCGTCATCGCCCTGCCACGCGGCATCGCCTTGACGTGCATCGGCTTTCTGGGCGCGCTGGCACTCGCCGCCACCCCGGCACTGGCCGCAAAGACCGATGGCCGCGCCGTCGCCAAGCCCGCCAAGCAGCGCTTCAGCCTCGAAACCCCTCTGACGCCCTTCCAGCCGTCGATCAGCGATTCGGCGAAATTCAGCTTCACCGCGTCGGGCAACAACCCGGCGACTTCGCGCCTGCAGACGCTCGAGCGCGCCTTCCGCTTCACGCCATCGGGCCAGAGTGACAATCGCAAGGCACTGTCGCTTGGGGTCAGCACAAGGGTGATCGCGGCGGCACCCGAGCGTTCGCGGGCGACCATGCCGGTCGAATCGCTGGCGTCGCTGCCGGCGTCGTACAATGTTGATCTCTCGGTCGGCTGGAAGGGCTTCGCCGTCAACACCGGCTTCGGCCATGTCGAGCCCGGCCCGGGGGCGCTTCTCGCCGGTGCGCGCGATTCGGTCGACCTTGGCGTCAGCTATCGTGGCAAGAACTGGCGGACCAGCCTGCAGGGCACCGCCGAAAAGGGCTCGCTGCTGGCTTTTGCGCCGCTCGAACGGCGCTATTCGGTCGAACTGGGCGGCGCCTATGCGATCGCGCCGCGTGTTTCGGTGAATGGCGGCGTGCGCTACAAGCTGGCACCGCTCACCCCGTCGCTGCTCGATCCGAACCGCGATGACCAGGCCGTCTATCTCGGCACCAACGTCGCCTTCTGATCGCTACCGTGACGCCCGCCAATGATGCCGGCGACAGGCTGGCGCTTGTCCGTGACACGATCGCCCGCACCGCGCGAATCGCCGGACGCGACCCCGGCGACATCGAGCTGATCGCGGTCAGCAAGACCTTCGACGCCGACGCCATTTCCCCGCTCATCGCCGCCGGGCAGCGCAGTTTTGGCGAGAATCGCGTTGCCGAGGCACAGGAAAAATGGCCGGCGCTGCTGGCCGCCACGCCGGATTTGCGGCTGCACCTTGTCGGGCAGCTGCAATCGAACAAGGCCGCCGAGGCGGTGGCGCTGTTCGATGTCATCCATGGTGTCGACCGGCCGTCGTTGGTGACGGCGCTGGGCAAGGCGATGGCGGCGGCGGGCAAATGGCCCGATTGCTTCTTGCAGGTGAACATCGGCGCCGAAGCGCAAAAGGGCGGCTGCGCGATTGCCGAGACCGAAGCCTTGCTGGCGGCGGCGCGGGCGGCGGGGCTGCATGTCATCGGCCTGATGTGCGTGCCGCCGGCGGGAATCGAGGCGGCGCCGTTCTTTGCGCTTCTGCAAAAGCTGGCGCGCCGGCTGGCGCTGCCGCAGCTTTCGATGGGCATGTCGGCGGATTATGAAACCGCGGTGCTGCTCGGCGCCACCCAGGTGCGGGTCGGCAGCGCGCTGTTCGGCACGCGTTAGCCCGGGCTCATCACGCCGAAAACATCGGCAAAGACCCGGCGCAGATCGAGCGCATCGCGCACCGACCCACCGATACCGCCGGCTTTGCCCTGCACGCTGGTGCGTGTCACTGCGGCCGGGGCGGGTGCCGGCGCCGGCACCGGGGGCGCAACGGCCGGCGCTGCCGCGACAACCGGCACAACCGGCGGGGCGAGCAGGCTGGCGGCTTCCAGCGTCGCCAGCGCCTGGTTGCCGCGTTGCAACCGGTCGGCCGCCGCCAGCCAGCCGGCGAGTGCCGGCGGCGGTGACCGCAACCGGCGCAACTGGTTCGCCGCCGCTGCATGATCGCCACGCGCCAGCGCCGCCGCAGCGGCCTCGGGCGCCGCCTGGGGCGTACCGGGGGCGGGTGACGACACTGCCGCGCTGATCGTCGTCGTCAGCGTTTCCCACCAGCTCTGGCGCTGGTCGGCGGTCGGCCGGGCACCGATGGCCGGGCGCAGGCTGTTGAAGTCGCGCCGCAGGCTGGCGAGTGACACCGGCGCGGCGCCGAGGGCGGCGACGGCCTTCACGGCATCAGGGTAGCGCGCTTCGAACGACCGGCGCAGAGCGCCATCGAGGGCGCCGAACGGCTGCCCGGCATCGACGGCACGGCGCACGAGCACGAGCGTCAGCATGGCCTGGGCGCGGTCGGCCGCGGCGATGGCGGTGGCGGTGGCGGCCTCGGTGCGGGCGCGATCGCTCTGTTGCGTCGCGGAAAGCGCGGCGATCTGGGCGGTCAACCGGTCGATGCGTTCGGCATCGCGGGCGATCTGGTCGCTGCTGGTTTCGATCCTGGCCTCGGTGCGCGCCAGCCGTTCGGATGGTGGCGGCGCGGCGGCGGGGGTTTCCAGCCGCGCCAGGCGTTCACGCAATTTCGCGATTTCGGCGCTGTCGCCGGGCTTGGTGGTGACAGCGGCGGCGAAGGGCAGCTTGTCGCGCACCCGCGCTTCGAACCAGGGGTTGGCGATCATGCCGGCCACGAACACGAACAACGCGCCGGCCAGCGCCCAAGGTAGAAAGCCGCGCACCGGCCGCGATGGTGGCGGCGCCGGACGCGACGACAGCCGGGCGCGCAGCCGCTCGGTGGCATCAAGGCTGGCGCGATCGACTTCGCCGCGATCGAAAGGGGCGTCCATGGGGTTTCCCGGGGTCATGGCTGTGACCCAGCCTTGTGGCACGTCGCGCCGATGGCCGCCAGAAGGGCATCTTCGTATGGCTGCGGCGCGGCCATTGTGGCACGCCAGCCCCGCCCGGCGGCGGCGATGATGCCGGCGCTCAGCCCGGCGATGGCGACCGTGGCACGATCGACCCCCCACCGGTCGCATTCGGCGGCGAAATGCCCGGCGCTGCGGGCGCTGTAGAGCAGCACCCAATCGACCGCCGGCAGAACCGCAAGCGGCAGCAGCCGGGCGCGATAGACGATGCGCGTGTCGACTGCCAGCCCGGCGGGGATGACCACCGGCGTGCGGTCCGCCCCGGCGAGATGCAATAGCGTGGTGATACCCGCGGCGGCGGCCGTGGCGAGCAGCGCCTGTGCGGTGCCACCGCCATCGCGAATATCGCCGAAACCGGCCAGCTTCGCCGCCTTGGCAGTGGCGGCACCGACGACGAAACAGGGCAAGGCGTGGAAAGCCGCCGCCCCCGCCAGCCGCGCGGCAAAGGCGCTGGTCAGCATGACGGCTTGCGGTGGAGCGGTCGGCGGCTGCCAGGGCACCGCCTCGGCGGCCATCAGCGGCGCCACAATCGCGTCATGGCCCTGCGCTGCCAGCCGCGCCGCGGTTGCCTCGCCGCCGGGCAGGGGCCGGGTGACGAGCAGGCGCATGGGCTCAGGCGGGGTCGAACAGCGCCCGCAGGCCGGGGCTGGCGTCGGCGAGCATGTCGGCGGCAAGCGCGGCGACGAGTCCGGGGGCATCGGCGAGTGCCGCTTCGAAGCCGCCCGCCTCGATCTCGCTGCCGTCCTCGGTCATGATTTCGGCGCGGAACTCGACGCGATCACCGTCGATCACCGCCAGCGCCGCCACCGGGCTGTGGCAGGTACCGCCCAGTGCCGCGAGAAAGCCGCGCTCGACGCCGACAGCGGCGAAGGTATCGCCATGGTTGATCGCTTCGAGCAGCGCCAGCACGACGGCATCGCCCTCGCGCGCGGTGATGCCGACGGCGCCCTGGGCGCTGGCCGGCAGCATCGTGTCGATATCGATGCTCGCGCCGACCGCGACGCCGAGGCGATCGAGTCCGGCGGCGGCAAGCAGCGTCGCGTCGATGGCGCCGCTTTCGACCTTGGCCATGCGGGTGGCGACATTGCCGCGCAGGATTTCGGTGACGAGATCGGGGCGGATCGAGCGCAACTGCGCGGCGCGGCGCGGGCTGGAGGTGCCGACGCGGGCACCCTGCGGCAGCGCGTCGATGCTGTCGGCGCCGATCAGCCGTTCGCGGACATCGGCGCGCGGCAGCATGGCGGCGAGCGCGATGCCGTCGCGCAGCTGCGTCTCGACATCCTTCATCGAGTGCACGCCGCAATCGATGCGGCCGTCGATCAGCGCGGCATCGAGCTCCTTGGTCCACAGCGCCTTGCCGCCGATTTCGGCGAGCGGCCGGTCCTGCACCCGGTCACCGGTCGTGGAGATGATGACGATTTCGGCCACCCCCGGCCCCCAGCCATGCGCGGCGGTGAGCGCGGCGGCGGTCATGTTGGCTTGGGCGAGCGCCAGCGGCGAGCCGCGGGTGCCGAGCTTGAAGGAAGTGATGCTGGTCATGGGACGCGCTTGTGAAAGCCTCGCGCGCGCTTGGCAAGATGCCCCGCGTCAGCCGGCATAGGCGGTGATGGCGGCGAGGTGGCGGTCGCGGTCTGCCGGCGCCAGGAACGCGCCGGTGAAGCTGTTGCGGGCAAGCTGCACGAGTTCGGCGCGGGTTAGGTCGAGCGCATCGGCGACGGCGGTGTAATTGGCGTTCACATAGCCGCCAAAATAGGCTGGATCGTCCGAATTGACCATCGCGACCAGCCCCTGTTGCAGCATAGTGCGCAGCGGATGGACGGCGAGGTCGGAAACGACGCAGAGCTTCAGGTTCGACAGCGGGCACACGGTCAGGCACATGCCCGATGCCGCCAGACGGGCGACCAGTGCCGGGTCTTCGAGGGCGCGGTTGCCATGGTCGATGCGGTCGACGCCGAGCCCATCGAGCGCTTCCCACACATAGGCGGGCGGGCCTTCCTCCCCGGCATGGGCGACGAGCTTGAGCCCGAGGCCGCGGGCGCGGGCGAAAACCCGAGCGAATTTGGCCGGCGGATGGCCCTGTTCGGACGAATCGAGGCCGACGCCGTCGATGAGGTGCAGGAAGGGCAGCGCTTCATCGAGGGTCGCCTCGGCCTCAGCTTCGCTCAAATGCCGCAGGAAACACAGGATGAGGCGCGAGGTCAGGCCCTGTTCGCGGGCTTCTGCAAGCGCGCGGGTGATGCCGGTGATGACGGTTTCGAAGGCCACGCCGCGCTCGGTATGGCCCTGCGGATCGAAGAAAATCTCGACATGGCGGACAGAGTCGGCGGCGGCGCGGGCGAGATAGGCGGCGGTGAGGTCGAAGAAATCCGCCTCGGTGCGCAGCACGGCCATGCCCTGATAGTAGATATCGAGAAAATCCTGGAGGTTCGAGAAGGCATAGGCTGCGCGGACCGCATCGACCGTGGCAAAGGGAATCGCCACGCTGTTACGTTCGGCGAGGGCAAACAGCATCTCGGGTTCGAGCGAACCTTCGATATGGAGGTGGAGTTCGGCCTTGGGCAGGCCGGCGATGAAGGCGCTGCGGTCGTATTCGGTCATGCGGGTGCATCCTTGTCGCGCAGGATCGCGGCGGCGGCGGGCTTGTGGCGGCGGATCTCGGCCTCGGTCAGGCCGCAGATCTCGTGCGGGAAGACCAGCCAGGCGTCGGTCTTGTGGACGAAATAGTCGGGCGCCAGGTCGGTCTTGTTGCGCACCGGCTTCCAGTAGACCGTGGCGATGCGGATGTCGCGCGGGGTGTTGTGGCGGCAGCGGGCGCGCAGTTCGCGCAGGAAGGCAGCGATGCTGCGCCCCGAATCGAAGACATCGTCGATGACCAGCAGCCGGTCCTCGGGCGCCAGCGTATCGACGAGATGGCCGAGCGCGAACACCCGCACCTCGGGTTCCTGCCGGTCGATGCCCGAATAGGAGGCGGTGCGGATGGCGATATGGTCGCAATCATGGCCGCGATATTCGAGCAATTCCTGCACGGCGATGCCGACCGGCGCGCCGCCGCGCCAGATGCCGACAAGGTGGGTGGGCGCGAAACCGCCGTCGATGACCTGCCAGCCGAGGCGAAAGCTGTCGGCGAGCAAGGCTTCGGCAGTGATATAGACCTTCTGATCGGCTGCTGAATCGGTGTCCACGCGCCCTCCTGTTGCCGGTGGCGGCTATCAGATGGGGGCCGGACAAGCGAGTCAAGTCGCACTCAAAAGGCCATCGACAGCCGTGCAGTGCAGCGCCACTATGGCGGCGAAGAGGAACAATCTTGGCCAGCAGCACGACCGCGAGCGCGACCGAAAGCCCGACCGCGATGGACAATCCGCTGCTCCATGGCCCGATCCTGCCGCGGCTGATCGGCTTTGCCTTGCCCAACATGGGGGCGATGGTGGCGGGGTCGGTCGCCGCGATCGCCGAAACCGCCTATGTCGGGCGATTGGGCGTGCCGGCGCTGGCCGGGATGGCGGTGGTGTTCCCGATCGTCATGCTGCAGGGCATGTTGTCGGCCGGCGCCATGGGCAGCGGCGTATCGGCGGCCATCGCGCGGGCGCTGGGGGCCGGCGACAAGGCCCGCGCCGAAGCGCTGGCGGTGCATGCGCTGTGGATCGGGCTGGGCTTCGGGGTCATCACGACGCTGGTTGTCGAGCTGTTCGGGCCGCTGTTGTTCGCACTCCTCGGCGCCCGCGACGCGGCGCTGGCGCAGGCGATCATCTATGCGCGGGTGGCGTTCCTCGGCTCGATCGCGGTCTGGCTGGTCAATCTGCTGGCAGCGGTGCTGCGCGGCGCCGGCAGCATGAAGGCGCCATCGGCGATCCTGTTGCTGACCGCGGTGGCGCAGGTCGTCATCGGCGGGGTCTGCGGGCTGGGGCTCGGGCCGGTGCCGCGCTTCGGCATGGCCGGCGTCGCGGCGGGGCAGGTGGTCGCCTCGATGATGGGGGCGGCGCTGCTCATCATGCAGTTGCGCTCGGGGCGCGCGGCGGTGACGCTGGCGGTGGCCAAGGTGCGGCCGCAGACGGCGCTGTTCGGGGAGATTTTGCGCACCGGGGCGACCGCGGCGGTATCGCCGGTGATGGCGATCACCACGATCATCCTGCTCAACCGGCTGGTATCGGGCTATGGCCCAACGGTGCTGGCGGGCTTCGGCATCGGGACGCGGCTCGAATTCCTGCTGACGCCGCTCAGCTTTGCCATCGGCGTGGCGTCGGTGCCGCTGGTCGGCACTGCGATCGGCGCGGGCATGGTGGCGCGGGCGCGGGCGGCGGCGTGGATGGCGGGCGGACTGGCGGCGGCATCAATGGCGAGCATCGGCATCGTGCTCGGCCTGTTTCCGGCGCTGTGGGTCGGCATGTTCACCGATGATCCGGCGACGCTGGCGGCCGCATCGGGCTATTTCCACTGGGTCGGCCCGGCCTATGGCTTCTTCGGCGCGGGGATGAGCCTGTTCTTTTCGTCGCTCGCCGCCGGGCGGGTGGCCGGCATGTTGCTCGCCGGGGCATCGCGGCTGCTGCTCGTCGCGCTCGGCGGGATGGTGCTGGTGCCGGGGCAATCGCCGTTGTGGATGGTCTATGCGCTGATCGCGGCGGGCATGGTGGCCTATGGCAGCATGGCGATGCTGGTGATGGCGCGGGCAAAATGGGGGAAGGCGGCATGATGAAGGCGCTGGCTCTGGGCGTGCTGTTGCTGGCAGCGCCGGTGCAGGCGCGCTCGCCCGAGGCCCTGGTCACGGCCTGGATGGCGGCGTTGACCGCCAAGGACCGGCCGGCGCTGGCGGCGATGGTCGCTGCCGATGCGGTGTTCGAATATCCCTTCGACCGCTCGGGCAAGACCGAGGCGGGGTCGCGGCGGGTGTTCCGCGGGCGTGATGCGGTGCTGGCGGGCTATGTCGACCCGGCGCTGGCGCGGCTCGAACGCATCGGCTGGACCGAGCGCGATGTCACGGTGGCCGCCGATGGCAAGCGCGTGTTCGTCGAAGCGCTCGGCGACATGGTGCTGAACGGCAAGCCGTATCGCAACCGCTATGTGCTGCGCTTCGACCTGAAGGGCGGCAAGATCATGGGCATGAAGGAGTATCTCAACCCGGTGACGGCGGCGATCGTGACCGGCACCACGACGGGGGCGGAGTCGACCCCCCGCTGAGTCCCGGCTAAGGGGGGGGCATGCTTGTCCTTGGTATCGAATCCTCCTGCGATGAAACCGCCGTGGCGCTGGTGCGGGGTGACCGCAGCATCGCCGCGCAGCGCATCGCGTCGCAGGATGAAGCGCATCGCCCGTTCGGCGGCGTCGTGCCCGAGCTGGCGGCGCGGGCGCATGTCGACCGGCTGACACCGATGGTGGCGGACGTGCTGGCCGAGGCGGGGGTAACGCTTGCCGATGTCGATGCGGTGGCGGCAACGGCAGGGCCGGGGCTGATCGGCGGGGTGATGGTCGGGCTGGTCACCGGCAAGGCGCTGGCGTTTGCGGCGGGCAAGCCGCTGCTGGCGATCAACCATCTCGAAGGCCATGCGCTCAGCCCGCGGCTGGCCGATGCGTCGCTGCAGTTTCCCTATCTGCTGCTGCTGGTGTCGGGGGGGCATTGCCAGCTGCTCGGGGTCGAAGGCGTTGGCCGTTACCGCCGGCTGGCGACAACGATCGACGACGCGATCGGCGAAGCATTCGACAAGACCGCCAAGATATTGGGGCTGGGTTTTCCCGGCGGGCCGGCGGTGGAGCGCGCCGCGATGCGGGGCAATGCCCGGCGCTTCGCGCTGCCGCGGCCCTTGCTGGGCAGTGACGAGCCGCATTTTTCGTTCGCCGGGCTGAAATCGGCGGTGCTGCGGCAATGGCAGGCACTGTCCGACGCGGGGGAAAGCGAGCGCGATGACCTCGCGGCGGCTTTCCAACAGGCGGCGACCGACTGCCTCGTCGACCGCACGGCGCGGGCGCTGAAGGTGTTTCCGCAAGCCACCGCGCTGGTTGTCGCCGGCGGCGTCGCGTCGAACCAGCATATTCGCAGCGCGCTGGCGGGGCTGGCGGCACGGCATGGCACGACGTTCGTCGCGCCGCCCTTGTGGTTGTGCACCGACAATGCCGCGATGATCGCCTGGGCCGGGGTCGAACGCTTGGGGTTGAGCGACCATGACCGCGCCGCCCTGGGGCTGGTCGATGGCCTTGAAGCGCCCGCCAGGCCGCGCTGGCCGCTCGATCCGGGGGCGGAACCGGTGCGCGGCGCGGGGGTGCGGGCATGACGATCGGCGTGATCGGCGGCGGTGCGTGGGGCACGGCACTGGCGCAGGTGATGGCGCAAAGTGCCGATGTGTTGCTGTGGGCGCGCGAACCGGAGGTGGTTGCGGCGATAAATGGCACGCACACCAACCCCGATTTCCTGCCCGGCGTCGCGCTGTCGCCGCGCATCCGCGCCACCACCAATCTCGCCGACCTTGCCGCCTGCACCCCCTGGCTCGTCGTTGCGCCGGCGCAGCATCTGCGCGGCGTGCTGGCGGCGGCGGACCTGCGCGCCCGGCCGCCCCTGGTGCTGTGCGCCAAGGGCATCGAGGCGGGGTCATTGCAGCTGATGGCCGAGGTCGTCGGCGATGTCACCGACGCCCCGGTGGCGGTGCTCTCCGGGCCGACCTTTGCCGGCGAAGTGGCGCGCGGGCTGCCGACGGCGGTGACGCTGGCGTGCGGCGATGCGGCACTGGGGGCGGCGCTGGTGCAACAGCTCGTGCGCCCGGGGTTCCGGCTCTATCTGTCCGACGATGTGACCGGCGCGGAGATCGGCGGCGCGGTCAAGAATGTCCTCGCCATCGCCTGCGGCGTGGTGGAAGGCGCCGGGCTCGGCCTCAACGCCCGCGCCGCGCTGATCGCGCGAGGCTTTGCCGAAATGACGCGCTTCGGCCTCGCACGCGGCGCCCGGGCGGAAACGCTCGCCGGCCTGTCGGGGCTCGGCGATCTGGTGCTGACCTGTTCATCGGCGAACAGCCGCAATTTCACGCTCGGACTCGGCATCGGCCAAGGCAAGGCGGCGGCCGACCTTCTGGCGGCGACGCGGACGGTGGCCGAGGGCGCCGCGACAGCGCCGGTGCTGGGGGCCGCGGCGCGCGCGGCGGGGGTCGAAATGCCGATCTGCGCCGCGGTAGCGGCGCTGCTGGCCGGCGCGCCGCTGCGCGAGACGGTGGCCGGGCTGCTCGGGCGGCCGCTGACGTCGGAATAAGGGGTCTTTTCTCCCTCCCCCACCGCCGAAAGCAGTAGAGTCGGGGGGGAGCAGAAAGGCTATGCCGCGATCGCGCGCTCGATCCAGTCGCGGGTATCGGGAATCGCCGCTTCGACCTGTGGCAGATCGTTGACGCACAGGAACTTGAACTGCGGCTGCAAGGCGCTGGCGAGATAGGCGCGCACCTGCGGCAGCGGATAATCGAGCACCGCGCCGGTGCGCAGGTGGAGGTGATCCGCGCCATCGTGGAGCACCGCCAGCCCGTGCGCGATGCATTCATGATTGTGCAGCGCCTGCGGCAGGAATTGCGACACGCAGCGGAACCGCTGGCCGATATTGGCGATGAACGCCGCGCGGTGGCGATCGTACAGCCCGGCAAGCACCGAACGGCGCAGCGGGTGGACGACATGCGCGCCGGCGAACAGATGGCCCGCGCCATAGCCCGCCAGCGCCGCGGCGTTGATCTGGGTAAGCGCGTTGAGGCGCGCCGGGTCGCTGCGGCTGGCGGGATCATCGGCGATGGCGCGCTGGTCGGTCCAGGCGCCGCGCAACACCGGGGCGCCGCCCCGGAAAACGTCGCCGGGCTTGAGTGGCCCGGTGAGGAAGACATCGTCGTTGAAATAGACGAAGCGCTCGGCGAGCCCCGGGATGCGCCACAACAGGCTTTCGATGGCGAGCGAATTGAAGGTCGGCAGCGCGTCTTCATGGCCCGCGAACAGCGTCAGGTGATCGACGATGGCGATGCGCGCCACCAGATCGGCCGGCAGGCGCGACAGGTCGGGCGTCTGCGCATCGGTGACGATCCAGATGCGGCCGATCCACGGCGCATGGTTGGCGATCGAGCGCAGGCAATAGCCGAGCTCGTCGCTGCACGCCCAGCGGTGCGGGTTGATGGCGTTGGCGTTGTTGCCCGCCGCGGGCTGGTGCTGCCGGCGCCGCGCGGCGTGCACCGGGTCGGCACCATCGACCCAGGTGATGACGGCGTCGATACGCGCGCCGTCCAGCAAGGCGTCGTCGGTCATGGTGAACATCGGTTGCGTCCGGGGGGTGTTGTGGCCCGCCACGATAGAACAGACGCGGCGGTCAATGCGGCGCTGCGGGCGGCAAGTCAATGCGTCACTTTTGTTGCAGGCTGGCCCCCTCCCCGCGGCGACAGGCGACACCTTCGGGTCAACGGGCAGGGAGTGGATTGTCCTTCCCGGACAAACCCGGCAATCGGTTGCCATGGACACCCCCACCCCTGCCCCGCCCGCCGGCTGGCGCGACCTGCTGGGCGAGGGCCGCGCCGGCAGCTTCGTGTTCATCATGCTCGGCATGTGGCTGATGGCGGCCGATGCGCTGGTCACCGCGACGATCATGCCGAGCGTGGGTGCCGATCTTTCGGGCTTTGCCTGGTTCGGCTGGGCGACATCGGGGTTTCTTGTCGGCCAGGTGGTCGCCGGGGCGTGCGTCGCGCCGTTGACGGCGCGCTTCGGCCTGCGCGCCGCCATGGCGGCCGGCGGCGCGGCGCTGGCGCTGGGCTGCGCGGTATCGGCGTTCGCCCCCGCCATGGCATGGTTCATCACCGGGCGGATCGTGCAGGGCGCGGCGGCCGGGGTCATCGGCGGGCTGTGCTATGTCGCGATCGGGCTGGTGTTTCCGGCGCGGCATTTGCCACGGGTGTTTGCCGCGGCGACAAGCGTGTGGGGCATCGCCACGGTGGTCGGGCCGCTGGTCGGCGGGCTGTTCGCCGATGCCGGGGCGTGGCGGGCGACCTTCTGGTTCTTTGCGGTGCAGGCGCTGCTGTTTATGGTGCTGGTGTGGCGGATCATCCCGGCGGATGCGGAACGCCAGCCGGCACCGCCGGTGCCGGTGGTGCCGCTGTTGCTGCTGTCGGCGGCGGTGGCGGCGTTTGCGGTGGCGGGCGTCATCGCCGATGGCCGCGCGGCGCTGCTGCTTGCCGCCATCGGGGTGCCGCTGCTGGTCCGGGCGGTACGGCGCGATGCGGCGTTGCCCGCGGGGAGCCTGTTGCCGCGGGCGACGCTGGCGCGCGGCTCGTCGCTGGGGGCGGCCTATCTGTTCTATTTCACGGCGACGGCGGCGGCGACGGGCTTTGCCGTCTATGCCCCCGCCATCCTGCAATTCACCGCCGGGTTGAGCGCGTTGCAGGCCGGCTATGTCGTGGCGGTCGAGGCGCTGGCCTGGACGGGGTGCGCGCTGCTGGTGTCGGGGGGCGGCGCCGCCACGGCGAAATGGTCGGTGCGCTCGGGCGCGGCGGCGGTGGCGCTGGGCATCGCGCTGCTGCTCTCGGTGATGGCGACGGGGCCGGTCTGGGCGGTGGCGCTGGGCGGCGCGCTGCTCGGCGGCGGCTTTGGCTTGTCGTTCGCCTTTGTCAGCCAGTTCCTGATGACCAGCCTCGCCGATGACGAGACGGCGGCGGGATCGGCGGCGATTGGCACGGTGCGCAACAGCGGCGGCGCGGTCGGGGCGGCGCTGGCCAGCGTGGCAGCGAACCTCAATGGCTTTGCCGGGGGGTTGAGCACGGGAAATGTCGCGGCGGTGTCGTTCTGGGTGTTCGCGGTGGCGTTGCCGCTGGCGGTCATGGGGCTGGTGGCCGGGTGGCGGTTGGCGGGGCGGATGGCGGAACGCTAACCTTTCTGCTCTCTCCCCCACCGCCGCAAGCGGTCGCATGGGGAGGGAGAAGCGAGGTTAGAAATCCACGGCGATGCCGCTTTTTTCCCAATCGCCATAGCGCACCGGGTCGGGGCCATTGCGGCCGCCGAATTCGGGCGCCGGCTCGGCCACCGGCAGCGGATCGGGGGTAGGCACCGGCTTTGATTTGGGCGGTACATAATCGATGTTGGCGGGACGGAGCATCAGCGGGTTTCCGAATTGCGAGCGGGTGCGCTAGGGGGAGGCTTAGGCCCCCGGGGCGCAGACGAAAAGAGGCAGCGGCATCATGGCCGATCCGTTCGACAACAAGGTGATCGCGTTGACCGGCGCCGGCAGCGGCATCGGCCGGGCGCTGGCGCAGGACTTCGCGGCGCGCGGCGCCGTGCTGGCGCTGGCCGATAAGGATGCCGCCGGGCTGGCTGAGACGAAGCGCCTGCTCGGCAACCGGCCCGCCAGCATCACCGTCCTCGATGTCACCGATACCGACGCGCTGACCGCCTGGATCGATGGTGCCGCGGCGGAATTCGGCCGACTCGACGGCATCATCAACAACGCCGGCCTGTCGGTGGTGGCGCCGTTCGCCGATACGCCGCGCGCCGATTTCGACCGGGTGATGGCGGTCAATTTCGGTGGCGTCGTCGAAGGCTGCCGCGCCGCGCTGCCGCATCTGAAGGCCCAGGCCGCCGCCACCGGCAGTGCCTGGCTGGTCAACATCTCGTCGGTTTTCGGCATGATGGGTTACCCGACGCAAAGCGCCTATAACGCGTCGAAATACGCCGTGCGCGGGCTGACCGAGGCGCTGCACCTCGAACTGGGTGTCACCGATCCGGGCATCTGCGTCATCCGCGTCCATCCCGGTGGCATCAAGACCAATGTCGCGGCCAATTCCAAGGTCATCGCCGGGATGCCGGGGCAGCGGACCGATCTCGATTTCGCCGCCGAATTCGAAAAATCGGCGCGCACGACCCCCGAACAGGCCGCCGCGACGATCATTGCCGGCATGGAGCGTCGCCAGCATCGCGTGCTGATCGGCGGCGATGCAAAATTCATCGACTGGATGACGCGCCTGTTCCCGGTCAGTTATTTCAAGCGCATCGGCGCATTCATTGGAGGCGGAGATCGCTAGTTTCGAACCCCCGGTGCAGCGCGAAAAGCCAGTACAGGCGACCCAAGGTGTTCCCGCCCGCAAGGGTGCGCTGCGCTTGCTGATGGCGGTGCTCGGCCGTGGTACCCCCTTGGAACTGGCGCTCGAGAACGCGCTCGACGGCATCACGCTCGGCGCCGATCGCGCGCTGGCGCGGCACCTGGCGGCCACGGTGCTGCGCTGGCTGCCCGATCTCGACGCGCTGATCGATTCGGCGACCCCCAAGCCGCTGCCCGACGATGCCCGGGCGCGCATGGTGCTGCGCATCGCGCTTGCCGGCTGGTTGAAGCTCGGCACGCCGCAGCACGCCGCCGTCGCCACCGCGCTGCCGCTGGTCGAGGGTGGCCCGCGCCGGCTGGTGCATGGCGTGCTCGGCAATCTGATGCGCGGCAACGCGACCTTGCCCGAGGTGCCGCATCTGCCCGATTTGTTCGCCATCCGCTGGGCGATGGATTGGGGGCCGGAGGTCGCCGAAGCCGCGGCGCAGTCGCTCGCCGATGAACCGGCGACCGACCTGACGCTTAAGGACCCGGCCGAGACCGCCAAATGGGCCGAAGTGCTTGGTGGCGTGTCGTTGCTCCCCGGCCATGTGCGGGTGCCGCGCAGCAAGGCACCGGATTCCTTGACCCGCAGCACCATCACCGAATGGCCGGGCTTTGCGGAAGGCGCCTGGTGGGTTCAGGATCTCGCCGCGTCGCTGCCGGTGCGGCTGATGGGGGTGCAACCCGGCGAGCGCGTGCTCGACCTGTGCGCGGCGCCGGGCGGCAAGACGCTGCAACTCGCGGCGCTGGGCGCCGAGGTGACGGCGCTCGATGTCTCCGACGCGCGGCTGGAGCGGGTGCGCGAAAATCTGGCGCGGGTGGGGCTGAGCGCTACACTTGCCGCTGGCGATGCACTGCGCTGGGAACCGGACGGGCTTTTCGATCGCATCCTCCTCGATGCACCCTGCTCGGCGACGGGTATCTTCCGCCGCCACCCCGATGTGCTGCATCTCAAGGGCTCGCGCGACCTGACGCCGCTCACGCTGCTCCAGGCGGCCTTGCTGCGCCGCGCGGCGCACTGGCTGAAGCCCGGCGGCACGCTGGTTTATGCGACGTGCAGCCTCGATCCGCGCGAAGGCGAACGCGTCGCCGAACGGGTGGTCGCGACCCTGCCGCGCGTGCCGTTCGAAGCCGGCGAACTGCCGCTCGGGCTGGTGCCGACCGCCGATGGCTGGGTCCGCACCCTGCCCGGCACGCTGGCGGCCGAAGGCGGGATGGACGGGTTCTTCATCGGGCGGATGCGCAAGCTGTAATCCCTCCCGCCCCGCAGCCATAGGCGACGCCTTCGCGTCAACGGGGAGGCAGCCGCATCCACGCAACCCCGGAATCGCTACGCGCCGGCACGCTCCGATCCTGCCGCGCGCGCTTTTCTTGGGGCAGCATACAAAGCCGCGCTTCCGGCGCGGCGCGGTGCCTGCTAGACCCTTGCCATGCAATCCCCGGTTCGCATCGCCCCGTCGATCCTTTCGGCGGATTTCGCCCGCCTTGGTGACGAGGTGCGGGCGATCACGGCCGCCGGCGCCGATTATGTCCATGTCGATGTCA
This sequence comes from Polymorphobacter sp., assembly GCA_044373875.1. GTDB lineage: Bacteria > Pseudomonadota > Alphaproteobacteria > Sphingomonadales > Sphingomonadaceae > Sandarakinorhabdus. Next base: position 64,093 of record JBILPK010000001.1, read on the forward strand.
TGGACGGGCATTTCGTCCCCAACATCACCATCGGGCCGCTGGTGGTGAAGGCGATCCGCCCGCACACGGCGCTGGTGATGGACGTCCATCTGATGATCGCGCCGGTCGATCTCTACCTCGACGCCTTTGCCGAAGCCGGGGCGGACATCATCACCGTCCATGCCGAAGCCGGGCCACACCTGCATCGCAGCATCCAGCGGGTTAAGGCGCTTGGCAAGAAGGTCGGCGTGTCGCTCAACCCCGCCACGCCCGCCAAGATGCTCGATTATGTGCTGGAAGACCTCGATCTCGTGCTGGTGATGAGCGTCAACCCGGGTTTCGGCGGGCAAAGCTTCATCGAGAACCAGCTGCGCAAGATCGAGGCGATCCGCAAGGCCATCGACAAGACCGGCAAGACCATCGACCTTGAAGTCGACGGCGGCATCGATGCCATGACCGCGCCGCGGGTCATCGCCGCGGGTGCCGATGTGCTCGTCGCCGGCACCGCCACCTTCAAGGGTGGTCCGGCGCACTATGCCGCCAACATCGCCAGCCTGCGCGGTTGACGATGGCGCGCAAGCCCGGACCCCGCGCCCCGGAAAACGACCTGCCAGCCGATTCGGCCGCCGAACCCCAGGACAGCGAAGGCGCGCTGCTGCGCATCGGCGGCGCCAGCGGACGCTCGCTCGGCGACCGGCTCGCCACCCGCGCCAGTGTCGCGCTTTATAACACCCCGCTGCACCGCATCCGGCTGCGCGGCCGCTTCCCGCTGAAGCTGCTCGGCGTGCCCGAAGACCCGGTGCCCGGCGATGCGGCGCTGGGCGAACGCATCGTGGCGGGGCGGCTGATCCACGCCGGCCATATCGCGATGACGCGCGACCTGCATTATGCCGATCCCGCGCACCCGGCGGCGTGGCGGGACTGGGCCAACAGCTGGGCCTGGCTGCGCGACATCGCGGCGTACCTGCCCGATCGCAAGGCGGCGGCAGCGCGCACCGAGCCGCTGGTGGCGCGCTGGCTGGCCGAATTCGGCGATTATGACGCAGCGGCGTGGCGCGCCGACATCACCGGGCAACGCCTGTTGCTGGCGCTCGGCCATGCCCCGCTGATCCTGTCATCGGCCGATCATGTCTACAGGTCGGCGGTGCTGTCGGCGATCGCGACCTGGGCGCGGCATCTCGACCGTGCCGCGTTCCGCATGGCCGATGGCCCGGGCAAGGCGGTGGCGCTGGCCGGGCTCTATGCCGCCGGCACGCTGATCCCCGGCGGCGAAGCCCGCGCCATCACCGCGCTGGCGGCACTCGAAAAACTGCTCGGCACGCTGGTGCTGCCCGATGGCGGCATCGCGACGCGCACCCCGCGCGACGCGGTGGCGCTGGCCGAATGGCTTTTGTTCACCGCTGGCTGCGCGCCCGCCGTCACGGTGCGGTCGCCGCCACTGTTCCCCGATACGCTCGGCAGGTTGGTGCCCAGTCTCAAGGGCCTGGCGCTGGGTGACGGCATCATCGGCGCCTGGCACGGCGGCGCGGCGATCCCGTCCGAAGCGCTCGATCGGCTGGCACGGCGCACCGCCACCGGCAAGGCGCTGACTCGCAACGGCCGCTGGTCGGGCTATCACCGGCTGTCGGCGGGCAAGACGGTGCTGGTCATCGATGCCGGGCCGCCACCGCTGTCGCGCCAGGCCATCGGCCATGCCGGGACATTGGCGTTCGAATTGAGCGACGGGCCCGACCGGCTGATCACCAATTGCGGCGGCGCCGGCGGGCTGGCGACCCCGCTCGATCCGGCGCTCGCCGCCGGGTTGCGCACGACCGCGGCGCATTCGACGCTGGTCATCGCCGAAACCAACAGCACGCGCATTACCGAAAAAGGCCCGCTCGGGCGCGGGGTGGAGGAAGTGTCCTTCCAGTCGCGGCGCAGCGAGGAAGGCCATTGGCTCGATGCCAGCCATGACGGCTATGTGAAACGCTTCGGCATGATCGTGCGGCGGCAGCTTTTCCTGTCCCCCGATGGCCAGGATCTGCGCGGCCAGGATTCGATCGAGCCGGTACCGAAATCGCTGCTCAAGCGTCGGCCCGACCGCGATTATGCCGTGCGCTTCCACCTCGGCCCCGGCGTGGCCGCGACGCCGACGGCGGATGGCGCCGGCGCGCTGCTCAAGCTGCCGCAGGGCCGGGTGTGGGCGATGAAGGCGCGCGTCGATGGCGCGCCGGGCACGGTGGCCATCGAAGCGTCGATTTGGGTTGACCCAGCGGGCACGGTGCACAAAACGCAGGCGCTGGTAATCAGCGGGCGCACGCAAAAAGCCGCGGCCAGCATCGGCTGGAGCTTCAAGCGCGCCGGAAAATGAGAAGAACGGACAGATGACGGACATGGTCAAGGTAAAGCGCGCGCTGCTGTCGGTCAGCGACAAGACCGGGCTCGAGGCGCTGGCGGCAGCATTGGTACGACACGGCGTCGAGCTGGTGTCGACCGGCGGCACCGCGTCCGCGCTGCGCGGCTGGGGGCACAGCGTGCGCGATGTCGCCGAACTGACCGGCAGCCCCGAGATGATGGACGGCCGCGTCAAGACGCTGCATCCGCGCGTCCACGGCGGCCTGCTCGCCCTGCGCGATGATGCGGCGCACCTGGCGGCGATGGCCGACAATGGCATCGTCGCGATAGATCTCGCCGTCATCAACCTCTACCCCTTTGCCGCCACCGTGGCGAAAGGTGCCGCGCGCGACGAGGTGATCGAGAATATCGATATCGGCGGCCCGGCGATGGTGCGGTCATCGGCGAAGAACCACGCCTTTGTCGGCATCGTCACGTCGCCCGATCAATATGCCGAGGTGATCGCCGCGCTCGATGCCCATGACGGCGCGACCGACCTGGCGCTGCGCAAGCGCCTCGCGGCGGCGGCGTTCGCGCATACCGCGGCCTATGATGCCGCGGTCGCCAGCTGGTTCGCGTTCGCGGACCAGGGCGAACAATTCCCGGCGGTGCTGCCGCTGGCGCTGACCCGTGCCGACACGCTGCGTTATGGCGAGAACCCGCACCAGCAGGCGGCGCTCTACCTGCCGAAAACCGGCGCGCGCGGGGTGGCTGCCGCCCGGCAGGTGCAGGGCAAGGAGCTGAGCTACAACAATCTCAACGATGCCGATGGCGCGCTCGAGCTCATCGCCGAATTCCGCGATGCCGGGCCGGCGTGCGCCATCATCAAGCACGCCAACCCATGCGGCGTGGCGACCGGCGCGACGCTCGCCGAAGCCTATAAGGCGGCGTTCGATTGCGACCCCGTCTCGGCGTTCGGCGGCATCATCGCGGTCAACGGCATGATGGACGGCCCGACCGCCGAAGCCATCGCCGGCATCTTCACCGAAGTCGTCATCGCGCCCGATGCCGACGATGATGCCATTGCGGTGTTCAAGGCCAAGAAGAACCTGCGCCTGCTGCTCACCGGCGCCCTGCCCGATCCGCGCCGCCCCGGCCTCGCGCTGCGCCAGATCGGCGGCGGCATGCTGGTGCAGTCACGCGACAATGGCGCCGTCACCCGCGCCGACTGCAAGGTGGTGACGAAACGCAGCCCGACCGAACAGGAATGGACCGACATGCTGTTCGCCTGGACGGTGGCGCGCCATGTCAAGTCGAACGCCATCGTCTATGCGCGCGGCGGCAGCACGGCGGGCATCGGCGCCGGCCAGATGAGCCGGCTCGATTCGACCCGCATCGCCGCGGTGAAGGCCGGCGACGCCGCCCGCACCGCCGGCTGGCCGCAATCCCGCACCATCGGCTCGGCGGTCGCCTCGGACGCCTTCTTCCCCTTCGCCGACGGCCTGATCTCGGCCGCCGACGCCGGCGCGACCGCGATCATCCAGCCCGGCGGCTCGATCCGCGATGCCGATGTGATTGCGGCGGCCGACGAACGCGGCCTGGCGATGGTGTTTACCGGGATGCGGCACTTCAAGCATTAGGCAGCCCGGGCCTGAGGCCCGGACCCCGTTGTGGTCAGTCCTGCGTCTCCACGCCCGGCCTTGGGCCGCCCTTGGCGATCTCGGCGCTTTCGGCTTTCAACGGCCGGGAAACCGGGCAGACTTCCTGCACATAGCCGTTCAAGGCGTTGGCAAGATTGTCGGGCACCAGCCGGTAAAACACGAACTGCCCGCGCTTGTCGCTCTCCACGAGCCCGGCATTTTCCAACACCGCGAGATGCTGCGACACCGCCGGCTTCGAGATGTCGAACCGCGAGGCGATCTCGCCGGCGCTCAATTCCGCATGCGCAAGATAGGCCAGTATCTTGCGCCGGGGGGTGGAGGCGAGGGCTTCAAAGATCTTCTGCATCCTGCTTATTTAAGGAATAAGCTAACGGCTTGACAAGGGGGCCGGAGTAATTAAGGAATAAGTTAATTACCTTGAGGAGGCGGGCAATGGCAAGCACATATGACGGAAACAGCGTCAACACCCTCGTTGAAACCGCTGGCTGCAACGCGTCGGCCGGTACCGTGCGGTGGGACCCGGCGCACTCGCTCTGGAACGGCGGCATGCTGATGGCATCGCTCGTCCTGGCGTCGCTGCTGTTTTCGTGGAGTGCCCTTGTCGTCTTCCTTGTCCTGACCGGCGCGACGATCCTGCTCGGCCACAGCGTCGGCTTCCATCGGCGGCTGATCCACCGCAGCTTCGCTTGCCCGAAATGGCTCGAATATCTGCTCGTCTGGATCGGCACGATCGTCGGCATGAGCGGGCCCTTGTGGATGATCCGGACCCATGACCTGCGCGATTGGGCCCAGCGCCAGCCGGACTGCCACGACTATCTGGCGCACCGGCAGCCGATGCTGGTCGATGCCTGGTGGCAGCTGCATTGCACGCTGCAGCTCGATAAGCCGCCGCTGTTCGATCTTGGCGATGCCGGTCGCGATCGCTTCTACCGCTGGCTCGAAGCCAACTGGATGCTTCAGCAATTGCCGATCGCCGTGCTGTTGTTCGCGCTCGGCGGCTGGGGCTGGGTCGTGTGGGGCGTCTGCGTCCGCGTCTGCGTCTCGGTCACCGGGCATTGGTTCGTCGGCCATCTCGCCCATCGCCGCGGGCCGCAAAGCTGGCTGGTCGATGGCGCCGGCGTCCAGGCGCACGACGTGCCATGGGCGGCACTGCCGACGATGGGCGAGGCCTGGCACAACAACCATCACGCCTTTCCGGGTTCGGCACGGATCGGCCTGTATCCCGGCCAGAGCGATTGGGGCTACGCCTTTATCCGTGGCCTCGAACGCTGCCGGCTGGCAACCGACGTGATCCTGCCAGGCGATCTGCCGCTGCGTCGCTGTTTGCGGCCCGCACCCGCGAATGAGGGCACACCCGTCCACCCGCAGCCGCAGGCGGCCTGAGCCATGGCCTCGATCTTCTCGTTGCGCGGCGGCATTTCGCGCCCTGCCTATGCCATCCTCGCGCTCGCCCTCTTGCTGTCACAGCATCTGGCCGTCATGCTGGCCTTTCGCTCGGCCGGCATGACGGTGCGGCTCGACATATTGTTCTGGCTGCTGCCGCTGCGCCGGCTGTCGGCGCTGCCCGGCTTGTCGCCCTGGTTCGCGGCATCGGCCTTTGCGTTCAGCCTTGTTGTGGCGTGGGCCCTCGCGGTGCTGTCGTATCGCCGCGCTTCCGGCTCAACGGCCGGCTATGTGCCGGCCGCCCTCTCCGTTGTGCCGGGCTTTCAGATTGCAGCCATCGCGATTC
>JBILPK010000326.1:0-2790 GCA_044373875.1 Polymorphobacter sp.
GAAAGCTCGGCATCAACTGCCACAGTCGGCGCCGCGCATCCTGCACGTTCTTCTCGACCTGGCCCTTTTCCCAACCCGACGCCGGATTGCAGAACTCGGGCTCGAACAGATAATGGCTGGCCATCGCCGCAAAGCGGGCGTTGATCTGCCGAGCTTTGCCGGTCCCGATACGGTCGACTGCGGTCTTCATGTTGTCGAAGATCCCGCGCTGCGGAACGCCGCCCAGCACCCGGAACGCCTGGGTCATTGCGTCGAACAGCATCTCGTGAGTCTGGAGGGGATAAGCTCGTACAATGAACGCCTTGCTGTGCGCCAGCTTGGTGTGCGCCGCCTGCAGCTTAACGCGCTCGCCGCCCAGAACGGCCCAGTCTTCGCTCCAGTCGAACTGGAATGCTTCGCCGGGTTGGAAGACCAACGGCACGAAGGTGCCGCGGCCGCTGGTCTGTTGTTCAAGCTGTCGATCGGCCTTCCACGCCCGCACATACGACGCGACACGGCCGTAGGATCCATCATAACCCAAAGCGACCAGATCGGCGTGCATCTGCTTGGCCGTGCGCTTCTGCTTGCGCGACTTGCCGGCATTGATCACCAACCAGCCTGACAGCTTCTCGCCAAACGGGTCCAGCTTGCTTGGTCGGTCGGGCACCTTGAACTGCGGCTCAACCGTGTCGGCGCGCAGGTACTTGCGGATCGTATTGCGCGACAAGCCGCTGCGCCGCTCGATCTCCCGAAGTGCCATCTTCTCCCGAAAACGCCAGCGCCGAATTACGCTCAGTAAATCCATGTCGATCACTCCTCGCACCTCCGGCCGGTTGGCCAGAGGCAGGTTCAAACATGGGTCAAATCTCAGTGAAAATTTACGACGCTCCCGGGTCACTTCTCAGTGGAAATCAACACTCATTGCTCAAAGCGGCAGCGCGTCGACTCAACATGGCTGGCCCGTCAGATTGAGCACCGGGTCGCGCACTGCTCTTTCTTTTGGAAGAAAAATAGATTATCCTTCTTGAGGAAGAGAAGGGAATCAATGATGGCATTGACGGGAACTGCGCGCGCGACATCAACTTCTCCGGCGATTCTGCTAGCCAAGGCGGCAACACGCGCCGCCGAGCGCCTCGGCATTCGCCAGCGAGAACTCGGCGAGATCATAGGCATTTCGCCAGCGACGGTCAGCCGCGCAGCGCATGGCGGTAGCTTGCCCGAGGACGGCAAGGCGATCGAGTTGGCGACATTGTTCGTCCGAACGTTCCGCGCGCTCGATGCCATTGTGGGCGGCGATGAGGCCGTTGCGGCGGCCTGGATGCGCAATCACAACACAGCCTTGGGCGGAGAGCCGCTGGCGCTCATGAAGACCGTCCCGGGGCTGGTGGATTGCCTTGCTTATCTCGATGCGCGCCGCGCGCTTGTCTGATCCCTCCATAAACCCCAGCCCACGATCGGGCGATATCTGGCGGATGGTTGAGGCACAGCATCGTGTCTCGACGATGAAGCTTGTCGATGATTTCGACGAACAGCGCACGCTCGAGGAACTGCTGGACGCGAGCAAGCCGCCGGTGCCGGCCGAGTGCCAGCATCTCGACTATCTGCTGTTCACGCCGTTTCGCTACGCCGCACGCAGCGACTCCCGATTTCGCCGCGCGGGCCGAACTCCTGGCGTGTTCTACGCCGCAGAGCGGATCGAAACGTCGGTGGCTGAGGTTGCCTTCTGGCGCCTGCTGTTTTTCATCGAAAGCCCGGGCCTGCCTTGGCCCGCTAATCCGCTGGAGTTCACCGGCTTTGTTGTACGCTACAAGACAGAACTCTGCCTGGACCTCACGAAGGCGCCCTATGATGCCAGTCCGGGACGCTGGACCCACCCGACCGACTATTCGTATTGTCACGCCGTCGCCGACGAGGCCCGGAACCTTGGCGCAACGGCTATCCTTTCAAGTTCGGTGCGCGATCCAGCCAGCGGCCCAACCGTCAACCTGCTTTCGTGCTCCGCGTTCGACGAGTTTCGTCCGCGCCGTCGGACAAGCTGGCACCTGAAGCTATCACCGGCCGGCATCTACGCTCGCTGCGAAGCGCCGGCCAGGACATTGGTTTTTGATCGGTCGGCATTCGGATTTGATCCCCGCGTCGCTGCATTCGAATGGGTCCGCGACTGATCGAAAGCTCGTCTCCGTTCGCCGATTGCGGCCCGGGCCTCTCGCGTGTGGATGATTGTGCAAAAGCGGTCCCCCTTGCGGACATCTCGAAGATGGAATCTGCTGCGGCCCTCTCTAGCGGCATCCCTCATAAGTATGATAATATGTGCGACAGCTTGAAGGCCTCGATGTCCACGATTGAGCGAATGACGATTACCGTACCCGCCGAGATGGCTGCCGTTTTGCGGCAGACAGTGGCCGGTGGGGAGTATGCCTCAACCAGCGAGGTGGTACGCGAGGCACTTCGTGACTGGACTCGCCGTCGTGACGCCGAGCGACGCGACTTGGAGGCACTTCGGGATGCAATCCGCGCCGGGCTCGAAAGTGGCCCGGGCATTCCGGCGGAAGATGTTTACGCCGAGCTGCGCGCAATCGTCGCCGAGCGTCGCGCTGCTAGAGTAAGAAGCCCCTTCTTTACCGGCCGGCGGCGCTCGAAGACCTGCGCGCGATCGCGCTCTATATTGCGGAGGACAATCCTTAACGGCCGCTGAGCTTCGTCAATGATCTGAGAGCTAAAGCGAGGCAAGCCGCCGAGCGCCCCGATAGCCTTACGGCGCGCGATGAACTGGTGCCCGGGCTGCGTTCAGCTCGACTCGGGCGCTATCTC
>JBILPK010000327.1:0-2782 GCA_044373875.1 Polymorphobacter sp.
GCCGGCGCCCCTTCTTGCCCGCAGGCTTCGATGTCGCCTGCTCCATGCCCGACGGCTTCACCTTGAACTTGGGCCGCGGCGGCAGTCCCTTCAGCCGCGCAATCTCATCCTTCAGCGCGATGTTTTCACCCTTCAGCGCGGCATTCTCGGTGGTCAGCCTGTCGACCGTTTCCTGAAGCGTCGCCACCTGTGCGACCAGCGCCGAAACGACACGCTTCAAATCCGCCAGCGGCAGCGCATCAACCGGGTCTGAGCCAGAAAGAGTCACCGGCAGTGTGAATCACACCCAGACCAATCTGGGAAGACCCCACGCACAGGAATCTGCCCCGGTTACACGTTCTCTAACCCAGAGTGGCCCGTCTGATGAATACTCAAGGCTAGGCCATTTCCTTGCTGGCGCTCAGTGAGAGCTTGACCGCATCGGCGACCGACCGAATTTCCAGCTTATGCATGAGCGTCGCCCGGAACATTTCGACGGTTCGCACGCTCAGCTCGAGATTGGCGGCAATCTGCTTGTTTTGTTTGCCGGCAAGAATGCCGTTCAGGACACACTTTTCCCGCGGCGATAGCAAATTCAGCTTTGCGCAGGCCTCGGCGATCCGCTGCGCCTTTTTGGTGGCGGCGAACAGTTCGAGGTCAACAACATTCAAGGAGCCCAGCAGCCGGTCCGTATCCTCGGCATCGACAATCACGTCGGCGACGCCGGAATTAAATGCCGACGCCACCAGCCGGGCGGAGATTTGCGAGACGACGAGTATGATCCTGACCTGCGGGTTGTCACTTGCGACCTTGCCAATGGGCCCGACCGTGTCAGCCAAGGCTTGACGCATGCAAACGACATGAATGCCAATTTCGAGCCGCTGCTCCGAATTCAACAATACTTCAAGGCAACGATAATGAATGTCAAGCCCCTTGAACGCGTCTTTTTGCGAAATGTACAATTGAATATCTTCAAAGTAAAAATAAACATTCGACGCGATGCCGGGTAAAATATCCATATTAATATCTTACAGAAACCCTAATATAATCTTTATCGATGGAAAGCACGCCCTTACAATCCACCGTATATTAAACACATAAATAACGATTTCAATACAGTATATTCCGCATCTAAAGTAAGAAAGGTAACTTTATAAACATGAAAATAGATTAAGTGCTTGATTTTTATGAATTAAAAGTTTTTCCACGCGGCGAAGGCGCGTGGCTCATTGGCAGATGTTGCGACGCTCCGCCGCAGTTGCATACACAGCCACGTTGTCGTGTCATTCATGGTATTGTTGATTGGTTTGTGCCGCGTAATCCGGATGCATGGTTGCCGGCATGACCGGCCGCCGCTGTAGCCGAGCGCCAAAGCACGCCATGCGCGTCCAGCCCTGTTCCGTTGCCACGTTTCAGCGTGACGAACCTCATGGCAACGCTGCCCGGTTTCAGGCTGGCCAGGCGCCCGTGTGGCCAAGTTGAAACGTCGCAGCCGATATATCCCGACGCAACGAGCGGGCCGCACCGTGCAAACCACCGGATCGCTTCGGTCGGTTCGGTGCTGTGCCTCGGTGGACAGCGTCATCTGCCCGGGACGGCATATCCTAATTTTTAACGTGATGATCCGAAATCTTACAGTGCAGTTCGGAGTTTACGGTATTGCGATGATAGTATTTTAATCGCTAAACCCACATCGTCCACGAAAACGGACCTGTGAACTGCGTATGCGCCACATTAATTGATAGTTTTTATACAATCCTAGCAGGCAGTTTAATTAAACTTGTACGGGGATTGATCATTAATTTAGTTTTCAAAGCAGGTTCTAAGTTCTTACGTTGTACCGTTTATTTTAACAGGGAAATATTAAATGGCAAATATCAAAAATTACCGGCGCGCGCTGCTGCAAGGCACCGGCTCGGTCCTGCTCGCATCGCTCGGCGCAACGGGCGCCATCGCCGCTGATGCAACCACCGTTGCCCTCGCGACTGCCGGCGCTGCCGACACCTCGACGTCGAGCGGCCAGGTCGTGATCAACTCGCCGCTGTTCAAGGACAGCGCTACCACGGCAACCGCCACCGCCATCACCGGTTCGATCGTGTCGTCGGGCACGGCCACCGGCACTTTCTCGGTGCTCGACAACATCACTTCGGCCCTGGCATCGGCCAACATCGCCGCCTCGACGGTCGGCCTTGAAACGATTTCGGGCGACACCGGTTTCGATGGCATCGCCGTCTCGTCGGCCTCGCTCAACACCGGCGCTGTCAACGCCTATGCGTCGAACCAGACCATTGCCGCCAATCTGACCGGCTTTGAATCGGGCGCCGTCGCCGTCGATGGCAACCGCGTTACGGCCACCGCGTCGATCAACACCACCACCCAGACCATCGCCGGCGCCGCGCCGATCGGTTATGTCAGCCCCGCAGGCGGCGAAGCGACTGCCACCGTCGATGCCGATGCCGTTGCTGCGGCAACGGTCACCAACCTCGCCGGCACGATCGTCGCCTCGACCATCCAGAAGTCCGCCGGCCCCGATTCGGGCGCCTATGTCGGCACTGATGGCATCAATGCCGCGGCTGTGAACTTCAACCTGGCGCTGAACGGCGCCGCCAACGTTGGTGTCACCGGTTCGGCATCGCTCGACAGCAACGCCGCCGTCGCTACCTTCTCGGCCAACACCGCCACCACGACGGTCGGCCTCGGTTCGGCCGATGGAAGCTTCGCCGGGACCGCGGCTGTCGGCACCGCCCAGGTGTTCGATGGCAACGAAAGTGGTATCGCGATCGTCAATGCGCTCAACCTCGAC
>JBILPK010000328.1:0-2780 GCA_044373875.1 Polymorphobacter sp.
CGGGGCCGGCGGTGATAGAGCGTCTCCGCCGCGGCACCGTAGTCGATGGTGAGCATGCGTCCGGATTTCCAGAGGGGGAGCCATTCTGTCAGATAGCGGCGGTAGGAATCGTGGACTTCGATGCACTGGCTGGGCGGATGGCTTTCGAGAAATCCGGATGAGTCCGGCAACGGGCCGGGCGCGAGCAGCGATTCATGGGCGCGGCGCTGCTCGTCGAAGCGGACGGCGATCTCCTGCCAGCCTTCGGCGGTTTTTTGAAATCTGCGGACCGGGAAGGCGTCCACCAGTTCGTTGGAAAAGATGACGGCGTTTCCTCCGCAGGCGGCGAGGGCGTCGATCATTCCGCGATGCCAGGTGGCGCGGTTTCCTAGCAATTTGCGTTGGCGTTCGGCGAGCGGGACCGAGGTTTCCACCAGATGCAGCCGGGTTTTCCAACGCAGGTGCCACGGCAGGTTTTTGAGCACTCCGGCGGCGAGTCGTCCTTCTCCGGGGCCGATTTCGATCAAGTTCCGGCAGCCGGATTCACGCATCGCCCGTGCCGCCCACGCGGCGATGGCCCGCGCGGGGGCATCCGAAAGCATTGGCGCGGTGGTGAAATCCCCGGTCCGGCCGACCCCGGAAATCCGCCTCGCATAGTAGCCGGCCTCGGGATCGTGCAGGGCTTTCGCCATGAACTGCTCGAAGGAAATGGGGGAGTGAACATCGAACATTGAACGCTCAACATCGAACATTGAAGGGAAGATAATCACCCATACAAAAAAACCGTGTTCCTTGGCAGGGAAACGGTTGTTTGGAAATTCAGGGAAATCGGGAACCGATCAAGCCTGTGCGGCGGCAGTGCGGGCCTTGCGGATCATGCTGTTCACGGTCTCGGAAGGCTTGGCGCCGACGGCGAGCCATTTGTCGGCGATCGCGAGGTCGATGGTGTAATTCACGCCTTCAAGAAGTGGGTCGTAGGTGCCGAGCTGCTCGATGAAACGGCCGTCGCGACGCTTGCGGCTGTCAACGGCAACGATTTTATAGTAAGGGCGGTCTTTGGTGCCCTTGCGGTTGAGTCGGATGGATACGGACATGATGTAAAGCGTCTAGTGCATTTGCCCGGGAGCCGGGCGGGCGGGGAAATTGAAAGATCTGGCGCAGAATGCCAAGCAGAATCTTGATGAATTTCGGATTTAGTTCAAATATCTTAACAATCGGAGAGGGTTTGTGAGGAGGAATTCCTCAAATGCCCGGCTTGAAGGTGGCCCAGGCATTTGAGGAATGATTGAAAATCACGGTGCGGCAGCGCTTGGGGCGGGCAGCGAGTGCGTCTTGAACGAGGCATCGCCGGTGTGATCCAGATACGGGGTTTGGGTGAATTTCCCGGCGAACTGGCCGAGGTGTTTCTGCCATTTCGCGGCGGTGGTGATTTCACCTCGTCCCTCCCAGCCAAAGCCGGAGAACCAACGAATGTGGCCGCTTGAGTCGGTCCGAGCGAGGCACAGGGCTTGAGTCTGGCCTTCGCCATCGGTGTGGCTTAGCATCTTTACAACGCGCGCTGGATCAATGATCACGGCCGTGCCGACGCCAAGCCCATCCATGGTTTCCCAAAGCGACATCGTGCCACTGGTCGGTGAAAAATCGGCGCGGGTGCCGGCGATTTGTGGCATAAGGCCGATTGCGACGTCGATTTCTGCCGCTTTGCCATCCAGAGTGAATCGCGAGTCAGATTGGAAAAAGTGTTGGCCCATGATGAGCGTGATCCGCTTGGTTTCACGGAGGGTTTTGCCTTTGAAATCGCTGGCGTAGTCGAGTTCGAAAATGACACGCTCAGGTGAATTCTCGATGCTACGCTGGGCCACGAAGGTGTCGGAGTTGTGGAGTTGGCCATCAGCCCATGCCGAGATGCCACCGCAACCGCGCGTGTTGCCGACTTTGTAGAGATCGTATCCTTCGCCTTGGTCGTCATGATAAGGTTTTGGGATTTTCCCGTAGGGCAGGCGAGTGCGGTCCTCGATGTACCACTTGTCCATGATCGGGTAGGGGACACGCTTGAACCAGCAGTCGATGCCGCTGTTCTCGGGGCCGGGTCGGAGTGCCGGGCCATAGGTGCGGAAGGCAACCAAGTCGTTTTCCCAGGCGAAGTCATCCGAACGCTCGGGGACAAATCTCGCGACAGTGCGCGGAGCGGTGCGGATCAGCGATTTTGGGAGGGTGACGCCGTCAAAAGTCGCGAGGTCCGTGCGGCGCTTCGAGGGCTCCAGCAATCGGATGATTTCCGCGCCGGCGAGGAGAAAAGCACCGCTGCCATAGACTTCCGTGGAGCTGGCACCGGTTTCTTGATTGTCGGGTGCTTCGCCGATTTTTTGGACAAACCCGAGCATTCCGTCTGGCTGGATGTTTTTTGCGAGAGCCTGGTAACCCATCATCACGGCGGGACGGAAGGGATCCGCTGGCAGCAATCCGCGATTGATTCCCCATGCCATCGCGTAAGTGAAAAACGATGAGCCGGAGGACTCGCCGCGCGGGTCTTGAGGGTCGAGGAGGCTGGTGCGCCACAGGCCGTCTTGGTTTTGAAGTTTGACCAAGGCATGCATCATATCGTGATAGAGTGCAAGGTAGTGGACGCGCGATGGGTGGTTTGCCGGGAGGTAGTCGAGCATGTGGATTAGCCCGCCAACCACCCAGCCATTGCCGCGTGACCAGAAGACTTTCTTGCCGCTGGGAGTGCGTTTCGCGAAATAACGGTTATCGCGGTAATAAAGGTGGTGGGTTGGATCATAGAGCACATCGGTGGTGGT
>JBILPK010000329.1:0-2778 GCA_044373875.1 Polymorphobacter sp.
GTCGCAATGCCGCCGCTGCCGCCGGAACCGCCTTGGCCACCGCTGCCGCCTTGCCCGCCAAAACCGAAACTGCCGAAACCATCGGCGCCGTTGCCGCCATCGCCGCCATTGCCGCCGTTGCCGCCGCTGCCGCCGTTGCCGGCCGCGGCCGAGGCAAACTGGAAGAGGGCTATGCCGGCTTGCGGGTCGCGCGCCAGAATATCGCCGCCCGGGCCATTGCTGGCGTCGATCCCGAACCGGATCGTGCCCCCGGTCGCGGCACCGCCGGCGCCGCCCTGCTGGCCATCGCCACCCGGCGAACCATCGAAGCCATTTTCGCCATTGAAGAAGCCATCGCTGCCGCGCTGCCCGTCCTCGCCATTGCTGCCCGGGCCGCCATTGCCACCCGAGGCGTTGACGCTTTGTTCGACCCGACCGACCGTGATGACACCGCCGCCCTGGGTGGTGAAGGTCGAAGTGCCGCCCGTTGCAGCGCCGCCGCTGAAGTTGCTCCCACTGGCAGACCCACCCCCGGCGCGGGCATTGAGGATCGCGTCGCCATCGCCATTGAAGGTGCCGCCGCCGAGGACCATGACACTGACGCTGCCGCCGAAACCGGCCCCGCCTTGACCAAAGTCGGCGCCGCCGCCACTGCCATCGGCTGTCAATGTGACCGTGGTTGTGCTGATAGCCCCCGCCCCGACGATTTCGGCGATACCGCCGCGCCCGGTCCCGCCGGTTTCACCGACGATTCCACCGCGGCCACCGATGCCCGACGCGCGCACCTCGACGTCGCCCAGCGTCAACGTGCTGCCCGACAGGCTTTCGAACCGCGCGGTACCGCCGGTGCCGTCAACACCGATACCGAAGCCCGCGTTGTCGCGGCTGTCACCGCCGACGCCCCTTACATCGGCAAAGCTGTTGCTCGCCATCTGGACAAGGCCGCCGCCACGCGCGGTGACCGTCGCCGTGCCGCCCTGCCCCGCGCCGGCGATACCGCCCGGCGTGGTGACCACGGATCCTCTGCCGATCGCCGACAACGACAGGCTGCCGCCCGCGATGATGATGTTCTGGCCATCGGCAACGACCGATACCGTGCCGCCGACGCCGCTGCCACCGCCGTCGATGTCGCCAGTGCCATCGGCCACGAAGGTCGCGTTGCCGCCGACCAGCACGCCAAGCCCGTTCGCCGCAGTCAGGCTGGCGGTGCCGCCCGTGCGCGTGTCGCTGCTGCTCTGCGTGATAAACGACGCTTCGGCCGAGACCAGCAAATTGCCGGCAACACTCAGATCGACGCCATAGCCGCTACCCTGGTCGCTGCCGCTGATCACCGCCTCGGTGCCGCCGCGCAGGCTCAGGTCAGACGCGAAAGCGGCCGAAACGCCCGACCCTTCGATCGTCAACCGCGCCGAGTTCGACGCCCGGGCCGTCAGCGCCGAGGTGTAGCTGCCATGGCCGATGACGATATTGGCTTCGGTCGCATTGACCGATGTATCGGCGAAGGGATTGCCTGTCCCCGTGGCGACAACATTGTGCCCCGCCGACAGCACGATGCTATTGCCGGTGATATCCGCCGCCCCGGCAATATCGAAACCGAGTTGCGAGCCGCCCAAAACGAGCAGCGTGACCGCATTGTTCTTCGGTACCGCCACCATGTAGACGCGGTTGCTGGCATCCGGCAGCGCCTGCGGGCCACTGGTCGAGCCGCTGTGGGTGATGACATTGCCCGACGCGCTGGTGCCGTCGGTGACGGTAATGTCGAACAGGCCGCTGTTGAGCGTGAAATCCACCGCATCGGCCGCCACCAGCGCCGCCGAGCCATCGACCCGGATGGCACCGGCCTGGGTGACCTTGGGTGCCACCGCGATGACATAGCTGCCGACCGCTTGATCCGCGTTGATCTGCGCGCCGCTTTCGATGTCGATCGTCGCGCCGGCCTCGGTCGCGGAGCCCAGGCTGAAGCTGTTGTTGGGCCCCAGAAAATCGCCATTGCCATCAGTGAACGGGTCGCTGGCGGTCAGCAACAGGCTGCCGACGTTGATTTGTGCGCCGTTGCCGATCAAAATCCCGCCCGGCGCATAGAACCAGACGCCGATATTCGATTGCGCGTTGACCGTGCCATATAGCCCGATCTGCCGCGACGGATCGGCCGCGATGATGCGGTTGAGGACGGTGACCGGCCCACCAAGCGCGGTGGTGTAGCTGACGGTGTTGCCGCCCGGCAGGAAGTTGATCGGGCCGCCACCAAAGCCGGTATCGGTCGGTGTCCAGTTGATCGTCGACTGCGCCGCCAGCGCCTCGATGGTGGTGACGCCCGGTGACAGGTCGGTGATGATGATCTGGCCGGGATCGAAGCTCGCCGTGCCGTCATAGGCCCCGGTCGCCGGCGGCGGATCGAGATCGATGCCATCGAAACCCGGGGCACCATCGCTGCCGATGTTGCCGCCATAGCCTTGGGCGCCATCGGAGGCGCCGGCAAATTTGAGGGGCGAGCCGGCCCCGAGCTCGATGATGCTGCCGGCGATGGCCTCGTCGGTCAGGATGGTGCCGGCCGTCGCGATGCCGCCGCTGCTGCCGGAGCCGCCTTCGCCACCGAAGCCGCCTTGCCCGCCAAAACCGAAACTGCCGAAGCCATTGCCGCCATCGCCGCCGTTGCCGCCATTGCCGCCATCGCCGCCGCTGCCGGCCGCGGCCGAGGCAAACTGGAAGAGGGCGACGCCGGCTTGCGGGTCGCGCGCCAGAATATCGCCGCCCGGGCCATTGCTGGCGTCGATCCCGAACCGGATCGTGCCCCCGGTC
>JBILPK010000156.1:0-7954 GCA_044373875.1 Polymorphobacter sp.
CGATGAACATGTCGGGCGGCGAGCAGCAGCGCGTCGCCATCGCCCGCGCGCTGGCGATGGCGCCCGACCTGGTGCTCGCCGACGAACCGACCGGCAACCTCGATACCAGATCCGCCGACGTCGTGTTCGACCTCATGCGCGAAGTGAACCGCGAAAGCGGCACCAGCGTGCTCATGGTCACCCACAATCTCGAACTGGCCCAGCGCTGCGACCGGATCATCGATCTGGTCGACGGCCGGCTCGCGCATTGACTGGACGAGGATCGGCGCCTCGCCGGGCTGTTCCGAAACCGCCATCCTGAAAGTCGCGGGAACGAATGCGCCCGGCGGCGGTTGTACGGACTGGCAAGGTCGAGCCGCGTGATACGATGGGGAAAACAATGGACGACCTGCACGGTCTGGCATGTTCCGGGCGTTGCCGGTCTGACCGCCATGATATCGGCGCCCGCCACCGGCGGGGCTTCGTATTGGCGCCATCATCGCCGAACCCCTCGTAATGATTGCGAAACTGGCCCGTTCGCGACCGGCGCCGTGGTTCGGCGACGAACCGATCCGCGAGGAATTGTTCGGAACCGAGCGACTGGAGGACCATGCCCGCAGCCTGGCGCGGGCGCAGGCAACCAGCGCCGTGCCGACGCGTGGCATATCCTTGAACGCGCGGTTGGCCGACAACGAGAACCGGCTGCGCCAGACATTTCGGATGACGATGGCGGGCGTGCATGCGGCGGTGCCGATCACCCCGGCAGCCGAATGGCTGGTCGACAATTTCCACCTCGTCGAACGCCACATCCAGGAAGTCCGCGCCAACTTGCCGCCGGCTTTCTACCTCCTGTTGCCCAAGCTGGTGGCGGGGCCGTTCGTCGGCTGTCCCCGGGTGTTCGGGGTGGCCTGGGCCTATGTGGCGCATACCGACAGCCGTTTCGATGCCGAGGTTCTCAGGCGTTTCCTGCGCGCGTACCAGGAGGTCGAGCCGCTCACGATCGGCGAACTGTGGGCGGTCGCGACGACGCTGCGCATCGTCCTTATCGAAAATCTGCGCCGGTTTGCCGTCCGGATCGAGAACAGCCAGGCCGAACGCCAGCTCGCCGATGGGCTTGCCGACCGGTTGCTGGGCGCCGATACCGGCGTTGCCGAACCGGTGGCGCAGGTCCTTGCCGGCCATCACGGGCCGCTTTCGGATGCCTTTGCCGTGCAATTCGTCCACCGCTTGCACGGCGACAGCGATGGCGTGGCGGAGGCGTTGACCTGGCTTGATGCCAGGCTGGCCGACCGCGGGACCAGCAGCCAGGCCGCCATCCTGATCGAACAGGAACGCCAGATCGGCGCGACGGTCACGGTGCGCAACATCATCACCGGCATGCGGGTCATTTCGGAAATCGACTGGTCGGTACTTTTCGAAAGGATGTCGCCGGTCGACGACCTGCTCGGCGTCAACGAAACCTACCGGGCGATGGATTTCGCCAGCCGCAACCATTACCGAACCGCCATCGAGAACCTGGCCCGCAGCTCGCCCTTGTCGGAAATCGAGGTGGCGGCCCGCGCGCTCCATGCCGCCGACAAGGCCAGGCTTGCCGATGGCAGTATCGATCCGCGCCGCGGGGACCCTGGCTATTACCTGGTCGCGGACGGACGCACCGCGCTGGAAGCGGAAATCGGCTATCGCGCCCCGATCAGGGTCTGGCCGCGTCGATTGAGCCGCAAGCTCGGCTTGTTCGGCTATGCTGCCGTGATCCTGGTGGTGGGGGTGCTGGTCCTGCTGGCACCGATATTGTCGCTGGCGGCCATGAACATCGCGCCGGGCTGGTTGCTGCTGATGGTCGTCCTGGGTGCGATCCCGGCGCTCGACGCCGCCGTGGCCTTTGTCAACGCCGGGGTGACGCGGAGCATCCCGGCGACGTTCCTCCCCGCGCTGGAACTGCGGCAGGGCGTTTCCGCCGATCTGCGGACGCTGGTTGCCGTGCCGGTGATGCTGACATCGGCGCAAAGCATTGCCGAACAGATCGAAACGCTTGAAATACATCATCTCGCCAGCCTTGAAGGCGATGTGCACTTCGCCCTCTTGTCCGATTGGGTCGATGCAGCGGCCGAGACCGACCAGGCCGACGCCGGCCTGCTGGGCATGGCGGCCGAGGGCATTGCGAGGCTGAACGCCCTGTATCCGGCGCTTGCCGGGGGCGACCGGTTCCTGCTGCTGCACCGGCGGCGGCTGTGGTGCGCCAGCGAAGGCGTCTGGATGGGGTGGGAACGCAAACGCGGCAAGCTGCACGAGCTCAACCGCCTGCTGCGCGGCGCCGCCGACACCAGTTTCATCAGACACGATGGCCGCACCCCGTCGGTGCCGCCGGGCGTGGTGTTCGTCATCACGCTCGATGCCGACACCCGATTGCCGCGCGACACGGTGCGGCGGCTGATCGGCAAGCTGGCGCATCCGCTCAACCGGCCGCGCCTCGACCCCGCCACCGGCCTTGTCGTCGAAGGCCATGGCCTGCTGCAACCGCGGATCACCGCGGCACTGGCGGTGGGCCATGAGGGATCATGGTACCAGCGGCTGTTTTCAAGCCACAGCGGCATCGACCCCTATTCCGCAGCGGTTTCCGATGTCTATCAGGACCTGTTCGGCGAAGGATCCTATGCCGGCAAGGGCATTTACGAGATCGACGCCTTCGAGGCGGCGCTGGCCGGGCGCGTGCCCGATTCCAGCCTGTTGAGCCATGACCTGTTCGAGGGCGTGTTTGCGCGCGCCGGGCTGGCGACCGATGTCGAAGTGGTCGAGGATTTCCCCGAACGCCATGACGTGGCATCGCGCCGGTACCACCGCTGGGCGCGCGGCGACTGGCAATTGCTGCCATGGATACTGGGGGCAAGGCGGGGCGCCAACAGCGCGGTGCCGATGACCGGCCGCGCCAAGATGGTCGACAATCTGCGACGCAGCCTGACCGCCCCCGCCGCCATCGCGGCGCTGTTCGCGGGCTGGATGCTGCCGCTGCCGGCGGCCGTGCTGTGGACGATCTTCACGGTGCTGGTGCTGGCCGTGCCGGCGTTGATCCCGTTCCTCGAAAGCCTTTTCCATTGGCCGGCGGGGATCGCCGTCACGGCGCAGCTTCGCGCCCTTGGCGCCGACCTTCGGCTTGCCGCGGCGCGCTGGGGGCTGGTGATCGTGTTCCTGGCCGATCAGGCCTGGCTGATGGGCGACGCGATCGGGCGCACGCTGGTCCGGCTGGCGATCACGCACCGCAACATGCTGCAATGGGTGCCGGCGGCACAACTCGCCGATGCGATGGTGCTCGACACGAGGGGATTTTACCGGCGCATGCCCGGCGCCATCGTCCTGTCGGTGGCCGGCGTCGGCATCGCCATGGCGGGCGGCAAAGGCAGCTGGCCGCTGGCATTGGCGTTCGGGCTGCTGTGGGCCGCATCGCCGGCGATCGCCTGCCGGATCAGCACGCCGCCGGTCCGGCCGTTGCGGCTGACGGTCAACGCGGACGACAAGGACATCCTGCGCCTGATCGCGCGGCGCACCTGGCGGTATTTCGAATTCGTGGTGACGCCGGCGGACAATGATCTGCCGCCCGACAATTTCCAGGAAGATCCCGCCCCGGTCATCGCGCGCCGCACGTCGCCGACCAACATCGGGCTGTATCTGCTGTCGGTGGCGAGCGCCCGCGATCTTGGCTGGATCGGCACGCTCGACGCTATCGACCGGCTGGAAGCCACCATGGCGACGCTGGCGCGCCTGCCGCGTTGCCGTGGGCATTTCTACAACTGGTACGATACCAGCGACTGCCGGGTGCTCGATCCGCCCTATGTCTCTTCGGTCGACAGCGGCAACCTGGCCGGGCATCTGATCGCGCTCGCCAATGCCTGTGACGAATGGCGCGAGGCACCGCATGCCGAGACTGCGCGGCTGGCCGGCGTGCGGGACGCGCTTGCGATCTTCACCTCGCTGCGGGCTCTGGCGCCCGGCGATCCGGGCGCATCGATCGATGTCGCGGCTGTTGCACTCGGCGCAAGGCTGCGGGCCGCCGCCGATGAGGGCATCGTCTGGCGCGATCTCGAAAGCGCGGCCGAAACCGCGATGGCCGAAGCCGCGGTACGGGCCGATGACGACCAGCAATACTGGTTGACCGCGGTCGGCGCGACCATTGCCAGCCACAGGCGGGATTTGCGGGACGATGTCGACACCGCGGCCACCGGGCAACGGCTGCTCGCGCTGGCCAGCGCCGCCCGCGCGATGGCGATGGCCATGGACTTCGCCTTCATGCTGCACCCCGACCGCAAGCTGCTGTCGATCGGTTATTCGGATGTCACCGGCGCCCTCGACGAGAACCATTATGATCTTCTGGCGTCCGAGGCGCGGCTTGCCAGCTTCTTCGCCATCGCCAAGGGCGATGTCCCGGCCCGCCACTGGTTCAGGCTTGGTCATGCGGTCACGCTTGTCACCGCCGGGCCGGTGCTGGTTTCCTGGTCAGGGTCGATGTTCGAATATCTCATGCCGGCGCTGGTCATGCGCCCGCCGGCGGGCAGCCTGCTCGAACGTACCGAATGCCGGGCCATCAGCCGCCATATCGAATATGGCGACCAGCATGACCTGCCCTGGGGCATTTCCGAATCGGCGTTCAACGCGCGCGACCTCGAACTGACCTATCAATATTCCAATTTCGGCGTGCCCGGGCTGGGGCTGAAGCGCGGCCTTGCCGACGATCTGGTGGTCGCGCCTTATGCCACGGCATTGGCGGCCATGGCGCAGCCGCACGCGGCGATCACCAATTTCAGGCGCCTTGACCTCGCTGGCGCCATGGGGCGCTTCGGCTATTTCGATGCGCTCGACTATACGCCGTCGCGCCTGCCCACCGGGCGCACCGTGGCCATCGTTCGCAATTTCATGGCGCACCACCAGGGCATGACAATCGTCGCGCTGGCGAACACGGTGCTCGGCGGCACCATGTGCGATCGCTTCCATGCCGAACCGCTGGTCAAGGCGGCCGAGCTGCTGTTGCAGGAACGCATGCCGCGACTGGTTGCGGCGGTCGCGACGGAAACAGCCGATGAAGCGCAACCGGCGGCGAAGGTGCGGCTGGTCAACCGGCCTGCCGGCCGGCATTTCGCCACGGCGCATACGCCGATCCCGGCGACGCACCTGCTGTCCAATGGCCGCTACACACTGATGCTGACTGCGGCCGGTTCGGGTTACAGCCGCTGGCGCGACATCGCGGTGACGCGCTGGCGCGAGGACCCGACATGCGATGATCGGGGTTCCTATATCTTCGTGCGCGATACCGAGGATGGCGAGATCTGGTCGGCCGGATTTCAGCCGACGCGCCGCGAACCCGACAGCTATTCGGTCACCTTCAACGAAGACCGCGCGGAATATGTCCGGCGGGACGGTGATCTGACGACCCGGATGACCGTGCTTGTTTCGGCCGAGGACGACAGCGAGGTGCGGCGCGTTTCGATCGCCAACGCCGGTACACGGACGCGCATCGTGGAGATTACGTCCTATGCCGAACTGGCGCTGGCGCCGCAGGCCGCCGATGTCGCCCACCCGGCCTTTTCAAAACTGTTCGTCGAAACCGAACATCTTGCCGACGCAAATGCGTTGCTGGCCCATCGCCGCCGGCGAGATCCGGGCGATGCCGAGACTTGGGCCGCGCACCTGATCGTGGTCGACGACAAGGCGGTTGGTTCGTGCGAGTTCGAAACCGATCGCGCCCAGTTCCTCGGGCGAGGCACGAGTATGCGCCTTCCCCGTGCCATTGTTGACGGCCGGTCGTTGTCGGGGTCGACGGGGGCCGTCGTCGATCCGGCGTTCGTGCTGCGGACACGCGTGCGGCTGGCGCCTGGTGAAACCGCGCATGTCGCATTCTGGACGATGGTCGGATCAAGCCGGCAGGCCGTGGTCGAAATGATCGACAAGCACAATACGCCGACCGCGTTCGACCGCGCTACGACCCTGGCCTTCACCCAAGCCCAGATCCAGCTGCACCACCTGCGCCTGGGCGCCGGCGAGGCGGCGCAATTCCAGCGGCTTGCCGGGCGGATGCTGTATGTTTCGAACGGCATGCGGCCGCCCGCCGATGCCATCGTGCAGGGCAGCGGCGCCCAATCGGGCCTGTGGTCGCTGGGCATATCCGGCGACCTGCCGATCATCGTGCTTTGCATCGCCGAAATCGAACATTTGAACGTCGCGCGCGAACTGGTGCAGGCGACCGATTACTGGCGGATGAAGCAATTGCCGTTCGACCTGGTGATCATCAACGACCGCGGCACGTCCTATGTCCAGGACCTGCAAGGCGCGCTGGAGGGCCTTGTTCGCGCCAGCCAGTCACGGGCGCAATTCGGTGATCGCAGCCCCGGCACGGTATTTGTGCTGCGCGCCGATCTGGTTCCCGACATGACCCGCAGATTGCTGCTGGCCGTGGCAAGGGTCGTGGTTCGTGCGGAAAATGGTCCGCTGGCCAGCCAGCTCGATGCCCGGCGCGAAGCGGCCCTGCGCCACCGCGCGCCGCGGCGCCCGCCGGCGGCGAAGCCCGGGCGTCCGGCCGTCCTGCCGGCGCTGGAGTTCTTCAACGGCATTGGCGGCTTTGCCGAAAACGGGCGCGAATATGTCATTGTCCAGGGGCCGGGCCAGACGACGCCGTTGCCCTGGATCAACGTCATCGCCAACCCCGATTTCGGCTTCCAGACGTCTGCCGATGGCGCAGGCTTTGCCTGGTCCGCCAACAGCCGCGAACACCAGTTGACGCCCTGGTCGAACGACCCGATCGCTGATCCGGCAGGTCAGGCGTTCTACATCCGCGATGATGACGATGGCGCGCTGTGGAGCCCGACGGCGGCCCCGATCCGGGACCCCGCCGGCACCTATGTCACGCGCCACGGCTGGGGCTACAGTCGCTTCGAGCACGCCGCATCCGGGCTGGAATTCGGCCTCGTCGAATTTGTGCCGATCGCCGACCCGGTGAAGATTTCGCGGCTGACCATCCGTAACATGTCCGGACGGACCCGGCGGCTGACGGTTGCGGCCTATGCGGCATGGGTGCTCGGGCCATCGCGCGCCGCCGCGGCGCCCTTCACCGTTACCCGTATCGATCCGGCAAGCGGGGCGATGTTCGCGGCGAATGCCTGGTATCCGGCCTTTGCCGGTCGCACCGCCTTTCTCGATCTGGGTGGCCGGCAAAGCAGCTACAGTGGCGACCGCCGGGAATTCATCGGCCGCAACGGCGATCTCGACGATCCGGCGGCCATGGCCGGCCGCGCGCCGCTTTCGAACCGCGTCGGCGCCGGTCTCGATCCGTGCGGCGCCATGCAGACCGAGATCAGGCTCGATGACGGCGCCAGCATCGAAATCATCTGCCTGCTGGGCGAAGCGACAGGCGACGACGCGGCCCGTGCACTTGTCGAACGCTATCGCGCCGCGAACCTCGATGCCGTCCTTGCCGAAGTCACGGACGATTGGGCCGACGTGCTCGGCGCCGTGCAGGTCAGCACGCCGGATCGCTCGCTCGATATCATGACCAACGGTTGGCTGCTTTATCAGACGCTTGCCTGCCGCATTCGGGCGCGTGCCGGTTTTTACCAGGCGAGCGGCGCCTATGGCTTTCGCGACCAGTTGCAGGATGTGATGGCCGTCGCATCGGTGCGCCCGGCAATCGCCCGCGCCCAGATCGTGCGTGCCGCCGGTCGCCAGTTCATCGAAGGCGATGTCCAGCATTGGTGGCTGCCGCAGGCCGGCAACGGCGTTCGCACGCGTTTTGCCGACGATCGCGTCTGGCTGGCGCTGGTCACCGCGCATTATCTTGAGACGACCGGCGATGCCGCAATCCTGGACGAGTACATCGCCTTCTTGGGCGGGCCGGCGCTCGCCCCCGGCGAGATGGAAAATTTCTTCCAGCCCGGCGTCGCCGGCGTGTCGGCCAGCCTTTATGAACATTGCGCGCGCGCACTCGATGCCAGCCTGG
>JBILPK010000157.1:0-7952 GCA_044373875.1 Polymorphobacter sp.
AGGCCATCGAGCACCTCCTCGGTGCGGCTGCGGATCAGCGTTTCGAAATCGGCGAGGTTCTGCCCCGAAACGATCGGGTTGACCGCCTTGCGCTGCACATCATGCTTGGGCTGATCCATGGCGATGAACATCGGCATGATGAAATCCTGGTCCATGTCGAACAGCGTGATGCCGCCGAGATGGGCGTCGGACGAGAAAACCTGGTGGTTGGTATCGACCGCCATGACATCGGCCCAGCGCGTCACCGACCAGTAGCCGCGGTGACGATTGGCATTGAGCCCGGTGAAGTGGATCGGCGATTCGTCGCGCAGGCGCTTGAAATAGGTCCAGTGCGTGTCGGTTTCCCAATACATCGGGTCGGCGATATCGACTTCATCCAGCGGTGCGGTGGCGAGATAGGCGGAAAGCGACGCCGCGCTGTAATCCTTGAGGTTGGGGCGCTGGCGCGGCGGGAATGGCCAGACCATCTGGAACTCCTCGCGCGGCACGGTGTGCTTCATGGCGCTGTCGGCGGTCAGGTTCGGCTGCGTGGCCATCGCTTGTTCTCCCAATCCCGACCATGCTGTGCGCACGAATCGGCTCCATCCCCATCCTTGCGTTGTTACACTACGCGAAATTCAAGTGCCACTCATATTTTGCAGAGCTCTGGCCTTCGCCGACGCATTTTGGGATGGTAGGTGCCTTGGGGGAACGCGCATGACCGACCTGGCGACTCTGGTGACCGGCATCGCCGCGAGGATGGCCCATGCCACCGAGCGCGGGCGGGTCGCCGACTACATCCCCGAACTCGCCAAGGTGTCGCCCGATCATTTCGGCATCGCGGTCATTACGGCCGATGGCGCCGAACATGTCGCGGGCGACGCCGACACGGCGTTTTCGATCCAGTCGGTGAGCAAATTGTTCGCGCTCGTCGAAGCGCTGTCGGCGCAGGGTGATCGCGTCTGGGACCGTGTCGGCCGCGAGCCATCGGGCAGCGCCTTCAATTCGATCGTCCAGCTGGAGGCCGAAGGCGGCCGCCCACGCAACCCGTTCATCAACGCTGGCGCCATCGCCGTGACGGACCTGATCGCGCGCGGCACCCGCGAAGGCATCGGCGATATCCTGCGGCTGATCCGCGGGCTCGCCGGCGACGACAGTATCGCGGTCGATGGCGCGGTCGCCTATTCCGAAGCCGCCACCGGCTTTCGCAACGCCGCGCTCGGCAATTACATGAAGGCCTTCGGCACCATCGACGGCCCGGTGGCCTCGACCCTCGATGTCTATTTCCACCAATGCGCCATCGCCATGTCGTGCCGGCAACTGGCGCGCGCCGGGCGTTTCCTGGCGCATGGCGGCGTCGATCCGCGCAGCGGCCGCACCATTGTTTCCCCCGAACGCGCCCGGCGGCTGAACGCGCTGATGCTGACCTGCGGCCATTACGACGCCTCGGGCGAATTCGCCTTCCAGGTCGGGCTGCCGGCCAAATCGGGCGTCGGCGGCGGCATCCTCGCCATCGCGCCGGGCCGCGCCAGCATCGCGGTCTGGTCACCCGGCCTGTCGCCGCAGGGCAATTCGCTGCTCGGCACGGCGGCGCTGGAAGAACTGGCGCAGGCAATGGGCTGGAGCGTGTTCAACCCGGACGTCTGACGTCGAAGAGCCGAGGGCCTCCGGCGGCTGGGGCCGTCGGCCCCAGACCCCCTTTCGACCACCCATCCGAGCGCAATCGGCGTCTGGGGCCTGCGGCCCCAGACGCCGGAGGCGCTTTTTCCACCTGTCATCCTCTGCACAGTCACGGTCATCATGACACATTGCGCGCGCCGCCCCGGCGCGTAGATCGGCGCCATGGCAACTCCCCCTTCCCGCGGCCGCGCGGTCCCCTCGGGGCGCCTGTCGCGCCTCGCCGCCTTCGGCAGCATGGCGGGCGGCGTTGCCGGCAACATGCTCGCCGGCGGGGCGCGGGCGCTGGCGCGCGGCGAGCGGCCGAGCGTGGCCGGGCTGCTGCTCACCCCCGGCAATGCCGCGACGATCACGGCGCAGCTCGCCAATCTGCGCGGCGCCGCGATGAAGATGGGGCAGTTGCTGTCGATGGGCGGCAGCGATCTCGTGCCCCCCGAACTGTCCGATATCCTCGCCCGGCTGCGCGCCGATGGCCAGCACATGCCGGCGGCGCAATTGCAGGCCGTGCTCGACAAGCAATGGGGCAAGGGCTGGCGCACGCGCTTTGCGCGTTTCGACGTGCGGCCGATCGCGGCGGCGTCGATCGGGCAGGTGCATCGCGCCCAGACCCGCGATG
This sequence comes from Polymorphobacter sp., assembly GCA_044373875.1. Lineage (GTDB taxonomy): Bacteria > Pseudomonadota > Alphaproteobacteria > Sphingomonadales > Sphingomonadaceae > Sandarakinorhabdus. The sequence continues at coordinate 2,273 of JBILPK010000157.1, forward strand.
GCCGCGACCTTGCCATCAAGATCCAGTACCCCGGCGTGCGCCAGAGCATCGATAGCGATGTCGACAATGTCGCCACCCTCGTCCGCCTCACCGGCCTGCTGCCCTCGGGCCTCGACATCGCGCCGCTGCTCACCGAGGCCAAGCGCCAGCTCCACGAGGAGGCCGATTACGCCCGCGAGGCGCAGTGCCTTGCCCGTTTCGGCGGCCTGCTCGCCGATGCGCCCGATTTCATCGTCCCCGGCCTCCATGCCGATCTGACGACGAGCGATGTCCTCACCATGGATTTCGTCCCCGGCGTCGCGGTCGAAAGCCTCGATGATGCCCCGCAGGCGACGCGTGACCGCATCATGACGCTGCTGCTAGGGCTGTTGCTGCGCGAATTGTTCGAATTCGAAGTCATGCAGACCGACCCGAATTTCGCCAATTACCGCTACGACAAGGCGCAGGACCGGCTGATCCTGCTCGATTTCGGTGCCACCCGCAGCTTCGGACCCGAAGTCGCCGATCGTTACCGCCGCCTGCTCGTCGCCGGGATGGCGCCCGACCCCGTGGCGGTGCGCGCCGATACGCGCGCCGCCATGCTCGATATCGGCTTCTTCGGCCCCGACACGCCCGACCGCCACCAGGCCAGCATCATGGCGATGTTCGAAACCGGCATGGTGCCGCTGCGCACCACCGGCCTGTTCGATTTCGCCGCCACCGACATGACCGCGCAGATCCGCGACGAAGGCCTGGCCATGGCGCAGGATCGCGATTTCTGGCACCTGCCGCCCGCCGATACGCTGTTCCTGCAACGCAAGTTCGCCGGGCTGTTCCTGCTCGGCAACCGATTGAAAGCGCAGGTAAACATGGGGGCGCTACTGGCGCCGTACCGCTGACCGCCGGAACCATGTGGGGTGCCATGGGTAGTGTCAAAGGCTAGATCCACAGGAGCCTTACCCATGAAGCGTTCATTGTTTTTCGCCACGACAGCCGTCTTGCTGGCGCTCGGTACCGCCCCCGCCACCGCCGGTGAAGCCGATCGTGCCCGCGCCGCCATCGCCGAAGCCCGCGGCAAGATCGCTGCCGGTGACAAGGTGGGTGCCAGCAGCGGGGCCCCGATGCTGCAGACCGAAGCCCGCGCCGCGCTCGGCGATGCCGAAGTGCTGCTCGCCCGCGGCAAGAAGACCGAAAGCCTCGCTGCCGCCCGCCGCGCCGGTGAACTTGCCGATGTCGCCATCGTCAACGCCGATCGCGCCAAGATGAGCGCCGTGCGCGACGCCCGCGCCGATGCCGAAGCCGCCACGGTCAACGCCCGCGATGCCGCCGCCAATGCGCAAGCAGCGACGGTCGCTGCCGATGTGCGTGCCGATGCCGCCGAACGCGCCGCCGACAGCGCCAACGCCCGCGCCGACTTGATGGCCACCGCGCCAGTGGCCGCCCCGGCCACGACCGTCGCCATCGTTGAAAAGACCGTCACCCAGGCCCCGGTGAAACGCGCCGCGCCGCGCAAGAAGGTCGTTGTCCGCAAGACGACGCCGACGACGACGAAGACGACAACGACGACGGTCACCACCCGCCCGAACTGAGCCCGCCACTCCCCCTCCCGGCAAGGGAGGGGGAGATATCAGCCGACCAGCGCCAGCCGCGGCGGGTCGATGGCTTCGCTGCTGATGCGCTGCGGCCCGAACTGCCGCCCCAGCCGCGCCAGCAATTCGGCATCGAGCAGATAGTCGCGCCCTAGGCACAGCCGCGCCACACCGGCCGCCGTTGCCACTTCGGCAACCAGCTCGCCGCGCCCTTTGCCGCGCGCGTCAGCGAACATCGTCATCAGCGCTTCGGCGTCGGCAATATCGGTCACCGTCACCACCACCCGGCCCCGCGCCCGCCTCGCCATATCGGTCAGCGACGTAACACCGCGCACCGTGACGCGTGGCACCTCCTCGCCTTCGCGCCACATCAGTTCGGCCTGGATCAGTACCGATGGCGCATCCTTGGCGATCGCTTCGATCCGAGCCTGGGCATCTTCGTCGAAGCAACTGCCGACAAATTGCCCGCTGCGGTCCGAAAAGGTGACGAGCTGGTAGCGGTTGCCTTTGCCCGTTTGCGGCGTGCGCCAGCGCACCTCCTCGATCAGCCCGGCCATGACGACGCCCTTCTTGCCGCCACCGCTCGGCGCCGGCAGCGCCGCGACATCGGCAAAGCTGAGCGCGCCCTGGGCATCGAGCACCGGCCGCCATGCCTCGACCGGATGGCCCGAGAAATAGAAGCCGAAGGCGTCCTTTTCGTGCGCCATCGTCTCAGCCATCGTCCAGCTGACATTGGGCACCAGCATCGCCAGCCCCTGGTCGGTCGATTCCCCGAACAGCGCCGCCTGTGCCGACACGCGTGCTTCCGCCGCCGCCTGCGCCGTGCCGAGGATCGATTCGGCCAGCAGATAGACCCCGGCGCGATTGGCATCGATGCTGTCGAAACAGCCCGCCGCGATCAGGCTTTCAAGCTGGCGTTTGTTGAGCAGCCGCGGATCGACGCGTTTCGAAAAATCGGGGAGAGCCGTATAACCATTGCCGCGGCCGGTGACGACATCCTCCATGGCCTTTTCGCCGACATTCTTCAGCGCCGCGAGCGCATAGCGCACCGCCAGCTTCTGACCGGCGCGCTCGACACTGAAATCGGCCTGTGACCGGTTGATGCACGGCGGCAGCACCGTGACCCCCGACCGCCGCGCATCCTCGGTGAAGGCCGCGAGCCGGTCGGTGTTGGTGATGTCATAGGCCATCGAGGCCGCGATGAATTCAACGGGGTGGTGCGCCTTGAGCCATGCCGTCTGAAAGCTGACGAGCGCATAGGCTGCCGCGTGCGACTTGTTGAAGCCATAGTTGGCGAATTTGAGCACCAGGTCGAAGATCGCGCTCGCGGTCTTTTTGTCGATGCCGTTCTTTTCTGCCCCTTCGGCGAACCGTTCCTTTTGCGCCACCATCTCGGCATGGATCTTCTTGCCCATGGCGCGGCGTAACAGATCGGCTTCGCCCAGGCTGTAGCCCGCCAGCGTCCGGGCGATCTGCATCACCTGTTCCTGGTAGACGATGATGCCGTACGTCTCGCGCAGGATCGGCTCCATCAGCGGGTGGAGCAGCTCGACCGCCTCGCGCTTGTGCTTGCGATTGGCGAAGGACGGGATGTTGTCCATCGGCCCCGGGCGGTAGAGCGCGCCGAGCGCGATGATATCGCCAAAGCAATCGGGCCGCACCTGGCCGAGCGCGCGGCGCATGCCTTCGGATTCGAACTGGAAGACGCCGACCGTGTCGCCCCGCGCCAGCAGCGTATAAACCTCGGGATCGTCGAGCGGCAGGCCGAGCCAATCGACGCTCACGCCGCGATCGGCAAGCAGCTTCGCGGCGCGATCGAGCACCGACAGCGTCTTGAGCCCGAGAAAGTCGAACTTGACCAGCCCGGCCTTTTCGACCGCCTTCATTTCGAACTGGGTCACCGCCATGTCCGAGCGCGGATCGCGATAGAGCGGCACGAGCTGCGACAGCGGCCGGTCACCGATCACCACGCCGGCGGCATGGGTCGAGCTGTGGCGCGGCAAGCCTTCCAGTTGCAGCGCGATCTCGATCAGCCGCTTGACCTTGGGATCGCGGTCACGCTCGGCGATGAATTCGGGCACGCCTTCGTAGCGCTTGCCGTCCTTATCCTTGCCCTGCCCCAGCGTGCGCGCCAGCGTCCAGGGGTCGGCGGGCAGGTTCGGCACCAGTTTCGACAGGCGATCGGTCTGGCCATAGGGCATCTGCAGCACGCGGCCGACATCCTTGAGCACTGCGCGCGCCTTCATCTTCCCGAAGGTGATGATCTGCGCGACCTGGGCCGCGCCATAACGTTGCTGGACGTAGCGGATGACCTCGACCCGCCGGGTTTCGCAAAAATCGATATCGAAATCGGGCATCGACACACGATCGGGGTTGAGGAATCGTTCGAACAGCAGGCCATGTTCGAGCGGATCGAGATCGGTGATCGTCAGGCTCCACGCCACCACCGAGCCGGCCCCCGAACCGCGCCCCGGGCCGACGGGAATTCCCTGTGCCTTCGCCCAGCCGATGAAATCCGCCACGATCAGGAAGTAACCGGGAAAGCCCATTTCGTTGATGACGTTCAATTCGAACGCCAGCCGGTCGTGATAGGGTTTCGCCGCGTCCCCGCTGATGCCGAGCACTGCCAGCCGCTTCGCAAGGCCAGCCTCGGCCGCCGCGACCAGCGCCGGGTCCTCGCTTTCGCCATCGGTCGCCATGCGCGGCAGGATCGGCTTGCGCGCCGGCGCCGCGATGGCGCAGCGCTGGGCGATGACCAGCGTGTTGGCGATCGCCTCGGGCAGATCGGCAAAGGCCTTTTTCATCTCGTCGGCGGATTTCAGCCGGTGCTCGCGGTTCGATTTGCGGCGCTCGTCGGCCTCCACATAGGCGCTGTCGGCGATGCACAGCAGCGCATCATGGGCGATATGAACGCGTTCATCGAGGAACTTGACCGGGTTGGTGGCGACGATCGGCAGATCGCGCGCCTGCGCGAGCCGCAACAGCCCGGCTTCGCTGCGCTGCTCGATCACGTCATTGGCGCGGCTGATTTCCACATAAAGCCGGCCCGGGAACAGCCGTACCAGCGCCTCGGCATAATCCTCGACCGGCTGGCCTTCGGCGAGCAGCCGGGCAAGCGCGCCATCGGCGCCGCCCGTCAGGCAAAGCAACCCCTCGGTTCGACCGTCGAAATCGGCGAGCAACAAATGCGGATCATCGGCCGGATCGGCCCCCAGATGCGCCTGGCTGACCAGTCCGATGAGATTGGCATAGCCGGCGGCATTCTGGGCAAACAGCACCAGCCAGTCATAGACCGGCCGGGTCAGCGCCGTGCGCGACCCCGGGCGCTCGACCGCGACCATAGCCCCGATGATCGGCTGCACCCCGGCCTCCTTGGCCGCATAGGAAAAGTCCATGGCGGCAAACATGTTGCCGCGATCCGCCAGACCCGCCGCCGGCAAGCCGCCGCGCCGGCAATGCTTGGCCAGATCCTCGGGCTGAATCGCGCCTTCGAGCATCGAGTACGCCGATTGCAGGCGAAGATGGACAAAACCGGCATGGGCGGAAGTGGCAGGCATGCCGCGATGATGACGCCTTTGCCCGATTCCCGGAAGTGGCGTGTGGGACTTATCCACTATGGAATCTGTCTCAAACCGCTGCCAGCCGCCCTTCGTGCAGGGTCACCACCCGGTCCATCTGGCGGGCCAGGGCGATGTTGTGGGTGGCGACCAGAGCCGCACTGCCCTGCCCGCGCACCAGTGACAGGAATTCCGCCAGCACCTTAGCAGCGGTCGCTTCGTCGAGGTTGCCGGTCGGTTCGTCGGCGAGCACCAGCACCGGCTTGTTGGCAAGCGCGCGCGCCACGGCGACGCGCTGCTGTTCGCCGCCCGAAAGCTGTGAGGGGCGGTGCGTCAGCCGGTCGCCAAGCCCCAGCGCGGTCAGCAGTTCATCGGCGCGCGCCACAGCCGCTTTTTCGGAATGGCCGGCGACGAGGCCCGCCAGCACGACATTTTCGCGCGCGCTGAAATCGGGCAGCAGATGGTGGAACTGGTAGACAAAGCCGAGCCGGTCGCGCCGCACCCGGGTGCGGCCCGCGTTGTCGAGCGCTTCCACGCGTTCGCCGGCGATGCGGA
>JBILPK010000035.1:0-23301 GCA_044373875.1 Polymorphobacter sp.
GTGCTGGGCGGCGACCCCGACCAATATCCGACCTATTCGCAGCGCGGCGTGCCGATGCGCATCGAGGACGTTGCCGGTCAGGCGATCGGGTTGGTGCCGGCGTTGTCCAAGCTGCGGATGCTGCGCTGCTGGGCCGGCACCACCGACATGACCTGCGACGGCGCGCCGATCATTGACGAAACGCCGATCGCCAACCTGCATATCAACGGCGGCTGGTGCTATGGTGGATTCAAGGCGACCTGCGGATCGGGCTGGGTGTTCGCCGACCAGCTGGCGACCGGGCGCGTCCACGAACTCGCCCGGCCGTTCGGCCTCGATCGCTTCGCGGCGGGGGCCATGCAGGATGAGGCCGCCGTCGGTCCCATGCCGCAGGCCCGCTGAAGATGCCGCAGGCCTGCTTGTGCTCCTGATCCCCTGCCCCAATTGCGGCCCGCGGGCGCAGGCCGAATTCGTTTTCGAACGACCGGTCGAAACCATTTTCGGCGTCGACACGCCGACCGCTGCGCTGGTCGAAAAACTGTACACCCGCACCAACCCGCGCGGGGTGTCGGTCGAACTGTGGCGCCATGCACGCGGCTGCCGTGGCTGGTTGCGCATCGATCGCAACACCGTCACCCATGTCATCGGCGCGGTGTCGCTGTGGGACGCAACATCATGACCGGCTTTCGTCTCGACAGCGGCGGCCAGATCGACCGGACGCTGCCGGTGGCGTTCCGCTTCGATGGTCGCGACTATAGCGGCTTTGCCGGCGACACACTGGCGTCGGCGTTGCTGGCCCGCGGTGTCCGGGTGTTTGGCCGCAGCTTCAAATATCATCGGCCTCGAGGAATCCTGGGTGCCGGCGTCGAAGAACCCAATGCGCTTGTCACCGCCGGCAGCGGGGGCCGCGCCGAACCCAACAGCCGCGCCACCGATATCTTCATAACCGATGGGTTGGTGGCAACCAGCCAGAACCGCTGGCCCTCGCTCGGTTTCGATATCGGCGCGGTGATCGGCCTGGCGGCGCCGTTCCTGCCGGCCGGTTTCTACTACAAGACCTTCTTCGGCGGCCCGCGGCTATGGCTGTTCTATGAACGCTTCATCCGCCGCGCCGCCGGGCTGGGGCCGGCACCGGTTGCCGCCGATCCCGATCATTACCAGCACCGCGCCGCTTTTTGCGACCTGCTCGTCGTCGGCAGCGGCCCGGCCGGGCTGGCGGCGGCCGATGCGGCGGCAAGCGCCGGGCGACGCGTCATGCTGGTCGAGCAGGACAGCCGCATCGGCGGCGCGTTGCTGCGCGATCCCGCCAATATCGCCGCGATGCCGGGGCTGGCATGGGCCGAAACGGTGCGGCGGCGCATCGAGGCGGCGGGCGGCCGCGTCCTCGTCCGCACCACCGCCTCGGGCTATCACGATCATGACCTGCTGACACTGGTCGAACGCCTGACGGAGGCCGGCGCCGCGCCGAGCCCGCTGGCACAGCGGTTGTGGCACGTCCGCGCCGGCCGCGTCGTATTGGCCGTCGGCAGCATCGAACGGCCGCTTTTGTTCGGCGGCAATGATCGTCCCGGCGTGATGTTGTCGAGCGCGGTTCGCAACTATGTCGCGCGGTTCGCCGTGGTGCCCGGCCGCCGCGTCGTCATCGCCGGCTGCACCGATGACATGCACCGCACCGCCGAAGCGCTGGCCCGCGCCGGGGCCGAGATCGTGGCGACGATCGACACCCGCGCCGGCGATGCGATCGATCGGGCGCATGGCGCGCCGGTCCACGCCGTCACCGCCCGCATCGCCGGCAAGACCCGGCGCATCGCCTGCGATCTGGTCGCCATGTCGGGCGGCTTCACACCCTCGGTGCACCTGCACAGCCAGGCGGGCGGCGATCTGGCCTGGCACGACGGCTGCGGCGCCTTCGTGCCCGCCGCCGCGCGACAGTCGCAGACCAGCACCGGCGCAGCCGCCGGTATCGAAGGACTCGATGCCATCCTGGCCGATGGCTGGCGGGCGGGTGGCGGACCCGGCGAAGCGGCCCCGCGATCCGGCGCGGCACCACACGGCTGGCATGGCGCCGCACCGACGGTGGCAAACCCTGCCGCGAAATCCTTCGTCGATTTCCAGAACGACGTGACCGCCGCCGATCTCGATCTGGCCTGGCGCGAGGGGTTCAGGTCGGTCGAACATCTTAAGCGCTACACCACGCTCGGCATGGCGACCGACCAGGGCAAGACCTCGAACATCGCCGGGCTGTTGCGGCTCAGCGCCAACGAAGCGCGCGCGCCAGCCGCGGTCGGCCTGACGACGTTCCGCCCGCCCTATGTGCCGGTCACGCTCGGCGTTCTCGCCGGGGAAGATGGCGGCACGCACATGGCGCCGCGCCGGCGGCTGGCGCTGCATGCCGAGCACGAGGCACTATCGCCGCTGTGGCAACCGCTCGGCTATTGGCACCGGCCGCGTGCCTATCCGCTGGCCGGCGAAACGCTGCATGCCGCCGCGCTGCGCGAAGCGCGGGCGGTGCGTACCGCGGTCGGGCTGACCGATGTCTCCACCCTCGCCAAGTTCGACATTTCCGGGCCGGATGCCGCTGCTTTCCTTGAACTCGTCTGCGCCACGACGGTCGGAAAGCTTGGTATCGGCCGGGGCCGCTATACATTCATGTTGCGCGAAGACGGCATGGTCGCCGATGACGGTACGGTCTGGCGGCTCGGTGAAAACCGCTTCCTGCTGACCAGTTCGACCGGCGGCGCCGATCGGATGGATGCGCATCTGGCCTATGTCCACCGCATTCTCGCGCCGCGGATGCGGGTCGCCATCATCAACGTCCAGGAACATTGGGCCGGGCTCGCCATCGCCGGGCCGCAGGCGCGCGGCATTGTCGCGGCGCTGGTGGCAAGCGACGTGCCGCGCCACATGGGTGCCATGCCGGTGACCGTTGCCGGTGTCGCCGGCTGGCTGCTCGCGGCAAGCTACAGCGGCGAACGGGCGTTCGAACTCTATTTGCCGGGAGATCGCATCGGCCCGGCCTGGCAGGCCTTGAAAGCCGCGACACTGGCCGCCGGCGGCGCGCTGTACGGCCTCGAGGCACTGGAATTGCTGCGTATCGAAAAGGGCCACATCGTCGTCGGCGCCGAAGCCAGCGGCCGCACGACGCCGCACGATCTCGGCCTTGCCCGGATGCTGCGCCCCGGCGGCTATGTCGGCTGCACGGCGCTCGACCGCCCGGCTCTGCAGTGCAGCGACCGCCAGGCGCTCGTCGGGCTCGCAGCCGACAGCGCCATTCCCGAAGGCGCGATGCTCGTCAGCGCCAAAGGCGCGGTGCTTGTCGCCCCCGAAGATAGCGCGCCGCAAGGCCATGTCACCTCGGCCGGATCGCGCGTGCTGGAAGCCGGTGGCATCGCGCTGGCGCTGCTCGAAGGCGGCATGGCGCGGCTGGGCGAACAGTTGATCGCCTCGTCGCCGACCCGCAACCTCGCCGTGCCGGTGCGTGTCGTCGCGCCGATGTTCCATGATGCAGACGGGGCGCGCTACCGTGATTGACCTGTCGCTGTCGCCGATCGCCGGGCAAAGCCTGTTCCGGCTGGCGCTGTGGAATGATGCCGCACGGGCGCGCATCGGCGATGGTCTCGGGGTGCCGCTGCCCGGGCCCTGCCGCGCCGTCGCGCACGACGGCGTGCGGCTGCTCTGGCTGGAGCAGGATCATTGGCTGGTCGCCTGTGCCACGCCCGCGGCCGAAAGCTGGTGCCGGCGCATCGAAGCGCTCGCCGGTGCCGATGCAGCGCTCGTCGAGGTCGGCGCCGCGCTGGTCGGGCGCCGGCTTGTCGGCACAGGCTGGCGCGACCTGTTGATGATCGGCGGCGTTTTCGATGCCGAAGACACAGGCTTCGGCGCTGGCTGCGTGGCCCGGACTGTCATGCACCACAGCCCATTGCTGATCGATGTCATCACCGCCGATTGCGCCGATGCCTATGTCCCGGCCAGCCACGCCATGGAATTCTTCGGCTTCTGGGAGGCCGAAATCGCCCGCTAGTCCTGCGGCCAGTCGATCCGGTCCGCCCGGCTGAACACTTCAAAGCCATCGGGCCGGGCCACGGCCACCAACGTCAGCCCCGCCGCCGTTGCCGTGTCGATGGCGAGGCTGGTCGGCGCCGAAACCGCGATCATCACCGGGGCGCCGAGGCAACTGGCTTTCTGGACCATTTCGATCGAGACGCGGCTGGTCAGCAGCAGCAGGGCGTCGGCCGTCGGCAGGCCGGCACGGCGCACCGCCCCGATCAGCTTGTCGAGCGCATTGTGGCGGCCGACATCTTCGCGCACCAGCAAGGGCGCGCCGCGCCGCCACAGCGCCGCGGCATGGACCGCGCGGGTCGCCGCCCCGAGCGGCTGCAAGCCGGAAAGGCCGGCGATGGCCGCCAGGATTTCGGGCGGCGTCGGCAACGGGCCGGGTGCCGCACATGCCAGCGGCGGGCGGTTTGCCTCGGCCAGGCTTTCGATACCGCACAGGCCACAGCCGGTCGGCCCGGCCAGCCGCCGCCGCCGCTCGTTGGCGGCGCGGGCGAGGACATCGACAATCCACAGCCGCACCTCGATGCCACCGGGCTGGGTGACGACCTCGATCGCCTCGACATCGCCCGGCGCCGCGATGATGCCTTCGCTCAGCGCAAAGCCGACGCCGAAATCCTCGGCATCGGCGGGTGACGCCAGCATGACGGCGAAGGTGGTGCCGTTGACGACGATGGCCACCGGCGTTTCGACGGCAAGGGCGCGCGCCCCCTCCCCGGCCGCGCCGTCTCGCCAATGCCGGCGCCGGGCATGGCGGATCGCGATTCTGTCCGGATCAGCCGACATCGACGCCGCGCAGCAGTTCGACAGCGGCCGCCGCGAGCGGTGACAGCGCCGTCCCGGCCGCCGCCGACACCGCCAGCAGGGCGGCAATCATGCGCGGCTCCCAGAACAGCCGAACATGCTCGGCGGTCGCGGCGGCGGCATTGCCCGGTTGCTGGTTGGCGAATTCGGCGGCGATCTGGTTGACCATGCGGGCCAGGCGCTCCGGGGTCGCCGCGCTCATTCGGCCGCATCGCGTGCGGCGACGCGGCGCGACTGGCGCGCCTGTTCACCATAACGGACCTGCCAGTCGCTGGGGCCGTTCGATCGCCCGACCTGTACCGCGGTAACCTTGTATTCCGGGCAATTGGTGGCCCAATCGCTGTTGTCGGTGGTCACGACATTGGCCTGTGTCGTCGCATGGTGGAAGGTCGTGTAGACGACGCCGGGCGCGACCCGGTCGGTCACATCGGCGCGCAGCGATGTCTCCCCGGCGCGGCTGGTGATCTTCACCCAGTCGCCATCGACGATGCCGCGCTGTTCGGCGTCATGCGGATGGATTTCGAGCATGTCCTCGGTGTGCCAGCGGTTATTCTCAGTGCGCCGTGTCTGCGCGCCGACATTATACTGGCTGAGGATGCGGCCTGTGGTCAGCAACAGCGGAAAGCGCGGCCCGGTGCGTTCCTCGGTAGCGATATACTCGGTCCACACGAACTTGCCGCGCCCCCGCACGAAGCCATCGAGGTGCATCACCGGCGTGCCTTCGGGGGCCGCTGCGTTGCACGGCCATTGTACCGATCCGGTGCGTTCGAGCAGGTCATAGGAAACCCCGGCGAAGGTCGGCGTCGTGGCGGCGACTTCCGCCATGATTTCCGACGGATGCGTATAGTCCATGGCATAGCCCAGCGCATTCGACAGGGCCTGGGTAATCTCCCAGTCTTCAAGTCCGTTGCGCGGCGCCATCACCTTGCGCACTCGCTGGATGCGGCGTTCGGCATTGGTGAAGGTGCCGTTCTTTTCGAGGAACGTCGATCCGGGCAGGAAGACATGCGCGTAATTCGCCGTCTCGTTGAGGAACAGGTCCTGCACGACGACGCACTCCATCGCGGCAAGCCCGGCCGCCACATGGCGCGTGTCCGGATCGGACTGGAGGATATCCTCGCCCTGGATATACAGGCCCTTGAAGCTGCCATCGACCGCCGCATCGAGCATGTTGGGGATGCGCAGGCCCGGCGCGTCGTCGATCTCGGCGCCCCAGAGTTCGGCAAAGATCGCCCGCGCGCCATCGTCGGAAACATGGCGATAGCCGGAAAATTCGTGCGGGAAACTGCCCATGTCACAGGCACCCTGGACATTGTTCTGACCACGCAGCGGGTTCACCCCAACCCCCGGCCGGCCGATGTTGCCCGTCGCCATGGCCAGGTTGGCGATGGCCATCACCGTCGTCGAACCCTGGCTGTGCTCGGTGACACCCAGGCCATAATAGATGGCGCCATTGCCGCCGGTGGCATAGAGCCGCGCCGCCGCGCGCAGGTCGGCTGCCGGAACATTGGTCAGCACCTCGGTGGCTTCGGGCGAATGCCGCGCCTCGGCGACGAACGCCGCCCAATCGGCATATTCCGACCAGTCGCAGCGCTCGCGGATGAAGGCCTCGTCGGCCAGCGCCTCGGTGACGATGACATGCGCCATCGCCGTCAGCACCGCCACGTTAGTTCCCGGGCGCAACGCTAGGTGATGCTTGGCCTCGATGTGCGGCGAACGCACGATGTCGGTACGCCGCGGATCGATGACGATCAACCGGGCGCCGGCGCGCAACCGCTGCTTGAGCCGCGAAGCGAACACCGGGTGCCCGTCGGTCGGGTTGGCGCCGATGATGATGACGACATCGGCGGCTTCGACACTGTCGAAATCCTGGGTGCCAGCCGAGGTGCCAAAGGTGGTTTTCAGGCCATAGCCGGTCGGCGAATGGCAGACCCGCGCGCACGTATCGACATTGTTGTTGCCGAACACCGCCCGCACCAGCTTCTGGACGAGAAACGTCTCCTCGTTAGTGCAGCGCGACGAGGTGATGCCGCCCACGGCGCGCTTGCCGTATTGCGCCTGGATCCGGGTGAATTCCGCCGCGGTGTGCGCGATGGCCTGTTCCCAGCTGACTTCCTGCCACGGCTGGTCGATGGCGCTGCGGATCATCGGCGACAAGATGCGCTCGCGATGGTTGGCATAGCCCCAGGCAAAGCGCCCCTTGACGCAGCTGTGGCCATGATTGGCCTTGCCATCCTTGTGCGGCACCATGCGCACCAGTTCCTGACCGCGCATTTCGGCACGAAAGGTGCAGCCGACGCCGCAATAGGCGCAGGTGGTGACGATGGCGCGGTCGGGCGTGCCGACGTCGATGACCTTTTTCTCGGTCAGTGTCGCCGTCGGGCAGGCCGCGACACAGGCGCCGCACGACACGCATTCGCTGTCGAAGAACGCCTCGCCCTGCGATGCCGAAACCCGGCTGTCGAAACCGCGCCCGGCAATGGTCAGCGCGAACGTACCCTGGATTTCATCGCAGGCACGCACGCAGCGCGAACAGGCGATGCACTTGGAGGTGTCGAAGGTGAAATAAGGGTTCGAATCGTCCTTGGCGAGTTCGAGGTGATTTTCGCCGGCATAGCCATAGCGCACGTCGCGCAGGCCCACCGCCCCGGCCATATCCTGCAATTCGCAATCGCCGTTGGCCGGGCAGGTCAGGCAATCCAGCGGGTGGTCGGAGATGTAAAGCTCCATCACCCCCTTGCGCAATTTCTTCAGCCGATCGGTCTGGGTGTTGACGATCATGCCGGCGGCCACCGGCGTCGTGCACGAGGCCGGCGTTCCCGCCCGCCCGTCGATCTCGACAAGGCACAGCCGGCACGACCCGAAGGCATCGAGCGTGTCGGTGGCGCACAGCCGCGGGATGGTGGTGCCCAGCGTCGCCGCGGCGCGCATCACCGATGTTCCTGCCGGCACCGTCACCGCTTCGCCGTCGATGATCAGCGAAACCGGCGCCGCAGCGCCGAACGGGGCTGGCTTGGTGCCGAAATCCGGTGCTCGCGAATATGCCATCTGTCTACTCCGCCGCCTGCAGGGCCGTGGCGCCGCGAAAGTCCTCGGGAAAGTGCGTGATCGCGCTCATCACCGGATAAGGCGTGAAGCCGCCGAGCGCGCACAGCGAACCGAACTTCATCGTTTCGGCCAGATCGGCGAGCAATTCCAGCTGCGCCTCCGGGCGATCGCCGGCGATCAACCTGTCGATGGTCTCGACACCGCGCACGGCGCCGATGCGGCACGGCGTGCACTTGCCGCAGCTTTCGACGGCACAGAATTCAAAGGCAAAGCGCGCCATCCTGGCCATGTCGACGCTGTCGTCGAACACCGTGATCCCGCCATGGCCGATCAGGCCGCCGACCGCGGCAAAGGCTTCGTAATCGAACGGCGTGTCGAACAGGTGCGGCGGGAAATAGGCGCCCAGCGGCCCGCCGACCTGCACGGCGCGCACCGGCCGGCCGCTGGCGGTTCCGCCGCCGATATTGTTGACCAACGCACCCAGCGTGATGCCGAACGGCGCTTCATAAAGGCCGCCATGGCGGATATTACCGGCAAGCTGGATCGGCATGGTGCCGCGCGAACGGCCATGGCCGACATCGGCATAGACTTCGGGGCCATCGGCGAGGATGTGCGGGATCGCCACCAGGCTGAGGACGTTGTTGATCGCCGTCGGCATGCCGAACAGGCCCTTGTGCGCCGGCAGCGGCGGCTTTGCACGCACCTGGCCGCGACGGCCCTCGATCGATTCGAGCAGCGCGGTTTCCTCGCCACAGACATAGGCGCCGGCACCGACGCGAACCTCGATGTCGAAGCCGCTGCCCAGCCAGCCGGCGGCGCGGGCGGCGGCGATCGCGGTTTCCATCGCCGCGATCGCATGCGGATATTCGGACCGGATATAAAGGTAACCCTGCGCCGCGCCGATGCACAGGCCGGCAATCGCCATCCCCTCTATCAGCAGGAACGGATCACCCTCCATGATCATGCGATCGGCAAAGGTGCCGCTGTCGCCTTCGTCGGCATTGCAGACCACGAACTTTCGCGGCGCCGGGGCATTGGCAACGGTTTCCCATTTGATGCCGGTGGGAAAGCCGGCGCCGCCGCGCCCGCGCAGGCCCGATGCCTTGACCGCTTCGATCGCCGCCGCCGCGCCCAGCGATCGTGCGCGCGCCAGCCCGGCACCGCCGCCATGGGCGACATAATCATCAAGGCTGGCCGGATCGACGATGCCGCAGCGCGCAAAGCTCATGCGGTGCTGGGAGGCAAGGAACGGATGCTCGCCCGGCTTGCCGATGCACAGCGCGTGCGGTGCGCCGTCAAGAAACCCGGCGGCGACCAGCGCGTCCAGATCGTCGACGCAAACCGGGCCATAACCGATGCGCCCGGCATCGGTTTCGACTTCGACCAGCGGTTCGAGCCAGTGCATGCCGCGTGAACCATTGCGCACAATGCCGATCTCGATCCCGAGCCGGTCGGCATGGCGGCGCAACCCCGCCGCGACATCGTCGGCACCGCACGCCACCGCAACGGCATCGCCGGGGACATGGATGCGCCGGATCACGAAATCGCCCCGGCCAGCAGCGCGTCGAGGCGTTGCGGCGACAGCCGTGCGACGATCCGCCCGTCGATCATCGCCGACGGCGCCGCGGAGCACAGCCCCAGGCAATAGACCGGTTCGAGGCTGATCGCGCCATCGGCACGCGTCGAGCCCATCGCCATCGCCAGCCGCTGTTCGGCATGGGCAATCAGGGCGTCGGACCCCATCGCCTGGCAGGCTTCGGCCCGGCAGATCCTGAGCACAGCCCGGCCCGACGGCTGGCGCCGAAAATCATGGTAAAAGGTCAGCACGCCATGCACATCGGCACGGCTCAGGTTGAGCTGCTCGGCGATCACCGCCACCGTCGCATCGTCGATACGCCCGAATGCCGCCTGCACGGCATGCAGGACCGGCAGCAACGGCCCGGCGGTGCCGACGAACGGCGCGATGACAGCGTGCAGCCGCGCGGCGTCCGCATCGGCCGAACGGCCTGCGCCGCGCCGGGATGCATCGCCGGCCATGGTCAGAAGACCACCACCGAACGGATCGACTTGCCTTCGTGCATCAGGTCGAACCCCTTGTTGATCTCGTCCAGCGTCAGGACATGGGTGATCAGCGGGTCGATCTGGATTTTGCCGCTCATGTACCAGTCGACGATGCGCGGCGTATCGGTCCGCCCGCGCGCGCCGCCGAATGCCGAGCCTTTCCACACCCGGCCGGTGACCAGCTGGAACGGCCGCGTGCTGATTTCCTTGCCCGATTCCGCCACGCCGATGACCACCGAGACGCCCCAGCCGCGGTGGCAGGCCTCCAGCGCCTGGCGCATCACCGTCGTGTTACCAGTGCAATCGAAGGTGTAATCGGCGCCGCCGCCGGTCAGCGCCACCAGGTGCGCGACGATATCGCCATCGATCTTCAGCGGGTTGACGAACTCGGTCATGCCGAACCGGCGGCCCCATTCGGCCTTGTCGTCGTTGATGTCGACACCGATGATCTTGTCGGCCCCCACCATGCGCGCGCCCTGGATCACGTTGAGCCCGATGCCGCCGAGCCCGAAGACGATGACATTCGCTCCGGCCTCCACTTTGGCCGTGTTGACCACGGCGCCAACGCCGGTGGTGACGCCGCAGCCGATGTAGCAGCTCTTGTCGAACGGTGCATCGCTGCGGATCTTCGCCACCGCGATCTCGGGCACGACGGTGTAGTTCGAAAAGGTCGAACAGCCCATGTAATGGAAGATCGGCCGGCCCTTGTACGAGAAACGCGTCGTGCCGTCGGGCATCAGGCCCCTGCCCTGCGTCGCGCGGATCGCCGTGCACAAATTGGTCTTGCCCGACAGGCACGATTTACACTGGCGGCATTCGGGCGTGTAGAGTGGGATGACATGGTCGCCGACGGCAACCGATGTCACCCCTGCGCCGATTTCGCGGACGATGCCGGCGCCTTCATGGCCAAGCACGCTGGGAAACAGGCCCTCGCTGTCGAAACCGTCGAGCGTATAGGCGTCGGTATGGCAGATGCCGGTCGCCATGATCTCGATCAGCACTTCGCCGGCGCGCGGGCCATCGAGGTCGAGTTCGACGATTTCGAGGGGTTTTTTCGCTTCAAAGGCGACCGCAGCACGTGTTTTCACTCAGCCAATCCGATCTTCGACGGGTAAGCCATTATACACGCTCACCGGCACCTGACCGGTGATTTAAAATCGGCCGCAAGACGGAAAATTTACCCGGTCGCCGTGTCGAAACCGACAGCGAGGTCCGGATACAGCCGAACATGTGCGCCTGAACATGTGTTCGGGGGCCGGCCCGGAAAACCGCGGTCTGTTGAATTCCACTGGTCGGGGCGAGAGGATTCGAACCTCCGGCCTCTGCCTCCCGAAGACAGCGCTCTACCAGGCTGAGCTACGCCCCGACGTCAGTGGAAGCGGGCGTATAGCGGTGCCCTTCCGGCGGCGCAAGCCAGTGATGCGGCTTTTGTTGCTTCACTGGCTGCCCAGCACGCCGCGGCGGCGCAACAATGCGTCGATGCGGCTGGTCATGGCGCGGTAATCGGCGCTTTCGATCGTGCCATAACGCGCCTTGAAAGCCTCGTTGCTCATGCCTTCGGCCAGCGCGGTGGCATCGAGCGGCAACAGCGTCGCATTGGTCGCCGCCGCCATGTCGGCCCGGAACGCCAGCGCCCGCGCCGGATCGATCGCCGCCTTGCCGACCGCCAGCCCGGCGCGATCGGCGGCAACATCGACGAGTGAAAAGCCCGAACCGCCGGGCAGGCTGTCGGACAATTCCTTCCAGTTGCCCACCGCTTCGCTCACATCATCGCCCAGCGCCGTGCCGAGTGCGGCCGACAGCGCCCAATGCTTGGCCAGGTCGTCGCGTCCGGCCAATTGCGGCTGGCGCAGTTTCTGGCGGCATGCCCCCACCCGCTTGCCGGCATCGAGCGCCAGCCGTCCGGCGCGCGGGCCGACCGCCACCATGGCGACCGCCACCAGCACGGCACGATTTTCGGCTACCGCCGCCGCCGCCGTCGCCGGCGAGCCCAATGCGACGGCGCGCGCCAGATGCGCCGCAATATCGCGTTGTGGCGCTTCGGCTTCGGCTGCAACAAGCGCGCAATATAGTGCGGCGGTGCGGGCACCATCGGCCGGATCGCTGACGATGCCGACAAGATTGTCGACCACGCCGGTGGTGATCACCGGCGATTTGACCGTCAGTGTCAGTGTGCCGTCCGCCACGGCAAAGCCGCGCACCAGATCATCGAGCGCCGGCAGGTCCCGGCCGCGCCAGCGCAAGACCTGTACCACGGCCTCCACGCCGAAACGCGTCAGGAATGCCGGCACCGGCAAATCGCCGACCTGCGCCGTCAGCCGCGGGAAGCCCCCCGTCGGCCAGGCATCGAGCCGGGCGTTGAGCCACAAGCCGAGCGGCAACGGCACGCTGGCGGCGGCGCTGGCATGATCGGCCGCCACCCCGGCATCGACCCGCCGAACATGCAACGCATTGCCGACCAGCGACGCGACGGCGCGGGCATCGGCATCGGCAAAGCGCACCTGCGCCGTGGGCGGCGGCGCCGCCAACGCATCGCGCAGCCGATGGAAATCGCGCTGGCCGGCACGCACCTGCGCCGCCGCCGGGGCGCCGGCTTCGGGCAGCTTGGGCGCGGATTCGAGCGCCAGGAAGCCCGGCACCAGCAGCACCGCCGCCATCGCCAGCAAGGCCGCGCGCACCGGCTTCACGCCTGCCGCACTGCCAGCATCTCGGCAACCCGGACCAGCTTTTCGCGCGGCGCCCCGGGGCGGGCGCGGGCAATCTCGGCGGCATCAAGGCGTTGCCAATGGGCAAAATCGGTCACCCCGACCCCGCGGCTCGCGAGTAGCGCATCGAGCCCGGCGCCGGCATCGCCGATCTTGCCAGCGGTGACATCGGCGGCGATGGCATCGACCACGGCAAAGCCATCGGGCCGGTTGGTGCCGATGGTGCCCGACGGCCCGCGCCGCGCCCAGCCGCTGGCGTAGAGCCCGGGGAAGATGCGCCCGGCGTCGTCACACGGAAAGCGCCCCAGGTCGGGCGCATAGGGCACGCCTTCTATCGTGGCGGTGCGATAGCCGATGCAGGCGATGACCAGCCCGCAGGGGATGGCGTGCAACTCGCCGGTGCCGACGGCCTTTCCATCTTCGAGCCGCGTCGTTTCGACGATAAGGCGTTCGGCCTTGCCATTGCCCTCGACCGCCACCGGGCGCCGGAAGAATTCGAAATTGATGGTGACGGGTTTGTCGCCGCGCTCCAGCGCCGCGAACGAGCGCAGATGCGTCACCATCTTGCGATGCCCGGGTTCGAGCGCCGCATCGGCCTCCAGCGGCGGCAGGTCGCCCGGCCGCACGACCGGATGCGCGCGTTCGAGATGGCCGAGTTCGCCGGCTTCTTTGGTGGTGAAGCTCGCCTGGTGCGGGCCGCGGCGGCCGATGATATGGATGTCACGAATGGCGCTGCGGTCAAGCGCATCGACCGCGTGCTGGGCGATATCGGACACGGCAAGCTCGGGCACCGTCTTGGCGAGAATCCGCGCGCAATCGATCGCGACATTGCCGTTGCCGATGATCGCGGCGCCATGGTGCGACAACGGCACCTCAAGATCGGCGAAATCGGGATGGCCATTGTACCAACCGACAAACGCCGCCGAACCGATGACGCCGGGCAGATCATCCCCCGGAATGCCGATGGGCTTGTCGTGCGGCGCGCCGACCGACAGCACGACGGCATCATAAAGCGAGAGCAATTCCGCCACCGACACATCGCGCCCGACCAGGACATTGCCGACGAAACGCACATTGGCGCCGAGGTTGGTCGCTTCATAGCGCCTGGTCACCGCCTTGATCGACTGGTGATCGGGCGCCACCCCGGCGCGGATCAGGCCATAGGGGGTGGGCAAGCGATCGATGATATCGATCTTCGCCGCGCCGCCCCAATGCTTGAGCGCTGCCTCGGCGGTATAATAGCCGGCCGGCCCGGCCCCGATGATAGCGATGTTGAGCGTCACGTTGGCCTCCGAAAATTCTGGCGTTGCGATAGGGGGGCATGCCGGCTGCGGTCAAGCAAGCAGGGCTTGGGCATGCAAAAGCGTGTTGCATCAGGCCGGATTTCCCGTGAACGAACGCAGCCCTGCCGCGCGCAAGGTGTTGCGGTCCGGCGCCGGGACCTGACGCCCGACCATATCCATTCGGTCCTGGTGTTCGAACATCCGAGTGCGAAATCTGCGATGCGCGACGCGCCGTGTTGATCGTGGCGGGAACAAGTGAAACGCAAGCAAAGTTTTACCGCTATTCTGCAATTGTCACAGAAAGTTAATTTTGAATTTTTGGCATGCCTGATGCTATATATTTTGGGGACGTCACCAGGGCGGCTCCGAACAGGAAGAAGCCACAACATGCGCAGGATGAACATTTGCACCGCAGCCATGGGCGCTGCGGCGCTGCTCGTGGCTGCACCGGCTGCGGCTGTCGTGAAAGTCGCGACCATCACCGGCTCGCTATATTCTTCGCAAGACTTCAGCAACGTGTTCGGCGGTGGTTCCCAACTGGCCGGCTACGCCTATCGTATTGTCGTCACCTACGACACGGCACTTGGCACACGAACGACTGGCCCCACGCAAGACCAGCTCGGTGGCGGATCGAACAACGCCGCATCCAACCCGATCACCAACGTCGCAATCACGGTTAATGGCGTCACCCAGTCCTTTCAGCCGAACAGAAGTTCCAGCATCATTACGGGACCCGGCAGCCTGTCCATTTCTGCCGTCCTCGAACAGCTCGGGCCCGGGGTAAACGTGAGCAAAAGCCTCGAGATCTTCAGTGGGGCGGGCGCGGCACCGGTCTTGCTGACCAGTGATTTCGGGCCGGTTCCGAGGGACTGGGCCGGTACGGCGAATATCTTTGACGAACCGGCCAATCTGGGAGCGATCCTGTATCTCGATACGACAAGCGGCACCTATGCCGTAGCGGGCGGGGTGCCAGAACCGGCGAGCTGGGCCTTGCTGATCGGCGGCTTCGGATTGATCGGTGCCGCCATGCGGCGCCGCCGGATTGCCGTCGCCTGACCGCAACGGCGGCGCCGACCGGCGCACCGGCATCTCGAGCCTTGGGAGGCAGCAACAGCGGCTGCCTCCCTCCCCGCCCACAACGCCGCATTGCCCTTCCCGCCCCCTCTGCTACATGCAGCCGCTTATGACCGCAGACATCTCCCTTATCCGCAACTTCTCGATCATCGCGCATATCGATCACGGGAAATCGACGCTGGCCGACCGGCTGATCCAGACCACCGGCGGGCTGACGGCGCGCGAAATGTCCGAACAGGTTCTCGATAACATGGATATCGAGAAGGAACGCGGCATCACCATCAAGGCGCAGACGGTGCGGCTCGATTATCCTGCCAAGGACGGCAAGACCTATGTGCTGAACCTGATGGACACGCCGGGGCATGTCGATTTCGCCTATGAAGTGTCGCGCTCGCTCGCTGCCTGCGAAGGCGCGCTGCTCGTCGTCGATGCGGCGCAGGGGGTGGAAGCGCAGACCCTCGCCAATGTCTATCAATCGATCGAGCATGACCATGTCATCGTGCCCGTCATCAACAAGATCGACCTGCCCGCCGCCGAGCCCGAGCGCGTCAAGAAGCAGATCGAGGATGTCATCGGGCTCGATACCGAACATGCCGTGCTGGCCAGCGCCAAATCGGGGATCGGCATCGAGGATTTGCTCGAAGCCATCGTCACGCAGATCCCGCCGCCCAAGGGCGATGCCAATGCGCCGCTCAAGTGCATGCTGGTCGACAGCTGGTACGACCCCTATCTCGGCGTCGTCATCCTGGTGCGTGTCATTGATGGCGTGCTGAAAAAGGGCCAGCAGATCGCCATGATGGCGGCAGGCACGACGCACCTGGTCGATCGCGTCGGCTGTTTCCGGCCCAAGATCGAACTGCTCGATGCACTCGGCCCCGGCGAGATCGGCTTCATTACCGCCCAGATCAAGGAAGTCGCGCAGACCAATGTCGGCGACACCATCACCGATGCCAAGCGCCCGACCGCCGAAGCGCTGCCCGGCTTCAAGACGGTGCAGCCGGTGGTGTTCTGCGGGCTGTTCCCGGTCGATGCGGCGGATTTCGAAAAGCTGCGCGACTCACTGGGGCGCCTGCGGCTCAACGACGCCAGCTTCTCCTTCGAAACCGAAAGTAGCGCCGCGCTCGGCTTCGGTTTCCGCTGCGGTTTCCTCGGGCTGCTCCATCTGGAAATCATCCAGGAACGCCTGACCCGCGAATATGACCTCGACCTCATCACCACGGCGCCGTCGGTCGTCTACAAGATGCTGCTGCGCGATGGCCGGACGCTTGAACTCCACAACCCGTCCGACATGCCCGACCCCTCGACCATCGAGCTAATCGAGGAGCCGTGGATCGAAGCGACGATCTTCACGCCGGACGAATATCTCGGATCGATCCTGAAGCTCTGCCAGGACCGACGCGGCATCCAGAAGAACCTGACGTACGTGGGTGGCCGCGCTCAGGTCGTCTATGACCTGCCGCTCAACGAAGTCGTCTTCGATTTCTACGACCGGCTGAAATCGATCTCGCGCGGCTATGCCAGCTTCGATTACCACCAGATCGGCCACCAGGAGGGCGACCTCGTCAAGATGTCGATCATGGTCAATGCCGAGCCGGTCGATGCGCTCAGCATGATCGTCCACCGCGGCGCCGCCGAAGCCCGCGGCCGCCACATGTGCGAGCGGATGAAGGACCTTATCCCCCGTCATCTGTTCAAGATTCCCATCCAGGCCGCCATCGGCGGCAAGGTCATCGCGCGCGAGACGATCGCGGCGATGCGCAAGGACGTGACGGCGAAATGCTATGGCGGCGACGCCAGCCGCAAGCGCAAGCTGCTCGACAAGCAGAAGGAGGGCAAGAAGCGCATGCGGCAATACGGCAACGTCGATATCCCGCAGGAAGCCTTCATCGCCGCGCTGCGCATGGGCGACGACAACTGATCGCCAGCCCTGCCCGCCGGCAGGGCTGGTGACGCACGGCCAAATAGGCGTATGTTCGCGCCATGGCCCGTATCCTTTGCGTCGAAGACGATCCCACCACCGCCGAATACATCGCCAAGGGGCTCGGCGATGCCGGCTTCAGCGTCGATGTAGCCAGCGATGGCCGCGACGGCCTGTCGCGCGCCAGCGACGGCAGCTACGACGCCATCGTGCTTGATCGCATGTTGCCGGGCATGGACGGCCTGTCGGTCCTGTCCGCCCTGCGTGCCGGCGGCGTGACCACCCCGGTGATCATGTTGTCGGCGCTCGCCAGCCTCGATGAACGCGTCAAAGGGCTGCACGGCGGCTCCGACGATTATCTCGGCAAGCCCTTCGCCTTTGCCGAACTGCTCGCCCGCATCGAAGCGCTGCGCCGCCGCGCCGCGCCCGCCGTCACCGGCGAAGGCCAGATCACCAAACTGGCCTATGAAGACCTGGAGATCGATCTGCTTACCCGCCGGGTCATGCGAGGCGGCCGCAAGATCGATCTGCAACCGCGCGAATTCCGCCTGCTCGAATTCCTGTTGCGCCACCGTGACCAGGTCGTCACCCGCACCATGCTGCTCGAAGATGTCTGGGATTATCATTTCGATCCGGGCACCAACGTCATCGACGTGCATGTCAGCCGGCTGCGCAAGAAGCTCGATGAAGGCGGCGCGCGGCCGTTGCTCCACACCGTTCGCGGTGCCGGTTATCGCCTCGGCGAAAGCTGACCTTGCCGCTGTCGTCCCGTCCGGCGGCGCCGTCACCGCCGCCGCCGCCGGCGCCGGCGCCGCCGCGCCGCCAGACCTGGCCGCGATCGACCACCACCCGGATCGCGCTGCTGGTCTTTGTCGCCATGGTCGGTACCAGCGCCATCATCCTCGGTTTCATCGCGCGGGTGACGCAGGGGCAGCTCGATGCCGATGCCCGCACGCTGATCACCGCCGAACGCGAAGCCATCGTCACCACCTTCAACCGCGACGGGCCGATGGCGGCGCGCGATGTCATCATGGCCGAACTGCGCATCCCGGGGTCGCTCGCGGTGCGGCTCGAAGATGCCAGCCAACGCGGCGTGGCGGGCAATATCACCATCTGGCCCGACCGCTTGCCGCGCCAGGTCGATTTCATGCGCATCGATCTGGTGCAGGCCGGGCAGGATGGCGCCGAACCCTTTGCCGTGACCAGCCACACCCTGCCCGATGGCTATCGCCTGCTGGTGGGGCGCAACCTGGCCGAGGAAGAACGCTTGACCGCCACGCTGACGACCAGCCTTTTCGCCGCGGTCGGTCTGGCGCTGCTGCTCGCCACCGGGATCAGCATTCTCGTCACCCGCACCATCGCCCGGCGCATCGAAGCCATCGCCAATGTCGCGGGCGCGGTCGCTGCCGGCGATCTGGCGCGGCGGGTGGCGGTGCAGCCGGTCGGCACTGGCGATGCTTTCGATCGGCTCGGCACCGCGCTCAACGCCATGCTGGCGCGCATCGAGCTGCTGCTCGATGAATTGCGCTCAGTCACCGACGGGCTGGCGCATGACCTGCGGTCACCGCTGACCCGGCTGAAGGCGCGCATCGACCGGGTCCAGCGTGACGGCGACCCGGCGGGCACCGATATCGCCGCCATCGGTGCCGAGGCCGATGCGCTGCTCACCATGCTCGACAACAGCCTAGAGATCAGCCGGGTCGAAGCCGGCATCGGCCGTGACCGCTTCGTCGCGATGGACCTGGCGACGCTGGCGAGCGACATGGTCGACATGTACGAACCGCTCGCCGAAGACAATGGCGTCCGCCTGACCGCGGTTGTCACCGGCACCGTGCCGATCCGCGCCCATCGCGAACTGCTTGGCCGGGCGCTGTCGAACCTGATCGACAACGCCCTGCGCTATGGCGCGGCCGGTGGCGCGATCGAGGTTGTCGCGGAAACCACCCCCGATGGCGCGCGGTTGTCGGTCGCCGATCGCGGCCCGGGCATTGCACCGGCCGACCGCGATGACGCCCTGCGCCGTTTCGGCCGGCTCGATGCGGCGCGGTCGGCGCGCGGCGCCGGGCTGGGGCTGGCGCTCGCGGCGGCGATCGCGCGGCTCCACGGCGGCACGCTGACGCTGCACGCCAACAAGCCAGGGTTGCGCGTGGCGATCGACCTGCCGGAGCGCGGCGACTGAACGGGCGTTCGAACGAACAGTCGTTCGCATTAATTATCGGCAATCTTTCAATTATCACATTAAGGTAATCACGCTGCCAATCGTGGAGGTCATGTTAAATCCCAGTAATTTTGTACAACCAAGGGGATAGAACATCATGGCTACAGGTCCTTCAACAACGACGACGCCGTACCTTCTCGCCGTTGAACCCAATGTTCGCTTCACCTCGATCCTGAGCGTCGGTGACAGCGTCAACAACAAGCCCGATGGCGTCACGCCGTATCGCATGGTCGGTATCCCCGATGGCCTCGGCTCGTGGGACAATGGCAACGGCACCTTCACCGTCGTCATGAACCATGAACTCGGCGCCACCGCCGGCATCGTCCGCGCACACGGCGCCGCTGGTTCGTTCGTTTCGAAATGGGTCATCAACGCCAGCGACCTCAGCGTCGTTTCGGGCGAAGACGCGATCACAACCATCAAGCTGTGGAATGACGTCACCAAGGAATTCTTCACCCCGGCAACGCCTTATGCCATCGCGCGCCTGTGCTCGGCCGATCTCGCCGACCAGTCGGCCTATTATTGGGTCGACGACAAGGGCACCGCCGATACCGCCGATGACGTGGCCTATGGCACCCAGACCAAGATCTTCATGACCGGCGAAGAAACCGGCTCGGAAGGCAAGGAATTCGGGGTCGTCCTCGAAGGCGCGGAAGCCGGCATCGCCTATGAACTGGCCTACACCGGCCTGTATTCGTGGGAAAACGCCGTCAGCAGCCCCTTCGCCCAGCTGAAGACGATCAACATCGGCCTCGACGATTCGGGCGGCGGCCAGGTCTATGTCTACATCGGCGACAAGAAGACCGAAGGTACCGAAGTCGACAAGGCCGGCCTCAACGACGGCAAGGCCTTCGGCATCCGCGCGCTTAACCTCGTCGGCGCCAATGCCGCCACCGAGTCCGATGCCAACGCCGCCGACGGCCGCTTCGAACTCGCCGACCTCGGCGATGTCTCAGCGCTCACCGGCGTCCAGCTCGAAGCCGCCAGCGATGCCGCCAACGTCACCGGCTTCATGCGCCCCGAAGACGGCGCCTTCGATCCCAACAACGCCAATGTCTTCTACTTCCTGACCACCGCCAGCTTCACCGGCCAGTCGCGCCTTTACAAGCTGACCTTCGACGACATCACCAACCCGGAAAGCGGCGGCACCATCGAAGCCGTGCTGAGCAGCAGCGACCTGCCGCTCAACGGCACTGTCGGCCCGCGCATGATGGACAACATGACCATCTCGGACGAAGGCCTGATCTAAATCCAGGAAGACGTCGGCGGCCAGTCGCACACCGGCCGCATCCTCGAGTACAACCCGGTCACCGACACCGTCGTCGAAGTCGCTGCCCATGATGTCGCCCGCTTCGGTTCGCCGACCGTGCTGCCCACCGCGCCGTTCAACAACGACGAGGAAAGCTCGGGCATCATCGAAGTCACCGACATCCTCGGCGACGCCGACACCAAGGCCTATCTCGTCGACATCCAGGCGCACTACAACATCCCCGGCGAACTCGTGCAGGGCGGCCAGTTGCTCGCCATGTATGTCGATGACATCAAGGACGGCGGCACGGGCAACGATCGCGTCGCTGGTGATGCCGGTGATAACCGCCTCAACGGCAACCGCGGCGATGACACCGTCCTCGGCGGCTCGGGCAACGACGTGTTGCTCGGTGCACGCGGCATCGACAGCCTCGACGGCGGTCGCGGCAATGACGTCCTCATCGGCGGCGTCGACAGCGACAGCTTCGTCTTCGACACCTTGTTCGCTGGCAGCACCGATGCCATCGTCGACTTCTCGGTGACCGAGGGCGAAAGCCTCATCTTCGGCGCCGGCGTCACGGTCACCGGCGTCCAGATCGGCTGGCAGGTCGCAACCTCGCTCAACGGCGAAGACCTGCGCAACAGCGCGACGGCGCTCGATCTGGTGCTGACCTTGTCGCAGGACGGCGTCACCCAGACGCTGAACATCATCGACGCCTACAACTTCGGCAGCAACAGCTTCTGGGAAGCCGAACTCGGTGTCGATCTCAGCTACGCTAGGCCGACGCTGGGTACCCCCGACCTCGTCAACATTATCGGCTGATCCGATCCCGGCGGCGGGAAACCGCCTGCCGACATGCGAAGGGGGAGCGGGCAACCGCTCCCCCTTTTGCGGTGACACGTCTAGATTGGCTAGACGGAGTTGGTCAGACGGGCCGCGAACCGCCGCCCCGCCTCTTTTTGCGCAAAGGCGAAAAGCGCTACGCCGCCTTTTTCGCTGCGGCGCGCCCGTAGAAGGTCTCGCCCGCTGCCGCCATGTTGCGCAGCAATTGCGGTGGGATGAAGCGCTCGCCATGTGCCTGCGCCAGCCGGTCGAGCGTCGCGACGACCTCGGCGAGGCCAACCGTGTCCATATGGCTGAACGGCCCGCCGGTGAAGGGGGCAAAGCCCCAACCGAAGATCGCGCCCAGGTCACCGTCTTCCGGCGTCTCCAGCACGCCTTCGGCAAAGCAGCGCGCGCATTCGACGAGCTGGCGATAGAGCAGGCGCTCCTTGACCGCCGCCGGGCTCGGCTGTTCGGCGGCAAGGCCACCCGCGACGGTCGCCGACAGTTCGGGCCAGAGATATTTCTTGCCGCCTTCGGGGTAGAGGTAAAAACCCTTCGCGTTCTTGCGGCCCTGGCGGCCTAGTTCGTGCATCTTTTCGATGACGCCATCGGCGGGGCCGGGCTTGTAGGCGGCGCCGAGATCAGCCTTGGTCTGCTGGCCGACCTTGTATGACAGGTCGAGCCCGACTTCGTCGTTCACCGCCAGCGGACCAACGGGCATGCCCATCTGCTTGCCGACATTCTCGATCAGCGCCGGCACGGTGCCTTCGCCGAGCAGCGCCAGCCCCTCCTGGACATAGGTGCCGAAGCAGCGAGAGGTGTAGAAGCCGCGGCTGTCGTTGACCACAATCGGCGTCTTGCGGATCGCCGCGACGTAATCGAGCGCCTTGGCAATGGCTGCCTGGCCGGTCTTCTTGCCGACGATGATTTCCACCAGCGGCATCTTCTCGACCGGCGAGAAGAAGTGGATGCCGATGAAATTCTCGGGCTTCGACCACGCTTCGGCAAGGCCGGTGATCGGCAGCGTCGAGGTGTTCGAGCCGAAGATGACATCGGGGCCGACGACGGCTTCGGTCGCCTTGGTCACCGCTGCCTTGATGTCGCGGGTTTCGAACACCGCTTCGATGATCAGGTCGCAACCCGCCAGATCGGCATAGTCCGAGGTCGGGTGGATGCGATCGAGGATGACCTGCGCCTTGGCCGGGTCCATGCGGCGCTTGGCGAGACGGTCGGCGGTATATTGCTTGCCCTTCTCCGCCGCCGCCAGATCACGATCGAGCAGCACGACTTCGATGCCGGCCTGCGCCGTCACCATCGCGACCCCTGCCCCCATCAGGCCGGCGCCGAGCATGGCGATCTTCTTGGTCGGCATCGCGGCGACGCCCTTGGGCCGGCGCGCGCCCTTTTCGGCGGCCTGCTTCGAAACGAACAGGCTGCGGATCATGTTGCCGGCCTGCGGGTCGGAAACCACCTTGGCGAAATATTTGCTTTCGATGCGCAGCGCGGTGTCCATCGGAACCTGCGTGCCTTCATAGACGGCGGACAGGATGGCCTTGGGGGCGTTCATGTTGTCGCCGGCGTTGACGTGGGTCATCGCGTTGCCGCCGACAAACGTCTGGACGAAATTGGGGTTGAAGGCGCCGACGCCGCCGGGGAATTTGAAGCTCTTTTCGTCCCAGGGCTGCACGCCCTTGGTCGGATTGGCCTTCACCCACGCCTTGGCGGTTTCGACGATCTGGTCCGCAGGCACGAGCGCCTGGACGACGCCGAAGCCGAGCGCTTCCTGCGGCGACATGTTCTTGCCCTGCAGCAAGTACATCAGCGCCGGCTGCACGCCCATCAGCCGCGGCAGGCGCTGGGTGCCGCCGGCGCCGGGGAACAGGCCGACCATCACTTCAGGCAGGCCGAGCGTGATCTTGGGGTTATCGGCAACGACGCGATAATGGCAGGCGAGGACGAATTCGAGCCCGCCACCGAGCGCCAGGCCGTTGACCGCAGCCGCCACCGGCTTGCCGCAGGTTTCGAGGTCGCGGAGCAACTTGTTGAGCGCAAACACGCCGTCGAACAGCCGCGCGATCTTCGTC
>JBILPK010000330.1:0-2769 GCA_044373875.1 Polymorphobacter sp.
TTCGACTCCTTGGTTGAAGGGGTCGAAATGGTCTGCCTGTGCTCATCGGCTCTCAACCCGGGCCCAACCGCCCAGACATCGTCACGCCTTCAATCCATGCTCCAATCCCGCGCAGCGGGTTCGTGCATCCACCAAAACGCGACATCCCCGGTGCCCGCCCAAGGCGCCCGACGTTCGCCGTCTGTTCGGCTAAGCGTTGTGTGTGGATGGCTCCCGCGCTGGGGCTAGTTTGGCGCGTTCGTGCAGCATCGTCGAGTGCAGTCGTGTGTCCGGCCTATTCGTGCAGCCGGATACGGCTGCTGGCCTTGAAGGGTTCCGCCGGAACCTGTGTCCCTATCGTTTAGACGGACTTTGACGTCCTCAACGCTAGCCGGGCTAACAGGTTCTCAGGTGGTCGACTTGGCTGCCTTCATGCTCCTCTCAGCACCCCAACATCGTGGCCGTACAGGCGGCTGTTTTAGGCCGCCTGCGCTGCCGGCATCTCATCATATTCTCCGCCTCGCGTCATCACCACCCAGGCGATCCGCGCCATCTTGTTCGCCAATGCGACCGCCACGACCTTGGGTGGCCGGCGACGCAGCAGTGCGGCGATCCAGGGTGAGGCCTTGTTCTCATCGCGTCTGGCGAAGCGCAAGACGGCGGTGGCGCCCAGGATCAGCAGCTGGCGGATGTAGCGGTCGCCCTGTTTGCTGATCCGCCCGAGACGGCTTTTGCCGCCGGACGAGTTCTGCTTTGGCACCAGCCCTAGCCAGGCGGCAAAGTGCCGGCCGGAACTGAAGGCGCGTGGATCCGGCACGATCGAAGCCAGTGCCGAGGCCGTGACGATGCCAACGCCCGGGATCGTCTCCAGCCGGTTCGAGACGTCGTTTTGATAGTGCCAGCTGGCCAGTCGCTTCTCGACTTCGGTCAACCGCACCTGAAGATCCTGCACAAGTCGGGCGAGTGTCTCGAGGGTAAAGCGGGCGATCTCAGGCAACTCGGTGCGCTCGCCCCGCGCCAGCTCGCCGACAAGACGCGTCACCTGGGCAATGCCGGCGCCGGTGGCGATCCCGAACTCGGCGAGATGGGCGCGAACAGCATGCAGCAGCATCGTCCGCTGCTTGACCAGTAGCGCTCGCGAGCGATGCAGCGTCGCCGCCGACTGCTGCTCGACCGTCTTGACCGGCACGAACCGCATCGTTGGCCGGGTCACCGCTTCGGCGATCGCCTCGGCATCGGCGGCATCGTTCTTCTGTCGCTTCACATACGGCTTCACATAGGCCGGCGGCAGCAGCTTCACCTCATGTCCGAAGCGCTGCAGCTCGCGCGCCCAATGATGAGCAGTGGCGCAGGCTTCGATCCCGATCAGCGCCGGCGGCAACCCGGCGAAGAACTTCAGCAACTGCGCTCGCTTCAACTGCCGGCGCACAACAACCTCGCCGTCTGCGTCGACGGCATGGACCTGGAACACCGACTTCGCGATGTCGAGGCCAACGGTGGTAATCGGTCCCATACTCTGGCTCCTCTTGTCCAACCTAAACGGCGCGATAATCGCACCGTCGGGAAGCGGGAGCCATCCATCCCATCGTTTAGCGTACTTTCAACGCGCTGCCCTCCACCTCGCCCGTCGCATGATGCGCGCGGTGCGTCGCCTGGGCCTGGAAGATCAGGTCATCGAAGGACAGATTGAATAACCCGGCAATTTCGGCACGCGTCCAATCCCGGCGCTGCGTCATTCCGGGGTTTGGCATGGTAGCATCAGCGGCTGCGCGGGGGTCGGTGGTCATGGCAGTTCCAATTATCTACAAAATGAAGCTTGGCAGGTTGCGCACCGTCCATTATCGACGGGCGATCCTTTCTGTCACTCCGAAACGCCATAGATTATCTATAATATGACCACCAATCAGGGAACGACTGTCGCTGCCCGCATTGAGGGGGCGCTTTCATATCGAATCCTGACCGGAGCGCTGGCGCCGGGCACGCGGTTACGGCAGGAGGTGTTTGCCTTTGAATTCGGTGCGAGCCACGTCCCGGTGCGCGAGGCCTTTCGGCGGCTGGAGATACAGCGACTGGTCGAAAGCGTGCCGCGCCGTGGTGTACGAGTGGCACCGCTTGATGCGCGCGGCGAACGGGAAATCGCCAGCATGCGCTCGGTTCTCGAAGTTCTGGCGCTGCGCAGCATCGTCGGTCGCGTTTCGCCTCGGCAGATGGAAGCCATCAGGACCGCGGTGGAAGCCGGCGACAATGCCGCGGACATTTTCGCTTGGGAGACGGCAAACCGCGCTTTCCATGTCGCATTGGCAACGCCGTGCGACATGCCGCGGCTGATAGTGACGATCGCCGATCTCAACCTGGCTTATTCACGACATGCCTTTGCCGCCGAGCGACCGGCCGAGTGGCGCCCCCGCTCCAACCATGGCCATCGCCAGATCTACGAGGCACTTGCTACTGCGAATTACGGTTTGGCGGCCAATCTGCTTGCGGCGCATATCAAGACCGTCGATCGGGTCGCACCGCGGTCCTCCAGCGAGCAGGGCATGCTCAAGGCTCGCGCGCCGAATACAGAACCTGGCTGACCCTGCGCCATTTCTAGGGGGCGACATCATCCCGGAATCAAGGGTCGCAATCATCCCGAAAACCGGGGGCGGCTTCACCGGAATCGGCAGCCTAGGCGGATTGCTCGGACAGCAGAGGCAGAATAATGCGGGAAATCAGATAGCTAACCTGACGTTGACGCAGAATTCGAGAATCGCGCTGCTCGGGGCCGTCATTGTCGCTGTCGTCATTCTC
>JBILPK010000331.1:0-2767 GCA_044373875.1 Polymorphobacter sp.
GGAGAATGCGGGAAAAAAGCACAACGACGCCGACATCCGCGAGGTCCTGGCCGGCATCGGTATCGGCACCGTGGCGACGCGGCCCGACATGATAGAGAAGATCAAGTACCGGGGCTTCGCCTTGGTGGACGGCAAGAAGATCATCTCGACGACGCGGGGCCGAGAACTGATCTCGATCATCCGCGAAGATGGCAACCGCCTCGCCGACGTTGCCGCCACCGCCGATCTCGAGCGCGAAATGCGGGCGGTCGAGAAGGACGCCTCGCACGCCGCCAAGGTGTGGCGCGAATACGCCGGCGACCTCGCCAAGGAAATCGACAAACTCAAGCGGTCGCCGGCCCGGCGCAAGCTGACGCCTTCGCCACAGGCCGACAAGGGCTCGGGACGCGGCGGGTCGGGTGGGTACTCCAAACTAGCCGCCGGTGGAGCCAAGCGATCGGCGGGCAAGCTCAAGGCAGCGTACAGGCGGGCGTGACCGCGAAGGTGCGCGTTTTGGCTATATAGCCGGAGCGTGAGGCATAAGGTGAGGCCAGTTCCGGCCATCTCACCAAACTGGACCCAGAAGCCGGTTTTGCGTGCATGAGTGACGCGCAGGCGGCCGACGAACGCCCGGTGGTCCTCGAACGCGCCATAATCCTCGAAATCGACAACGTCCATTGCCACCAGGCCGTCGAA
Organism: Polymorphobacter sp.; assembly: GCA_044373875.1. Lineage (GTDB taxonomy): Bacteria > Pseudomonadota > Alphaproteobacteria > Sphingomonadales > Sphingomonadaceae > Sandarakinorhabdus. The sequence goes on from JBILPK010000331.1 coordinate 676, forward strand.
CCAGTTTCGAAAACGGGCAAGGCCGGGGCCGTCGCTGAATTGACCGGGCAGCAAATGGACCAGTCTTTCGGGCGTACCTTCGACGGCGCCGATGGTGGCAGCCAAGCTGCAGACCATCTCCGTGATGCCCATGCCGGCTTCGAATTGCGTGAACGCAAGCTTGCATTGGAGTTGCGTTTCAAGTTCGAGAATCAATTACAGCATGGCGATCGAACCGCCACCGGCTGCTTCCCAGGTCATTGCAAGTTCGGGCGCGCCCGCCGGCAAGCGAAGCGACGTGCGCCACGCCCAGGTCACAACCGCCGACAGCGTCCGGGTATCGGCAACGTCCATCAGCGCGATTGGCCGGCAAGCGCCGATAGCGCCTGAATATCGGTCTTGCCGCTGGGCAGCGTCGGAATGACATCGATCGGCAGGATGCGAGACGGGACCATATAGGCCGGCAGCGCGGCCCGTATGGCCGCCCGGCAAAGTGCCGGCAAGTCGGCGACACTATCGGACACGGGAATGACGAAGGCGACCATGGAGTTGCCAGTGTCCTTTTTTATGACAACGACCTCGGCGCGAGCGACTGCGTCCAACTTTTCAAGAACATGTTCAACTTCGCCGGGCTCGACACGCTGTCCATTGATCTTGATCATGCGGTCCTTGCGACCAAGTACGACAAAAACGCCGTCTTCCGAGCAAGTGGCGATGTCGCCGGTCCTGAAGATACGCATGTCCGGCGCATTTGGATCGGGCAGCAATCGACCCGGTACAAAAGCGCCATTCTGCCATTCACCCAACGCGTTGTAGCGACTGCGGATCACTAGTTCGCCGGTTTCGCCGCGCGCGCAATCCGTGCCATCTTCAGCAATAATCGCCGCTTCGGTATTGGGCATCAGCACGCCGGCAGGAACGCGCGCCGGATCATAATCGTCGTCAAGCGAGGCAAACCACATGAGTCCGCTCGATTCTGTCGAGCCATAGAAGTTGCCGACCGTACAGGCGGGCGGCAAAACCCGGCGAAGCGCCGCGACGTCGGTCTTCATCAGGGGCTCGCCATAGGTCTGCACGCCACGCAGATTGGCCATGATCGCGGCTGCGTCGGGCAGGGCCGCCAAGCTGCGCATGAGCGAAGGCGCCGCCCTGATGATGGTGATGGGTTCGGCCTTCAGCGTGGCGATCAGACCGGAAAGGCCGACCCGCTTCAGATCGAGCATCTGCTGTGACGCGCCGATCTGTGGATATCCGATCAGAGGCACGATCCCGCCAAGCGAAGACATTGACGACAGACACAAAACCCTATCGCGTTCGTTCAGATGTTGGGCGTCGGTTTTCATGCGCACCCAATTGAGCAAGGTGCGCTGGCTATGGACAATCGGCTTGGGTTGGCCCGAACTGCCCGACGTGGACAGGATGAAAGCGGGCGCATCAAGGTCCAGCATATCCGTCGGCAGTTCGGCGGTCTTGCAGATGAAATCGGCGACAATGGCGGTGACGCCCGGCCATTCGATTGTTGCAGCGATGGCACTTTTCGTCAGGACAGTATCGACGCCTGTAGCCGCCGCAATGCCGGCGTTGCGTGCATCGGGAGATGCCGGCTCGAGAAGCACCGAAAGTCGGCCGGCCGCCAAGCAGGCAAACACCGCGATGACATAGAAACGATCATTGTCCAACAAAATGCCGACAGGTGAACGGGTTGGCGCGGCGCGCAAAAGGGCGGACAAGCCGGCAACAGCATCCAGCATGGCGGCGTAGGAAAGGCTGCCCATGGAATCGACTATGACCGGGGCGCCCGGCGTTGCGCGGGCGATTGCGGCGAAACGCTCAACCATCGGCGACGCCGTGTCCAGGTCTCCAAAAGCCACAAACGGGACTGCAACCGGACCCCTATAGTCTGGCCGTAAATGCGGGTTGGCGATCCAGCGCACAGGTTGAAACATGCAAAACGTCCTTCTGGGCAAGGGGAGTGTTAGGAGATCGTGTCCCGTGACGTGGTGTAGGTTCTGGGGGTAGCGAAGCTGACCGGACGCGCGCTCCTCACAAAGCGCTGTAGCGGCCGGTCAGCTTCGCGGGTGGTCATCGGAGATCTTCGGATAAGGTTGGGTTG
>JBILPK010000333.1:0-2750 GCA_044373875.1 Polymorphobacter sp.
GTGATAGATTTCGCTCGGCAGCAACCACGGCGGGGTGCGCTGGAAGACGCTCAGCGACGCGACCGTCCCGGCGATTTCGGGGACGATCTGAAAGGCGCTGGCGCCGGTGCCGATGACCGCGACGCGTTTGCCGGCAAGGTCGATGCCATCGGGCCATTGCGCCGAATGAAAGGCCGGGCCGGCAAAACTGCCGACACCCGGAATGTCGGGCAGTTTCGGCGTATTGAGCTGGCCGATGGCGCTGATCACGGCGCGGGCGGGAATCGTGCTGCCGTCATCCAATGCCACCTGCCAGTGCGTGCCGTCCCAGCGCGCCGCGGTCACCTTGGTGCGGAAGCGGATGTACTGGTGGAGGCCGTGCTTGGCCGCGATGCGCTCGAAATAATCCTGCAGCACGTCGCCGGTCGAATAGCGGTACGGCCATTCATGCGCCGGCTCGAACGAGTAACTGTAGAGATGATTGGGCGTATCGACCCGCACCCCGGGATAGCGATTGGCCGCCCAGGTGCCGCCGACGCGATCCTGCGCGTCGATGATGGTGAAGGGCACGCCGGCTTCCTGCAACGCGATGGCGGCGAGCAGCCCCGACATGCCGGCGCCGATGATGACGACGGGAAACGCTGCCTTGGCGGCAGCGGGCGCATCGATGCTGATGCCGGTGGCGCCGGGCGTACCATCGAGATGGAGCTCGCTCGCCAGCAAGTCGGAATATTCGGGCGGTACCTGGTTGCCGGCGACGAAATGCATGGCGCGATCGACCGCGGCGGCCGACGGGCGCGGCAGCGGCGGGCAACCGGCGTCGCGCCACTGCGTCAGAAGGTGCGCCGCCAGCGCCCGCGCCTCGGCCTGTTTTTCAGGCGAAATGCCGCCATTTTCATCGCCCCAGGTGCTGACATCGGTGACCGGCACCGGAAACGCATCGAGATGATCGGCAGTGCCGGTGAAATGGATCAGCGTCGCCAGCAGTGCCGGGATGTTGGCATCGGCCATATGGGCGACGATCTGCGCCTCGCTTTCGGTAAATGTCTCGGCCACGGCGCTGTCCCTCCTCCGGATTGCAGCCGGCATCATGGCGCTTGTCCGGCCGCTGTCCAGCGCGCAAATTGCAGGGGTATCTGGCCAAGCGCGGCGCGAGCCCCTAGCAGGGCGGGACATCATTCGCAGGAACCGCCCCATGCTGCCGACCCGCCTGTTCTCGCCGTTGACGCTGGGGGACATGACCCTGCCCAACCGCATCGTCATCGCGCCGATGTGCCAATATTCGGCGGTCGATGGCTGCCTGACCGATTGGCACCGCATCCATCTCGGCAACCTTGCGCTGTCGGGGGCCGGGCTGCTGACCATCGAAGCGACCGCGGTGCTCCCCGAAGGCCGCATCAGCTATGCCGATGCCGGGCTGTGGGACGATGCCAACGAAGCCGCCATGGCCGGCGTGCTGGCGCTGGTGCGCGGCCAGAGCGCCATGCCGATCGCGATCCAGCTGGCGCACGCCGGGCGCAAGGCCTCGACCGACCTGCCCTGGGCCGGCGGCAAGCAGATCGCGCCCGATCATGACCATGGCTGGCAAACGGTATCCGCCTCGGTGCTGGCGTGGGGCGACGGCGAAGTGGCGCCGCTGGCGCTCGATACCGCCGGCATGGCGCGGGTGCGCGACGGCTTTGCCATGGCGGCGCAGCGTGCGGCGCGGCTGGGGATCGATGCCATCGAGATCCACGCGGCGCACGGCTATCTGCTCCACCAGTTCCTGTCGCCGCTGACCAACCAGCGCGACGACGAGTACGGCGGCTCGCTGGAGAACCGCCTGCGCTTCCCGCTCGAAATCTTCGACGCGGTGCGCGCCGCCTTTCCGGCGCAAAAGCCGGTCATCGTCCGGCTGTCGGGCACCGATTGGGTGGAGGGCGGCTGGGACATCGAACAAACCATCGCCTTCTGCCAGGCGCTCGAAGCGCGCGGTTGCGCCGCGATCCATGTTTCGAGCGGCGGCAATTCGCCGCTGCAGCAGATCCCCGTCGGCCCCGGCTTCCAGGTGCCGCTGGCGCGCGCCGTCAAGGCGGCTGTCGGCATCCCGGTGATCGCCGTCGGGCTGATCACCGGCTATGATCAGGCCGAAGCGATTGTCGCGACCGGCGATGCCGATATGGTCGCGCTGGCGCGCACGATCATCTATGAACCACACTGGCCCTGGGCGGCGGCGGTGCATCTCGGCGCCAAGGTCGAGGCGCCGAAGCAATATTGGCGCTGCCACCCGACGAATGTGCGCGGGCTTTTCATCCGCTGAACCGAAAAGAAGGTCCTGTTTCCATGCGTCGTCTGCTCTGTTTCGCCGCTACTCTGCTCGCCACCACCGCAGATGCGGCACCCGCGCCGGTTTCGCAAACCGAATTGCGCGCGACGATTGAAAAGCTCGTCGGCTTCGGCACTCGCCACACCCTGTCCGACACCCAGTCCGAAACACGCGGTATCGGTGCCGCCCGGCGCTTTGCCGCGGCGCGTTTCGCGGCTTTCTCCAAGGATTGCGGCGGCTGTCTGATCATCGAAACGCCGGCGAAGATGGCAACCAGCGCGCGGGTGCCGGTACCGGCCGAAATCGTCAACGTCATGGCGATCCTGCCGGGCACCAGCGACCCCGGCCGCGTCATCATCATGTCGGCGCATATCGACAGCCGCAATTCCGACCCGATGGATGCCAAGGGCGATGCGCCCGGCGCCAATGACGATGGTTCGGGCACTGCCGCGGTGATCGAGGCGGC
>JBILPK010000158.1:0-7897 GCA_044373875.1 Polymorphobacter sp.
GCCGGGTCATTCCACCGGATGCCACCGTCGTGCACGGGGGAATATGTGTCGGAGCATTTGTACGCTACTTCGCAATCTGGCTCGAGAGTGACGAAACCATGGGCGAAGCCGATTGGAACGAAGAATTGGTGCCCGTTCAGCGCCGAAAGTTCTGCGCCTACCCAGTTCCCGTAGGTCGGTGAACCCTTCCGTACGTCCACTGCAACGTCAAAGATGCGGGCACGGACAGCGAATGATTGTCCTGGACGAAGCGACAATTTATGCCCTGCGCCCTGAAGGCTGGTTCAGAATAAACTTCTGCAAACCAACCACGGGCATCGCCATGTCGGCGCTGTGTGATCAGACGAACGGGAGATGCAGTTTCAGTCATGGTCACCGAATACCTGTGCGGCTTGTCTGCCGCTATCAATTGTCAGTCGTCGAATCATTCCGGCTACAGCGGCCGTCGTTCGAAGCGAGCGATGGCATGCTCGACGACCTTTTCCAATGCTTCGTCGGAAAAGAAGCCGCCCGGGATCAAACATTGCTCGATCAGAATGCGGCGGAAGGCAGCGAAGGTCGCGGGATCTGGCGGCACCGGGCGTTGCCAGAAGCAATCCAGTCCATTGTGATGGGTAATGTCCGGCATATCGTAAACGGCATGACCCAGCACCACGACCGGCACGCCCTGCGCGAGCCCGAGGGTGCCGCTTGTGCTGTTGATGGTCACCATGCCGAGGGCATTCTGGGCAATCTTTTCGATATCGCCGAAGGCCAGGTAATCGACGCGATTGGCGACACCGTGTCTTTCGGCAATGTCGGCGGTTTCCTGCTCCCAATCGCGCACGCCATTATCAAGCGGGTGTTCCTTGATAACCAACCGAACACCGGCGGGCGCGTGCAACGCAAACGAGCCTATCACCAACTTCAAGGCATCGGCGATGCCTGCGAACGGTGAATGTATCCGGATTTGCGCGTCGGAATCGAGTTGCAGCGGAAACAGGAAATACTGGTCCTGCCGCACCTCGAGTTGGGTCGCCAGTGCGACAGCAGCCGCTTCGCGCCCTCGGCGCCGGCTCAACTTGCGCACCCAGCCAGCACCTTCAACAAGAGGGTGCCAGGGCCGGTGATTGTTCCAGTGCGGATAATACCAGCGGGTGAGCACATCAGCCACATTATAGGCCAGACCCTCCAATGCGCGCCGGCGAAAGGACGAAGGCACTTTCATGTGCTCGGGGACCGGTGGTAGTGCAGCAGCCGCCTCTCGGTACCAATGGGGATCCCGCGGTAACGAGGAATTGCCGTTAACGCCGCCGAGTTCCATCGTCACCCAATCAGGGCGGATATAGCCTTCTTCGAAAACGTGTACGGCGATGCCCCGGCCTGCACAAACGCGGATTGCCGCCCGATGGTGATCGCGGCTATCGCCAAAGAGCATGAGATCAGTCACCGCATGTTTGTCGAGAAGTTGCGAAAGCGCCTCGGGCCATGCCTCCTTGGTTCCCCGGTAGTCGATTGCGCCCGGCAGCTGCCAGAAGGCGCGATCGCCCCCGTTGAAGTTGACCTTGTGTACTTTGTGCCCGACCTGCATCAAGCCGCGCCCAAGTCGTCGAAACAACGGGCCCATCAGTCCCTGAAGCATCAGCACACTGCGCTGGTCGTCAACCGAGGGGGAACCGATAGAGCCAAGGTCGGGCGTGGTTTTTAGGGTGACTGTCATTAAGAAGCGTTCTTCAACATGGTTATGGGGTAGGGCGATTCACCGGTTGCTGTCGATGCGGGAAACATAAAATTATGCCTTCAGTGCAATCTCGTGCCACAGAATAAACGCCGATTTCGAAATAGGCCTTGTAAAAAGGGGAAGATATTCACGACATGTTTCAGAAACTTGTGCCGGATGCGATCAGCGGCTCGCAGAATATGAACCGAATCCCCATGAAAAGGCGCGACCTCTCCGCAAGAAAAGCCCCCGTTACGGTCGGCGATGGCAGCTGTGCTGGTCGTCGCATCCATGCTGGCGGCATCATTCATAGTTGATGCGCATGCGCTCCCACGGGCCGGTGGCCGCTCGTTCGGCCGGAGCTTGCCCGGTGCGGCAATCCATGTGCTCGTGTTGACAGTCGGTTTTGGGCTGTTCCTCGTCGTCAACGGCCATTTGCAGGTCTCTGCTCTGCTGGTGACGGCGCTGTTGGCTGCGCTTGTCGTGGTGTCCAACGCCAAGAAAGCCGTACTTGGCGAGCCGCTGCTATTTTCCGATCTGGCACTCGCCGGTGCAATTTTTCGTCATCCCCAATTTTACATGTCGGCACTCCGGACGATGCAAATTGCCCTGCTTGCCGGCGGGGTGCTGGCGCTTTCCGGGTTGCTGGCATGGACTTTCGAGCCTCGCGCGGCGCCGCATATTGCCGGCCTTATGGTCGTGGCCGCGGCGCTGGCCATGCTGCTACTGCTGCTGCGTCTTCCGCCTTGGCGAACGCTGGCCGCGGTTCCCGATGCGCATACAGCTATTGAACGGCATGGCTTGCTGGCAACGCTTGTGCTGCATGCCAGCCATTGGCGGCGAACGGTCGATCCGCCGGTTTGCGCCAAGCCTGCGATCTCGAGCGGCGACACCGAACTCGTGGTGATCGTCCAATGCGAATCCTTTTCCGATCCGGTTGAACTGTTCGGCGACCCGGCACTGGCTTTGCCTGGGCTGGCCTTTGCGCGAGACAACGCCTGTCGGTGGGGCCGTCTGCAAGTATCGGGATTTGGCGCTTACACAATGCGGACCGAATATGGCGTGCTGTTCGGCCGTAGCGAAATCGACCTGGGCTTTCGCCGCTTCGACCCATTTCTGACCGCCGTGGGTGAGGCAAGCCATGCGCTGCCGGCCCGATTGCGGCCGGCTGGATGGCGCAGTGTCTTCGTTCATCCGCACGACATGGGGTTTTACAGCCGCGACAGGATCATGCCGGCCGCCGGCTTTGACGAACTTATAGGAGAAGCGAGTTTCCTGCCCCCCGCTCCCGGCGCAGGCCGCTATGTAACGGATGCGACGCTTACATCTCGAATCATCGATCTGGCCGCGGCCGCGCGCAACCCTACCCTGATTTATGCTGTCACAATCGAGAATCACGGCCCCTGGCCGCCCGATAAAACCAACGGAAATGCCGGGCAATCGGCGCCATATCTCAGGCTGGTGCGCAACAGCGATGCGATGCTGTCTACCCTGATGGCGGCGCTGAGCGGTCTGGGCCGGCCGGCGCTGTTGCTGTTTTTCGGCGATCATCGTCCCAGCATCCCCGGCTTGTCGGACCCTGAGGGAGACCGTGACACGCCTTTTGTGATGGTACGATACGACGCGTCGGGCGCGTTGATGCGGCGCGAAACCCAAAGCGAAGACCTGGCGCCCGCCGAATTGCACCACGCGCTGCTGCACGAATTGTCGGGCTGACATCGCACCAGGGCCAACCTGGACCCGACCGGTGCAACGAAAAGGCGTGCGGCATGACGGCTTGCTGCGCGAAGCGGCGGCCTCAACTCTAGGCATCCCGATCATCCTTGTTCATTGCGCATGACGCACCGAACCCACCAATAAGGTATCTTTTTTATTAAATATTGACTGCGAGCGGGAAAGTTTATTGCGGTGCAGCAATCTTAACTTGACACAAATGTCGGGTTCTTGTTGAACAAAGCAATGGGCAATGTTCACAAGGAATATATCAGGCTTTTTCGCAATCCTTGGCTTGAACGCCTGACCATGGTTTCGATTCGTAACTTCTTAATTGCATGGGCTTTGATGATCCCGGTGATCCTTTGGACGGCACAGGGCACAGCGGGGTGGGCCGAATCGTTAGGCCTGTTCCTGGAAGGATTACTAGTGTGGTCGCTGACCGAATATGCACTACATCGCTTTGTGTTCCACTGGCAGTCGCGCTGGGCACCGTTGGCGCAACTGATTTTCATGGTTCATGAAAATCACCATGTCGCCCCCAATGATCCTATGCGAAACCTGATGCCGCTGGTTGTCAGTGTTCCGATCTGTGCGCTGGTCTGGGCGGCGTGCCTAGCCATCGTCGGGCCTGCGGGAACCTGGGTGTTTGTTGGCTTCGTAATCAGTTACGTCGGCTATGATCTGATACATTATGGCTGCCATCAATGGCCGCTCACGCACCGCCTGTCGGGCTGGTTCAAAGCCCATCACATGCGGCACCATTATGCCAAGGTCGACGGCAATTATGCCACCACAGGCATGATCTGGGATCGGCTTTTTGGCACCCGGATCATCTCGTCGAAACGGTGACAGGTGCGGTTTTTTGCGGGTGCGGTGATATATATTCGAGCAGAGCCGCCATATCGGCGAACACCGGCGCTTCTGGTGCCTGATTTCGTGCTTCGACCACGCCATAGCCCCATCCGACCAGAGCAGCAGATAGGCCGGCAGCACGGGCATTGGCGATATCGACGATCGAATCGCCGATGTACAGGGTGGTGGCAGGACGCGCCGCGATGGCCCGCATTGCAAGGCTGGCGGGACCTGCTGCCTGCTTGCGCTGGAGATCTGGACGCGCGCCAATGATTGACTGGAAATGGTCGGCAATATGCAAAGCAGTAATTATAGTATCACACAGGCGCTGCGGCTTGTTGGAGCAGGTGGCCATGGCAATGCCCGCTCGCTTCAGCGCAGCGAGCCCGCCTGCAACGCCCGGGAAGGCAAGGTCCGGCGGAATGTCGATAACGGCGTGGCGCGCTCGGAATTCGGCGATCTCAGCGTCCGGTTCGCAGCAATACGGACCCATCACGGCAGCAATCATCGCCTCACCACCGATCGCATCCATTGCACGGACAGTCGCGAGATCGGCGGTGAAATTTATGACTCGATCCGCGAGCATGGCATTGATGATCGACGAGGTAAGGCGACTGCTATCGCCCAGCATACCATCAAGATCTAGTAGAAAATAATTGTTTATAAGCCCCACGGAGGGGCGACTTCAACATGAGACTTTGTCGCGCCATAGCTATTCGACTGTCAAGAGACTGTCGTGATTGACCTCTAATAGGATCCTATAATAGAGAAATATGCGCGCTAAGAATCCTCCAAGAAAGTAAAATAAGTGTTGCGATTGATAGACGAAGTCCATGAAGAAATCGGTCGAGGGGTCATTCGCCTCGAGGCGGAAGCACTTTTGCAACTAGCCGAAATGATTGATGGCGATTTCGCAAAGGCAGTTGTCGCTATTATTGAGTGCAAGCAACGCGTCATTGTATCGGGGATGGGAAAATCGGGCCACATTGCCCGCAAGGTCGCTGCAACTTTGGCCGCAACCGGTACGCCAGCACATTTCGTCCATGCGGCAGAAGCGGCACATGGCGACGCCGGGATGTTGATGCGGGGCGACCTGTTGCTGGTTTTTTCCAACAGCGGCGACACGGCGGAGCTGCAACCTTTGTGCCAGCGCGCCAAACGGATCGGATGCCAGTTGATGGGCGTCTCCCGCAACCCGAACTCGTTGCTCATGCGCATGGCCGATCTGGGTCTTTTGCTTCCGGATACCCCGGAGGCCTGCAGTGTCAGCCTGGCACCCACCACTTCGGCAACAATGATGCTGGCTTTGGGTGATGCACTGGCAGTAGCAGCCATGCGGTCGCGCGGATTGTCCGGTCAGGATATCCGTGCCCTCCATCCCGGCGGCGAGATCGGCCAGCGGCTGCTCTGCGTAGCGGACGTCATGCACACGGATGATTATTTGCCGCTGGTGAGCACAGATACACCGATGGCCCTCGTAGTTGCCACCATGTCCGAAAAAAAACTTGGTATGACCGGCGTGATTGATGCGAACAACCGACTGGTTGGCATCATCACGGATGGCGACCTGCGTCGCCAGGGCCCTGGCGTGACGACAGGCATAGCCGCCGACTCCATGACCCCATATCCCAAGACGATCGAACGCCATGCGATGGTCGAAGATGCGCTTGAAATGATGAGATTGTATCGCATCACCGTGCTGTTTGTTGTCGACGAAGCCGACACGTTTCGACCGGTTGGCGCCGTGCAGATTTATGATATCGCGGCCGCTCCTCGGTCTGGCTGTTGATCGGTGGCGCGTATCGCGATCATCATCCCAGCGCGTTTTGCGTCCACCCGATTCCCTGGCAAACCCTTGGCACTTCTCGCTGGCCCTGATGGCAGCGCCCGGCCCCTGATCGACTGGACCTGGGCTGCCGCAATGGCCGTGCCCGGCATCGCCGAAATCGTGATTGCCACTGACGATACCCGGATTGCCGCGCACGCCAGAATGCACGGCATGGCTGCTGTGATGACGTCGGAAGACTGTCTGAATGGCACCGAACGTTGCGCCGCTGCGCTGCCTTATTTGGCGGCCAAGCCAGACATTGTCGTAAACCTGCAGGGTGATGCGCCTTTAACGCAAGCGTCGATGGTGACTGCAGTCATCGACAGGCTTTGCGCCGATCACGAGACTGCCATGGCAACTGCGGCCGTACCGGCCAGTCGGACAATGCTGCGCCATTTGCAGGACGACGCCCGCGACGGTCGCGTGGGCGGCACAACCCTTGTGTGTAACGCCCGCGGCCGCGCGCTGTATTTTTCGAAATCAATTATCCCGCACGTGCCGGCGGAGACGGAACCGGAACAGCCGGTGCTGCTCCATGTCGGTCTCTATGCCTATCGCCCGGCGGCGCTGGCCGATTATGTCGCGCTGGGGGCATCACCTCTGGAACGCCAGGAAGGCCTGGAGCAATTGCGTTTCCTCGAAGCAGGCATCACCCCGAGCGTCGCTATCTGCCCGGCGCCGCCATGGGACCTCATCGAACTCAACAACCCGACTGACCGGCCGCTCATCGAAGCGCAGATGCGACGTCGGGCCGCGCAGGAACCTGCCTGATGCTGCCAGATTTCCGGCGCGCTCCCGGTGCACCGCCGTTCCTGATCGCGGGGCCGTGCGTGATCGAAAGCGAGGCGCTGTGCCTCGGGATTGCCCATCGGCTGCGCACCATGGCCGATGATCTGCACGTGCCGATCATCTTCAAGGCCAGCTTCGACAAGGCCAACCGCACAGCGGTCACGGCCTTTCGTGGCTGGGGGCTGGAAGAAGGCCTGCGGATCCTTGAAAAGGTGCGCAGCGAAACCGGGCTGCCGGTGCTGACCGACGTTCACTTGCCTGATCAGGTCGCCGCCGTTGCCGAGGTGGTGGACATGTTGCAGACACCCGCCTTCCTTGCCCGCCAGAGCGACCTCATCTCAGCGGCCGCCGCCAGTGGCCGGCCGGTGAACATCAAGAAGGCGCAGTTCAGGGCGCCAGCCGACCTGGCAGCCGTGCTGGGCAAGGCGCGCGCCGCAGCCGACGCAGCCGGGGTCGACCCCGCCGGATTGCTGTTTTGCGAACGTGGGACCAGTTTCGGGTACAATAATCTGGTCGTCGACATGCGTAGCCTGGTGATCATGCGCGAAATGGGCGTTCCGGTGGTGTTTGATGCCACCCATAGCGTGCAGCTGCCTGGTGGTGGTGGCGACCGATCACTTGGCCAGCGTCAGTTCGTCGAACCGCTGGCGCGGGCCGCGGTGGCTGTCGGCGTCGACGGCCTGTTCATTGAAACCCATCCCGATCCCGATAACGCGCTTTCCGACGGGCCAAACATGGTGCCGCTCGATGCCCTGCCTGCCCTAATGAAGCGGTTGATTGCTATCGCTGCACTGAAGTGAGGCCGCCGGGCAAACCTTTGCTGGCCATCCCGCCCTTCCCGGGTGCCAGACCGCCAGTTTTTGCAATTCGCTCCAAAGCGCCGGCTGCAATCGATGTCGCTTCGTTGCTTGCAGCACTTGGCGCTGCCCGCGTTGGTGGCTGCTATTGGGGCGGACAGCCCGTGCTGCCCGATCAGCCTTTTCTCCTGAATGGATGCAGTCCAACTGCCGGTG
>JBILPK010000036.1:0-23104 GCA_044373875.1 Polymorphobacter sp.
CCAGGCGCAATCGATCGCGCCGCTGCGGCTGGCCTTCATCGGCACCGCCGCGTCGGCATCGGCCAGCGAACTCGTCGTCAACAGCTTCACCCCCTATCTCGGTACGGCGAGCGGGCTGATCGGCGCCAACACCTTCGGCAAGCCGGTCGGCCAGATCGCCCGCGACCAGGCGGCGTGCGACGACCGCTTGCGCATCGTCGCCTTCGCCACCCAGAATTCGGCACGCCGCGGCGATTACTACAACGGCCTCGCCAGCGAGGTTGCCGCCAGTTGCCGCGCCGATGATGCGCTGTCGGCGCCGATGGGCGACCCGGCCGAAGCCTCGACGCGCGCCGCGCTCGATTTTCTTGCCGGCAAGGCGTGCACGCCGATCAGCAGCGACGCGCGCAGCGCCGCCGGCGCCGAACTGCCGCGCGACCGCCGCGTGCTGCTGGTGCCCGACCAGCCCGGTGTCGCCCAGCGCGAAGTGCCGGGGACGTTCTAGGGTCTGTTGAAACAGAGCCTCCGGCGGTTAGGGCCGCGGGCCCCAAACCCCATTTGGCAAGCACCCAAGGCAACACAGCCGTTGCTATGTGCCAGCCCGGCAAAACCGGTCTGGGGCCCGCGGCCCCAGCCGCCGGAGGCATCTGAGGAAATCGCGTCTAAGCCGCCCGCACGCCCTGCACGCCGGAGCCGGTGTGCAGCACATTTTCCACGCCATCGCGGATATGGAAAACCGTGCCCTGCGGCGCATCGGCCGCGACCCGCACGCCGTGCCAATCGTCGCCGCCGACAATCAGCCCGCGCAAGACCCGCGCGGTGATGCCATGGCTGATCGCCAGCACCGGCCGCGCCGGATCAAGCCCGGCGAGCCAGTCGCTCAGCCGCTCGGCAATCGCCGGGAACCATTCGCCGCCCGGCGGCGGCACCGCGAACAGCCGGCGCTCCGCATCGACGATCGGCCCGGTTTCGGCGACGATATCGGCGTAATAGCGCCCTTCCCAATCGCCGACATCGATCTCGAGCAGGCGCTTGTCCTTTCGCCAATCGAAGAAGTTGCGCCCCAGATGTTCGCCGACGATGGCCGCGGTCTGCTGGGTGCGGCCCGAGGGCGATACCCACAGGTCGCGCCCCGCCGCGGTGCCGACCGCCGCCAGCGCCGCGCCCATCGCTTCGGCCTGGGCAATGCCGGCGCGCGTCAGCGGGGTATGCGCCATGTGGCCCTGCATCCGCGCCGCGGCGTTGAACACGGTTTCGGCATGGCGGGCGAGAATGATGTCCATCGGTGATCCCCAAGCGCGGCGGCGGCCGCCATCCAGAATCGGCGGCGGCGGCAATTGGCGCCGCTGTATCAGTTTGCTGCAACTTCGCCACTACCGCGCGGCGTCAGCTACGCTATAGTCACTGGTGAATCCCCCGTTACGGGCAAGCAAGGACTGTAAATGAAGGCGACTGTCGAACGCGCGACGCTGCTGAAATGCCTGGCGCACATCCAGTCGGTGGTGGAACGCCGCAACACCATCCCGATCCTGTCGAACGTGCTGATCGAAGCGCGCAGCGACGGCCTGCGCCTGATGGCGACCGATCTCGATCTCCAGGTCGTCGAAACCATCCCGGCGGTGATCGACATCAACGGCGCCACCACCGTCAGCGCCCATACGCTGTTCGATATCGTCCGCAAATTGTCCGAAGGCAGCCAGGTCGAACTCGCCGTCGCCGGCGACAAGATGACCGTCGTTGCGAACCGCTCGCGCTTCAGCCTCGCCACCTTGAAGCGCGACGATTTCCCGGTCATCGCCGAAACCGAATTGCCGACGGTGTTCTCGCTGCCTGCCAAGGACCTGCGCGAGCTGATCGACAGCACGCGCTTCGCGATCTCGACCGAAGAAACCCGCTATTATCTCAACGGCATCTACATCCATGCCGTCGAAGGCGCGTCACCGAAGCTGCGCGCCGTCGCCACCGATGGCCATCGCCTGGCCCGTATCGAGCTCGACCTGCCCGAAGGCGCCGCGACCATGCCCGGCGTCATCGTGCCGCGCAAATGCGTCGCCGAAGTGCGCAAGCTGCTCGACGAATATGCCGATGACGCGCCGATCGAAGTGTCGCTGTCGACCTCGAAGATCCGCTTCCGATTCTCGCCCGAGGCGACGCTGACCTCGAAGCTGATCGACGGCACCTTCCCCGATTACAGCCGCGTCATCCCGACGGCGAACGACCGGATTTTGAAGATCGACACGCGCAGCCTGTCGGAAGGCGTCGACCGTGTCGCGGCCATCGCGACCACCGAAAAAACCCGCGCGGTCAAGCTTGCGCTGGGCCGTGACAAGGTCACCCTGTCGGTCACCAGCCCCGAAAACGGCACCGCCGCCGAAGAAGTGCCGGCCGAATATACCTCGCCGGAATTCGAGGTCGGTTTCAACTATCGCTATCTGCTCGATATCCTCGGCCAGGTCGGCAGCGACCAGGTCGATGTCCATCTCGCCGATGCCGCGGCGCCGACGCTGATTCGCGAAAGCGATGATTCGCGGGCGCTGTATGTGCTGATGCCGATGCGGGTCTGAGGCCGATGTTTGAGGCTGGGGCTTCAGCCCGGCCTCAACCATGCCCCCAGCTGGTGCCGATGCGTTCGGCCAGGATATGGCGCACTGTCGGCTGCATGCGGGCATTGTAACGTGCCAGCACCGGATGTTCGCCGCCATTGGCGAAATGGGTGAGCAGGTCGCGGCCGGTCCAGAAATGCAGCGCATAGCCCGGCGGCTCGGCGACGATCATGTCGCGGCCATCGGGGTGTTCGGGGTCGATCTCGCGAAAATCGATGGCGACCTGCGGCCCCGATGACGGGCAGACCGCCAGCGTGGTGCCGGCCCAGCTGGTGACGATGGCGCGGTGAAGATGGCCGGTGACGATGCGGATGACATGGCGGTGCCGGCTGATCACCGCCTCCAGCCGCTGCACCCAGGGCGCATCGAGATCCTCGGTCATCCAGCCGTTGCCGGTTTCGATGGGCGGGTGGTGGAGGACGACGATCGTCGGCTTGTCCGAGACGCGCAGCGTCGCATCGAGCCATTCGGCGCGCACGGTATCAAAGGCGCCGCCATGATGGCCTTCGTCAAGCGTGTCGAGCACGACGACGCGGACCGGCCCGGCATCATGGGCATATTGCACAAAGCCTTCGACGCTGGGCGCCTCGGTGAAGACGGTGCGGAAATTGGCGCGGTTGTCGTGGTTGCCGAGCGCCGGCAGGACGGGGAACGGCAGCGCGTCGCAGATCTTCTTGAAAATGCGATAGGATGACACCGTACCGTGTTCGGTCAGATCACCGGTGGCGAGCAGCACGTCGGGGCGCGGGTCAAGCGCCAGCAAGGAAGCGACAATATCGTCGAATCGCTTGCGATTGAGTTCCGCCGGGTCGTCCGGCTGAAACCCCAGATGGATATCGGTGACCTGTGCGATCAACATCGATGCGTTCTTCATTCCCCCACGTATCCAAAGATACGAGCCCCGCAACCAAAGTGACGCAACGGCCGCCGTGATGCAAGGTTAACTAACAATCTCAGCGGCGGCGCCTGACATCGTCCAGGATCGCGCGGGCAGCATTATGGCCCGGCGCGCCTGTCACCCCGCCGCCCGGGTGGGTGCCGGCGCCGCACATGTAGAGGCCGGCAATGGGCGCGCGATAGTCGCCATGGCCGAGCATCGGCCGCGCCGAAAACAGCTGGTCGAGGGTCAGCTTGCCATGGAAGATATCGCCGCCGACCAGCCCGAAATCGCGTTCGAGATCGAGCGGGGACTTGATCTGGCGGCCGAGCACCGAAGCGGCAAAGCCCGGGGCGGCAGCGTCGACCGTCGCGATCATCAGGTCGGCAACGGTTTCGCGATGGTCGTCCCATGACGCACCGCCGGGCAATTCGGGGGCAACATGCTGGCAGAACAGGCTGGCGACATGCTGGCCGGCCGGGGCCAGGCTGTCATCGAGGGTCGAGGGAATCAGCATTTCGACGATCGGCGCCTTCGACCAGCCGGTCTGGCGCGCGTCGATCCACGCCGTTTCCATATAGGCCAGCGAGGGCGCGAGGATGATCCCGGCCGACAGATGCGCGCCGGCGCCGGGCAGGCAGGTGAAGCCGGGCAGCGCCGATAGCGCGACGTTCATGCGGAAGGTGCCAGAGCCCGATTTGTAGCGCGTCATGCGGGCGCGGAAATCGGGGGCGAGATGCGCGGGATCGACGAGTTTTTCGAAGAGCAGCCTTGGGTGGATGTTCGAGACGACGCGCTTGGCCCGGATGGTTTCGCCCGCCGCCGTCACCACGCCGCAGGCGCGGCCGCCCTCGACAAGCACTTCGGCGACGGCACAATCGGTGCGGATGCGCACGCCGCGCGCTTCGCAGGCCCGGGTCATCGCCTGGGTGATCGCCCCCATCCCGCCGATGGCATGGCCCCAGGCGCCCTTGACGCCATTCACTTCGCCAAAGACATGGTGGAGCAGCACATAGGCCGAGCCGGCGGCATAGGGCGACGCATAATTACCGACGATGCCATCGAAGCCGAGCACCGCCTTGATCGGATCCGATTCGAACCAGCCATCGAGGAATTCACCCGCCGAAGTGGCGAACAATTCGAGCAGCACCCGGCGCTCGTCCATCGTCAGCCGGCGCAAGCGGTTGCCGAGCCGGGCGGCGCCGAGCAGTTCGGGAATCGCCTCGCGCCAGCCGCCGCTGGTCAGGTTCGGCGGCGTTTCGAGTACCAGGTCGCGGAGCAGGTCGGCGATGGTTTCGAGCTGCGCTTCATAGGCCGGCAGCGCGGCGGCGTCCTTTGCCGAAAATTTCGCGACTTCGGCTTCAGTGCCACCGCCGCCGGTCAGCAGATAGCGGCCATCGCTGGTCGGCAGGAAGTTCGAAAAGGGGCGGTTGACGATGCGCAGGCCGTGCCTGGCCAGTTCGAGGTCGGCGATGACGCGCGGGTTGAGCAACGACACGGTGTAGCTCGCCACCGAATTGCGAAAGCCGGGGTGAAATTCCTCGGTTACCGCGGCACCGCCAGTGACGCCGCGGCGTTCGAGCACGGTGACCTGCAAGCCGGCGGCGGCGAGATAGGCGGCGCACACCAGGCCGTTATGGCCGCCGCCAATGATGACGATGTCGGTTTCATGTGCGGCCAAGATCGAAAATCCCCTCGTTTGACTAGTCCATAGCGGCGCGGCACGGCTTGACGCAACGCGCGGCTGTCGCCAGCGTGTTCGCGATGCCCCTCGAAAAACTCTTTTCGCTCGCCAGCGCGGCGGCGCTGGTCGGCTGGCTGGCGCTGGCGCTCGCCCCGGTGCAGCGCGGCGCCATGGTGTTTGCCGCGCGGTTGATCGCGGCGATCCTGTGCGGCGCTTATGCCGCCTTCCTCGTCACCGGGCTGATCAGCGGCGGCGGCATGCCCGAAGGCGCCAGTTTCAACAGCCTCGCCGGGGTGCGCGTGCTGCTCGGCAGCCCGCAGGCGCTGCTGGCGGGCTGGGTGCATTACCTGGCGTTCGATCTGTTCACCGGCGCATGGGAGGCCGAAAATGCCCCGGCGTCGCGCGTGCCGCACTGGCTGCTGCTCGGCTGCCTGGCGCTGACCCTGCTCGCCGGGCCAGTCGGGCTGCTGCTCTATCTCGTCATCAAGGCAGCGCGGCAGAAATGACTCCCGAACCCATGGTCGCATCACCCTGCATCAATATTTGCCGCATCGAACGGCGTTCGGGATTTTGTGAAGGCTGCCGCCGCACCATCGCTGAAATCACCCGCTGGCCGCTGGCAAGCGACACCGAACGCCGCGCCATCCTGGCGGAACTGCCGCAGCGCCCGGCACGCAAGCGGCTGGGGGTCAGCTGGTGATCCTGTCGGTTCTCGACCAGACGCCGATCGCCGCCGGCACCAGCCCGGCGGCAGCGCTCGCCAACAGCATCGATCTTGCCCGGCATTGCGAAGCGCTGGGCTATCATCGCTACTGGCTCGCCGAACATCATGCGTCGCCGGCGCTGGCCGGGAGCGCGCCCGAAATCCTGATCGGCGCGGTGGCGGCGGCGACGCGCCGGATGCGCATCGGCTCGGGCGGCGTGATGCTGCCGCATTATTCGCCCTTGAAGGTCGCCGAACAGTTCAGCCTGCTGGCCGGGCTGTATCCGGAACGCATCGACCTGGGGCTGGGCCGCGCGCCGGGCAGCGACCAGCGCACCTCGGTGGCGTTGCAGCGCGACAGGCGGCAATATCCGCCCAATGATTTCCCCAACCAGCTCGCCGAGCTGATCGGCTATCTCGAAGACACGCTGCCCGCCGATCATCCCTTCGCCCCCTATGCCGGCACCCTGCCCGGCCTGCCGCACGCGCCCGAGCCCTGGGTGCTCGGTTCGTCGCCCGACAGCGCCGGTTTTGCCGGCGACCTGGGGCTGCCCTATTGCTTCGCCGATTTCATCAGTGCGACCGGCGCCGGGGTCGCCGCCGATTATCGTGCCCGTTTTCGGCCGCGCCATGCCGGCGACACGCCAAAGGTCATAGTCGCGATCTGGACCGTCGTCGCCGAAACCGATTCCGAGGCGCAGCGGCTGGCGGCGCCATCGCGGATGATGTTCGCGCATCTGCTGATGGGACGTTCGATCGCCGTGCCCGACCCCGATATGGCGCAGAGCTGGCTCGCCAACCGGCCCGAGATTTCGGCGCCGAGCGTCGGGCGGCGGGTGGTGGCGGGCAGCCCTGAAACCGTGCGCGCAGGGCTGCTCGCTGCCGCGGCCGAATATCGTGCCGATGAAGTAATGCTGGTTAACATTCTCTACGACCATGATAGCCGCAAGCGCAGCTACGCCCTTGCAATCCAGGCACTGGCCGGGCTGGCGCAGATCGCTGCTTGACAGGCGGAGCCTGCGTCGGGACTAGAACTTAACAAAGGTTCAGCGGGGCGATGTGATCGGAAA
The DNA here is from genome assembly GCA_044373875.1 of Polymorphobacter sp. GTDB lineage: Bacteria > Pseudomonadota > Alphaproteobacteria > Sphingomonadales > Sphingomonadaceae > Sandarakinorhabdus. The sequence goes on from JBILPK010000036.1 coordinate 6,917, forward strand.
CAAACGCATTCTCGCGATCGCATCGGGCGGCGGGCATTTCGTCCAGCTGTTGCGCCTGCGCGCTGCCTGGGATGGCCATCGCGTCACCTATGCCACCGTCCATGCCGCCTCCGCAGTTGATGTCGCGCCGGCGCCGCTGCTGACCTTTCGCGACGTCTCGCGCGCCGATTGGTGGCGCCTGCCGCTGACGCTGTGGGACGTGGTAGTCATCCTGTTGAAGGTGCGCCCACAGGTCATCATCACGACGGGCGCACTGCCGCCGCTGCTGGCGCTGGCGTTGGTAAAGCCTTTCGGTGTGCGCACCCTATGGATCGACAGCATCGCCAATTCGGAAGTGCTGTCGGGGTCGGGCGGCCATGCCGGCAGAGTGGCAAGCCAGGTCGTAACGCAATGGCCTCAACTGGTTGAACCAGCCGTCGACCATTGGGGCAGCGTCCTGTGAGCGGCGTCTTCGTATCGGTTGGATCAATGATGCCCTTTGATCGCCTGGTACAGGCGATGGACGAATGGGCCGCCGTACACCCCGATGTGCCTGTGGAAATCCAGATAGGTCGCGGCAAATATGAACCTCGTCATGCGCGCTTTGTGCGTCTTATGCCGGTTGCCGATTATCGCGAACGGGTCTCAACATCCCGGCTTTTCGTCGCGCACGCCGGCATGGGATCGATTATTTCAGCGATTGAGGCCGGCAAGCCGCTGCTGATGTTGCCGCGCCTGCATGCTCAGGGCGAACATAACAACGATCATCAGCTTGCCACCGCTGCGAGCATCGGCGCGCGCCCAGGGCTGCACGTCGCCGCCGATGTGGCGGACCTCAAGGCACGCGCCACCGCGCTGCTCGTCGACAGCGGCGCGCCGCCGGCGCCGATTTCCAAACTTGCCGATCCCGGCTTTACCGCGCGCATCCGCGCCTTCATCGAAGCACCATGACCCTGATTGCCCTCCAACCGACCGCTAACCCGCTGCGCTTCCAGTTGCGGGTGACCCCGCAAATCTGTGTCGGCCACCCCGACAGCCTGTTCATGTTCGGCGGCGCCGGGCTTGCCACCGGGCTCGCGGCGATCGAAACCGCCACCGGCCGGCCGACGGTATGGGCGGCGGCGCAATATCTGTCCTATGCCCGGCCCGACGCGCTGCTCGATATCGAGGTGCTGGTGCCGGTTTCGGGCAAATACACCAGCCAGGGCCGCGTCATCATCCGCCATGGCGATACCGAGATCCTGACCGTCAACGCCGCGCTCGGTGCCCGGCCCGACCAGCCCGAAGCGCAATGGGCGGCGATGCCCGAGGTGCCGGCGCCGGCGGATTGCCCGCGCATGGTCTATGACTGGGTGCGCCGCCCCGACGATCTCAACGCCAGTTTCGAAAAACGCGTTGCCGCCGGGCGCTTCGGCGCGGCGCGCAGTGAAGGCGGGCCGAGCGTCGATGGCGTGGCGCGGCTGTGGGTGCGCCCGTCCGATCCGGCGCAGACGGTCGATCGCATCATGCTGGCGGTGATCGCCGATTTCCTGCCCTCGGGCATCGGCAGCGCCATGGGCAGCGCGGCGGGCGGCAACAGCCTGGATAACACCATCCGCTTTGCCAAGGCGGCGGCGACCGAATGGGTGCTCGCCGATATCCGCATCCATGCCGCGTCGCAGGGCTTCGTGCACGGCCGGGTGCATCTGTTCGCGCAAAATGGCGCGCTGCTCGCCACCGCCAGCCAGTCGGTAATCCTGCGCCGGCACTGAATTGCGCAGGAACTGGCATTGTTTCAGCCCGAATCCGGGTTAGGTTGTGGCATGATCAAGCCCCTCCTGCCGCTCCTCGCCTTGCTCTCGGCGCCGCTTGCCGCCGCGCCGCCCACTGCGTCACCCGCCACGATCGCCGACAATGCCGCGCTCGCGTCGATGCTGAACTGGGACGACCGGCAGGATTTCGATTTCGCCGCGCGCGGCTTTGTCGGCACGCTCGCCGATCCGGTCATCCGCGACAAGAATGGCGCTGTTGTCCGCGACCTGTCGGAAGAAACTGTCTTTTCCGGCCCGGCACCCGCCACCGTCAACCCCAGCCTGTGGCGCAACGCGACCCTGCTCGCCAAACATGGCCTGTTCAAGGTGCGGGATGGCATCTGGCAGGTGCGCGGCTTCGATCTGTCGAACATGACGATCATCCGCGGCGCGACCGGCTGGATTCTCGTCGATCCGCTGACCACCGCCGAAATCGCCGCCGCCGCACTGGCGCTGGTCAATGAGAAGCTTGGGCTCCGCCCGGTCACCGGGGTCATCTACACCCACAGCCATGGCGATCATTTCGGCGGCTCGGCGGGGGTGGTGACGGCGGCCGATGCGGCATCGGGCAAGGTGCCGGTCATCGCGCCGGCGAGCCTGATGGCCGAAGCGATCTCCGAAAACGTCATCGCCGGACCCGCCATGACGCGGCGCGCCGATTACATGTTCGGCTGGCTGGTGCCGCGCGGGGTGACCGGCCATGTCTCGTCGGGTCTGGGACCGGTGCGGGCGCGCGGCACCGTCACGCTGGTGCCGCCCAACGACAGCATCACCAAAAGCGGCGACACCCGCACCATCGACGGCGTGCGCTTCGAATTCCAGCTGACGCCGAACACCGAAGCACCCGCCGAGATGAACTTCTATTTGCCCGACATGCAGGCGTTGTGCATGGCCGAAAACGCCAATGGCGCGATGCACAATCTGCTGACGCCGCGCGGTGCCCAGGTGCGCGATGCCCGCGGCTGGGCCGATTATCTGCTCGAGGCGCGGCGGCGCTATGCCGGCAAGTCCGACGTGGTGTTCACCTCGCATTTCTGGCCGCGCTGGGGGTCGGGCGAGATCGACCGCTACCTGCTGCTGCACGCCCAGGCCTATGCCTATGTCCATAACGAAAGCGTGCGGCTGATGAACTCGGGTCTCAACGCGGTGGAGATCGGCGAGGCGATCGCGCTGCCGCCGCCGCTGGCGCGGGCCTGGTTCAACCGGCCCAATTATGGCTCGCTGAAATTCAACGCGCGGGCCGTCTACCAGCGCTATCTCGGCGCCTTCGATGGCGACCCGGTCAACCTCGATCCGCTGCCGCGCGGCGATGCGGCGCTGCGCTATGTCGCGGCGATGGGCGGCGCGAAAAAGGTGATGGCGCTGGCCAGGGCGGCCGCCGCCAGGGGTGAGGACCGCTGGGCCGCCACCCTGCTCGGTCATGTCGTGCGTGCCGATCCGGCCAACGCCAAGGCGAAAGAGGCACTTGCGCAGCGCTTCGAACAACTGGCCTTCCGCGCCGAAGCCTCGCCATGGCGGGATTTCTACCTGTCGGGGGCCAAGGAATTGCGCGATGGCGTCCAGCCGCCGCCGCAACCCGCCGCCAACACCATCGGCGCCAACCTCCAGGTCGCCAGCCTGCTCGACACGATGAGCGTGCGGGTGGTGCCCGAACGCGCGCTGGGGGCGCCCTTCACCATCGCCTTCGTCATTCCCGACATGAACGAGCGCCACTTCGTCACCATCGCCAATGGCGTGATGCTCCACGAACAAGGCATCACCGCCGCCGCCGATGCCACGCTCACCGCGCCGCGGCTGGCGCTGGTCGGCATGGTCGGTGGCCAGGCCAAGGCGGCTGATCTGCTACGTGCCGGCACCATCAGCATCGCGGGCAACCCCGCCGTCCTGCAACGCTTCATGACCTTGTTCGAATCCCCGCGCGCCGGCTTCCCGCTGGTCACGCCGTGAGCGCCGCAACGCGCAGCGGGCCGCTCGGCCTGCCCTGGTGGGCGTGGGCGGCGCCTTTGGCAGCGCTCGTCGTCACCATGCTCAAGCTGGCGCATGTCACCATGCCGGCTTGGCTGCTGGCGACGGTGTTGGTCGCCGCGGTGCTGGCCGCGGTGCATCACGCCGAAGTCATCGCGCATCGTATCGGCGAACCCTTCGGCACGCTCGTGCTGGCGCTGGCGGTGACCACCATCGAAGTCGCGCTGATCGTTTCGCTTATGCTCGCCGGCGGTGCCGAAACCACGGCACTGGCGCGCGACACGGTGTTCGCCGCGGTGATGATCATCCTCAACGGCATCGTCGGCCTGTGCCTGCTCGTCGGCGGGCTGCGCCATTCGGAACAGAGCTTTAACCTGTCGGGCGCCAGCGCCGCACTGACCGTGCTCGCCGCGCTGACGACGCTGACGATGATCCTGCCCAATGTCACCGTCGCTACCCCGGGGCCGACCTATGCGCCGCTGCAGCTCGCCTTCGTCGCCATCGTCTCGGTGATCCTCTACCTGACCTTCGTGCTCGTGCAGACGGTCCGCCACCGCGATTATTTCCTCAGCGACGTCGCCGAAACCGGCCACACCAGCCTGCCCTCCAACGCCGCGATGCTGGCGTCGGCGGCGCTGCTCGCGGTTGCGCTGATCGGCGTGGTGATGACCGGCAAGGCGCTGGCGCCGACGATCGAGGCCAGTGTGGCGGCCATCGGCGCGCCGCAAACGCTCGTCGGGGTCATCATCGCCGCCATCGTGCTGATGCCCGAAGGGCTGGCCGCCGTTCGCGCCGCCAGCAACAACCGGCTGCAGGACAGTCTCAACCTCGCGCTCGGCTCGGCGCTGGCCTCGATCGGGCTGACCATCCCCGCCGTTGCCATCGTCTCGCTGCTGCTCGGCTTTCCGCTGACGCTGGGCATCGATGACGAAAACACGGTGCTGTTGGTGCTGTCGCTGTTCCTCGCCGTGCTGTCGCTGCGCACCGGGCGGACAACGATCCTCAACGGCGTCGTCCATCTGGTGATCTTTGCGACCTATCTGTTGCTGGTCATCCTGCCCTGACCGGCAAGGATGGCGAGGCTGCCGCTGACCGGCTAGGGTGGCGGCAATGACCGACACGCCGCTTTCCCCGCTTCGCAAGCCCGACGACATCGATGCGGCGCTGCGCCCGAAATCGCTCGATGAATTCATCGGGCAGGAAGCGCTGCGCGCCAATCTGTCGGTGTTCGTCACCGCCGCCCGCATGCGCGGTGAACCGTTGGATCACGTCCTGCTCCACGGCCCTCCGGGGCTCGGCAAGACGACACTGGCGCAGATCGTGGCCAAGGAACTGGGGGTCGGTTTTCGCGCCACTTCGGGGCCGGTGATCGCCAAGGCGGGCGATCTCGCGGCGCTGCTCACCAATCTCGATCATCACGACGTGCTGTTCATCGATGAAATCCACCGGCTGTCACCCGCCGTGGAGGAAATCCTCTATCCGGCGATGGAAGACCGGGTGCTCGACCTGATGATCGGCGAAGGCCCCTCGGCGCGCTCGGTGCGCATCGACCTGCCGCATTTCACCCTCGTCGGCGCCACCACCCGCGCCGGGCTGCTCACCACCCCGTTGCGCGATCGCTTCGGCATCCCGTTGCGGCTGGTCTTCTATACCGTCGAGGAGCTGACCCGCGTCGTCACCCGCGCCGCCGCGCTGTTGCAGCTCGACCTGACCCCTGACGGCGCCCGCGAAATTGCTGGGCGTGCCCGCGGCACGCCGCGCATCGCCGGGCGCTTGCTGCGCCGGGTGCGTGATTTCGCCGCCGCCGGCGGCCAGGATGTCGTCGATGCCCGCACCGCCGACCGCTCGCTCAACCGGCTGGAGGTCGATAATCTCGGTCTCGATGCGATGGACCGGCGCTACCTGATGATGATCGCCGACATCTATCGCGGCGGCCCGGTGGGGATCGAAACCCTCGCTGCCGGCCTGTCGGAAGCCCGCGACACGCTGGAGGAAGTCATCGAGCCGTTCCTCATCCAGTCGGGCCTCGTCGCCCGCACCGCGCGCGGCCGCATGCTCAACCCCGGCGCGTGGAAGCATCTCGGCATCGCGCCGCCGGCGGGTGCGGCGGTGCAGCTGCCGTTGCTCGACGAGGATTGATTTCAGCAGGAAGGGGCCTCCGGCGGCTGGGGCCGGCGGCCCCAGCCGCCGGAGGCCTTCCATCACGATGCGTCGAGCAGCGCCTCAAGTTCCTGCATCGGCTTTTGCGATACGGTGACCATGCCGGTCTTGGGGCGATCAAGATCGATGACCACCGCCAGCGCGATGACGACCATGACGAAGAACGCCCAATTGGCGTGGCGGGTGACGCGCCAGCCGAGCGCCCCGGCATAGCCCAGGGTCGTCGCGGTGATCAGCGCCGCCAGCCCGAGCGCATAGACGACCGACAGCGGGATATGCTCGCGCGCCATCGATTCGCGGTGGCCGGCGACGGTATCGAGCCCCGACAGCGCATCGATGAAGGCGCGCGCCATCAGCGGCTTTTCGTTGCTGGCCTCGACCCGCGCCGCCAGCCCCCAGAGCTGCTGGCGCACCGCCCGCCCCGGTTCATCGGCGCTGCGCTGGCGATCGGTAACCTGACCGCGCTGGAAATAGTCGCGCCGCGCGTCGACATAGCGGCGCAGCAGCGTTTCGGCAGTGGTGCGCGGCGCCGGCGGCAGCAGCTGGCTGCGTTCCCATGCAATGGTGATCGCGGCGGCTTCCTCCACCACCAGGTCGCGGCGCTCGTCATAGCGGTTGAGCGCGACGTTGAAGGTGAAGCCGATCAGCAGGCCGAGCAGGCTGACGGTCGCGGCAGCAACATACAGCGTTTCGCCCGCCTCCGGGTGGCGGCGGCGGCGCCACGCGCCGGCTTCGGCCATCGCCACCATCAGCAGCAACAGCCCCAGCCCGACCATAATGATCGGCTGGCTGTCGATGAAATTCAGGTTCGCCCCCATGGCGGTGGCTTAGCGACGCCGCACGCGCGCGTCACGTGGCTTTCTTGTTGTGCGGACAATGGAGGCGGGGGCTGGATTTGCGCGGGCGTTCACGGCTACAGGCGGGGCATGACCAGCACCGCACCGCGCACCCTGTATGCCAAGATCTGGGATGACCATGTCGTCCGCCGCCTCGACGATGGCACGTCGCTAATCTTCATCGATCGCCATCTCATCCATGAAGTGACGACGCCCCAGGCCTTCGAAAGCCTGCGCATGGCCGGCCGTCGCCTGCGCCGCCCCGACCTGACGCTGGCGGTGCCCGACCATAATGTCCCGACAACCGACCGCTCGCTGCCGATCCTCGACCCGATGTCGAAGGCGCAGCTCGATGCGCTGACCGAAAATTGCCGCGATTTCGGAGTGGAGATGTTCGCCATCGATGCCCCCGAGCAGGGCATCGTCCATGTCATCGGCCCCGAACAGGGCTTTACCCTGCCCGGCGTCACCATGGTTTGCGGCGACAGTCATACCGCGACGCACGGCGCGTTCGGCGCCTTGGCCTTCGGCATCGGCACATCCGAAGTCGAACATGTCTTTGCCACCCAGACATTGCTGCTGCGCCAGTCGAAGGCGATGGAAGTGCGCATCACCGGCAAATTGGGCTTTTCGATTTCGCCCAAGGATGTCGCGATGGCGGTGATAGGCCGGCTCGGCACCGGCGGTGGCACCGGCTATGTCATCGAATATACCGGCGATGTCATCCGCGACATGAGCATGGAAGGCCGCATGACGGTCTGTAACATGGCGATCGAAGCCGGCGCCCGCGCCGGGCTGGTAGCGCCCGACCAGAAGACCTTCGATTATGTGGCGGGCCGCCCGCGCGCTCCGCAGGGTACTGCGCTGGAAGCCGCGCTGGCGTGGTGGAAGACGCTGCCGAGCGATCCCGGCGCGGTCTATGACGCGGTGGTGATCATCGACGGCAGCGAGATTGCGCCGCTGGTCACTTGGGGCACCAGCCCCGAAGATGTCGTCGCCATCGGTGACAGCGTGCCGGCGCCCGACAGCTTTGCCGACCCGGGCAAGCGCGCCGCCGCCGCAAAAAGCCTCGATTACATGGGCCTGACCCCCGGCACGCCGATGCAGCAGGTCGACGTGCAGCATGTCTTCATCGGCAGCTGCACCAACAGCCGCATCGAGGATCTGCGCGTCGCCGCCGCCGTCGCCAAGGGCCGCAAGGTCGCGGCACACATCAAGCAGGCACTGGTGGTGCCGGGATCGGGCCTCGTCAAGCGCCAGGCCGAAGCCGAAGGGCTCGACCGCATCTTCATCGAAGCCGGCTTCCAGTGGCGCGAGCCCGGCTGCTCGATGTGCCTCGGCATGAACCCCGACCAGGTGCCGGCGGGCGAGCGCTGCGCTAGCACCAGCAACCGCAATTTCGTCGGCCGCCAGGGCATTGGCGCGCGGACGCATTTGTTGTCACCGGCCATGGCGGCCGCAGCAGCGGTGACCGGGCGGTTGACCGATGTGCGCGAGCTGATGGGCTGACTTTCACCTCTCGCCCTCTCCCGCGAGGGGAGAGGGAAGACTTCCCACAAACACCGCCGCCACCGCCTCGATCCCCGCCCGATCATCCGCATCGAACCGCCCCGGCAGCGGGCTGTCGAGATCAATCACCCCGACCAGCGTTTCGCCGTGCAGCAACGGCACCACCAGTTCCGACCGCGACGCCGCATCACAGGCGATATGGCCCGGAAATGCATGGACATCGGCAACGAGCTGCGATGTGCGCTTCGCCGCCGCCGTACCGCAGACCCCGCGCCCCAATGGGATGCGGATGCACGCCGGCTTGCCCTGGAACGGCCCGAGCACGAGCTCGCCCTGCTTCATCAGGTAGAACCCCGCCCAGTTGAGATCGGGCAGCAAGTCGAACAACAGCGCCGATGTGTTGGCGGCGTTGGCGATCAGGTCGGTCTCGTCCCCGATCAGCGCGGTGAGCTGTTGCACCAGGTCGCGATAGGCGGCCGGTCGGTCGGCGTAAAAGGCGTCGGCAGCGAGCGGTTGGGCGGTGAAGGACATCAGCCCAGCCGCGCCAGTGCCGCGCCCAGCCGCTCGGCTTCGGCAGAGCGCGCCGCATGGTCCTCGCGGGCCTTTTCGACCGCTTCGGGCTTGGCCTTTTCGGCAAAGCCCGGCGAATTCAGCCGGCCAGCCAGCGCATCGCGCTCCTTCGCCGCGGTCGCGATCGCCTTTTCCAGCCGCGCTTTCTCGGCGGCCAGGTCGATGACGCCGGCGAGCGGCAACACATAGGTCGCATCGCCGTGGACGAGCTGCAACCGGCCGCCTTCAGCCGCTGCGGCGCCCGGCACGATGCGTGCCAGCCGTTCGATCGCCGCGGCATTGCCCGCCAGCCGCGCCAGCGTTTCGGCGCCGGCGCCTTCCACGGCATAGCCGAGCTTGGCCCCCGGCGGCACGTTCAACTCGGTGCGCGCCGAGCGCACTTCGCTAACCAGCCCGATCAGCCATTCGATATCGGCACTCGCCGCAGCATCGACCGGCAGGTCGGCCGCCACCCAGTCGGCGACGATCAGATCATGGTCGCGCGGTGCCAGCTTGTGCCACAATTCCTCAGTCAGGAACGGCATCACCGGGTGGAGCATGACGAGAATCTGGTCGAGTGCCCAGCCGCTGACAGCGCGCGTTTCGGCGGCAACCACAGAGTCGGCACCTTCAGCGAGCAACGGCTTGGTCAGTTCCAGATACCAGTCGCAGAAGCGGTTCCAGGCAAAGCTGTAGATAGCATCGGCATAGGCATCGAAGCGATAGGTCGCGATCGCGGTTTCGAGCGCGCGCGCCGTCGCTGCGACCTCGCCGATGATCCAGCGGTTGACGGCATTGACCGCCGGCGGCGGGGCGATCGTCGTCGACCCGCTGATGCCGTTCGACTGGCAGAAACGCGCCGCATTCCACAGCTTGGTAGCGAAGTTGCGATAGCCTTCGACGCGCTTTTCATCGAGCTTGATGTCGCGGCCCTGGCTTTCCATCGCGGTCAGCGTGAAGCGCAGCGCATCGGCGCCGAACTTGTCGACCAGCACCAGCGGATCGACGGTATTGCCCTTCGATTTCGACATCTTGGCGCCCTTGGCGTCGCGCACCAGGCCATGGCAATAGACTGTCTTGAACGGCGGCACATCGTCCATGAAATGGATGCCCTGCATCATCATGCGGGCCACCCAGAAAAAGATGATGTCGAAGCCGGTGACCAGCACATCGCCGGGGTAATGGCGCGCGAGGTCTTCGGTGTTGTCAGGCCAGCCGAGGGTGGCGAAGGGCCAGAGCGCCGACGAGAACCAGGTGTCGAGAACATCCTCGTCACGCGTCAGCACGGCATCGCCGGCCTGGCGCTGCGCTTCCGCTTCGCTTTCGGCGACATAGCATTTGCCGTCGCTGCCATACCACGCCGGGATCTGATGCCCCCACCACAGCTGGCGGCTCACGCACCACGGCTGGATATTTTCCATCCAGTTGAAATAGGTCTTTTCCCAGGTCTTGGGCACGAACTGTGTCGCACCCGACTTGACCGCTGCCAGCGCCGGCTTGGCGAGTTCGCCAGCGTTCACATACCATTGGTCGGTCAGCCACGGCTCGACCACCACGCCCGAACGGTCCCCATAGGGCATCTGGATGGTCTTGGCCTCGATCAGCTCGACCGCTTCAAGCGCTTCGAGATCGGTAACGACCTTCTTGCGTGCATCGAAGCGATCCATGCCGACATAATCGGCGGGGATGCCATCGGCGGCGATGATCCGCGCATCGGCATCAAAGATGTTGATCGGCGTCATGCCATGCCGCTTGCCGACCTCGAAATCGTTGAAATCATGCGCCGGGGTAATCTTCACCGCGCCGCTGCCGAGTTCCGGATCGGCATGGTCGTCGGCAACGATCGGGATCAACCGCCCGGTGATCGGCAATTGTACGAACTTGCCGATGACCGACTGGTAGCGTGCATCCGAGGCGTTCACCGCCACCGCGGTATCGCCGAGCATGGTTTCGGGGCGCGTCGTCGCCACGATGATATGGTCGCGGCCATCGGCCAGCGTCACGCCATCGGCGAGCGGATAGCGGATATGGGTGAAGGTCCCGGCGACTTCGCGCGTCTCGACCTCAAGGTCCGAAATCGCCGTCTTCAGCTTGGGGTCCCAATTGACCAGCCGCTTGTCGCGATAGAGCAGGCCCTGCTCAAACAGCGTCACGAACACCCGGGTGACGGCCTTGTTGAAGCCTTCGTCCATGGTGAAACGCTCGTTGGCCCAATCGCAGCTGGCGCCGAGCCGGCGGAGCTGCCGGGTGATGGTGCCGCCGCTTTCGCGCTTCCAGTCCCACACGGTTTCAAGGAATTGCGCGCGGCCCATCGCCTTGCGGTCGGGCTTGCCGGCTTCGGCCAGTTGCCGTTCGACCACCATCTGCGTCGCGATGCCGGCATGATCGGTACCGACCACCCAGCGCGCGTCGCGGCCGTTGAGGCGGTGCCAGCGGATCAGCACATCCTGCAACGTATTGTCGAGGGCATGGCCGATGTGCAGCGACCCCGTCACATTGGGCGGCGGGATGATGATGGTGAACGGCACCGCATCGGGCCGCGCCGGCCGAAAGGCGCCGCCGCTTTCCCAATGGTCATACCAGCGCTGTTCGAATTCCGCCGGGGCAAAGGTCTTGTCGATGAGAGTCATGCCGCGCTGTTAGCGGCTGCAGCGCGCGTGCGAAAGGGGGCGGGGTTGCATCATGGTGCCCGCGCGGTGAAAACCCTCGCATGATCATCGTCGTCGAAGGCATCAGCGCCAGTGGCAAGACGAGCTGGTGCGCGCGCCAGCCGCGCGCCCATGTCATCGATGAAAACACCGGGCTCGCCGGCCCCGACCGCGATGCAAATCCGATTGCCGCCGCGCGCTTCTGGGCCGATGCCAGTGCACGGCGCTGGGCGCGGGCCGAAGGCGTCGAGGCGGCGACCGGGCTGGCGATTTGCGATACCGACCCGTTGAAGCTGCATTATTTCTGGACGCTGTGCCGCATCGGCGCGGCCGCTGCGGCGCCTTGGCAGCAGGAATGCGCGGCAATCCGCGCTGCGATCGGCAATCGTCGGCTGGGCTTTGCGGATGCCTGGTTCGTCAAGCCGATCGATCCGGCGCAGGCGCAGGCCCAGAAGGACAGCGATGCGCAGCGCCGGCGCCGCAATTTCGACCTGCACCTGCGGCTGCAACCGGCGTTGCTCGAATGGTATGGCAACCTGTCAGCGCTGTTGCCCGGGCGGGTGATCTTCGGCTTGCCTGAAAGCGGTGCCCTGCCCGCCGTCATGGTCAATCCGCACCGCCACGACACGGCGCTGTTCGATGCATTTATCGCGTCGCTGCCGGCGTGAGCGGCCTCAGCCGCGCCCGGTCAGCCGCCTGATTTCAGCCTGGGTGATCTTTTCGACGATTTCGGGCAGATTGGCATCGAGCCAGCGTTGCAGCATCGGTTCGAGCATCGAGCGCATCAGGCCATCGAGCGTCATGTTGCCCCCGCTCAACGACACGGTGCCGGGGTCGGGCAGTTCCGGCACCGGGGCCACCGGCACATCGGGGGCAACCGCCGGCGGCGGCGGCGCAGCACCCGGCCCGTCTTCCGCCATCCGCGCGCGGATGGACGCCAGGATCGCGTCGATATTGGGCGGAAGCTCGCTCATAGCTGTCGATCTTACGGCACCGGCGGGCCGATGACCAGCGACCGGCTGGCGCGTTCGGCCGGCGGCAACGGCAGTGCCGGCGGGCCGGCCTTGGTATCGTCGAGCAGGCGATGGCGGACCAGCTTGGCATTGCTAACGGCATCATATTCGGTGACCGGCACGCCGAGCGCCACGGCTTCGGCGGCGCCGACCGCCGCTAGCAGGCCATAGGCCGCGACCTGTTCCTCGCGGCGCGCCGTGACGAGATTGACCTGGGTGGTCAGGAATTCCTGTTCGGCATTGAGCACTTCGATGACGGTACGGGTGCCGACCTGGTTTTCTTGGCGCACCCCTTCGGCGGCGAGCGCATTGGCATCGACAGCGATCTGCGATGCCTCGATCACGGCGCGAGCGGCGCGCAGCTGGTTGAAGCTGTTGGTCACCGTTTCGGTCGTCGTGCGCTCGGTGCTCGAAATGGTTTCGAGCAACTGGCTCTGCCGCGCCTGCGCCTGGCGCACCTGCGAGCCGACCAGCCCGGCCTGATACAGCGGCACCGTCGCCTGGATGTTGACATCCTGGGTGAAGAACCCGCCCTGGCGCACGAAGTTGGCACCGCCGCCGCCGCCTTCGAAATATTGATACGCCGCCGAAGCATTGGCCGCGACGGTCGGCAGGCGCTGTTTCTGCAAGGTCTTCACATCGAACCGCGCCGCCGCTTCATCGAACCGCGCCGCGATCAGCGCCGGGGCATTGTCACGCGCGATATCGACCGCCTGGCCGGCGGTGCCGGGCAGCACCGGCAGCGGCGGCATCGGTTCCAGATCCTCGGGCGGGCGGCCGACGACGCGTTGATAGGCCTGGCGCGCCGCCGCATATTGGTTCTGCGCGACGACAAGATTCGATTGCGAATTGGCCAGCCGCGCCTGCGACTGGGCAACATCGGTGCGGGTGACATCGCCGACCTCGAAACGGTCCTTCGCCTGTTGTTGCTCGCGTTCGAGCACCTTGACCTGGCTCTGGTTCAATTCGACGACGCGGGCAAAGCGCAGCACATCGGCATAGGCGGTGACGACATCGAGAACGATGCGGTTTTCGGTGGCGCGCAGCCGGGCGCGCGCCGCCAGGATGCGGTTTTCGGCCGCCGATACCCCGGTGCGGGTCCGGCCGCCCTGGTACAGCGACTGGGTAAGCTGCAAACCGGCGGTATAGGTGCGGCCGTTGTCGGCAAAGCTGAGCCCGGCCTGATCGGCGGTCAGCCGGGTGCCCAGCGTCGGCCGCCCGCCGGCAAGCGCCTGCGGCACGGCTTCATCGGCGGCACGCACGGTGGCGCGCTGGGTCGCGAGTTCGGGGTTGCCATCATAGGCTGCCGCAATCGCGGCCGAAAGCGAATCGGCGCGCGCCGGGGCGGCGGCAACAGCCGGCGCCAGGGCAGCGGCGAGCAGCAGGAACGAACGAACGGACATCAGGTCAGCATCTTTCACGTCAGAAGACGAATTCGCGGGGGGCGGCGAATCCGGGGAGGGGTTTGGCAGCGACTTCGAGGAACGGCGCGCCGCCGATGCGGCCACCGGCGAGCAACGGCCCGGCACAGGCGCGGCCGACGCCATCGCTGCGCACCACGGCAGCGATTCGCCCGCCCGGGGCCAATTGCGCGGCGATGGCGGCCGGAATCGTCTCGATGGCGCCTTCGAACAGGATGACATCATAGGGCGCCACTGCTGCCCAGCCGAGCGGGAGCGCGCCGATGACAGTCGCAACGCCGGCTGCCTGCGCGATCGCGGCCAGCCCGGCATCGCTTTCCAGCGCGGTCACCTGCAGACCGGCATGGGCAAGGACGGCCGCCGAATAGCCGGTGGCCGATCCGACCACCAGCGCGCGTTCGCCGGCCTTGATGCGGGCGTGCTGGAGCAACAGCGCCAGCGCCATCGGTTCGAGCAGCCAGCGCCCGGGGGCAACTTCGATCGCCGCATCGGCATAGGCCAGCCCGCGCAACGCCGCCGGCATGAAATCTTCGCGCGGCAGCGCATACATCGCGCCGAGCACCGCTTCATCGAGCACGCCGACGGTGCGCAACTGGCTGTCGACCATCGTTCGCCGCTCCGCGGCGACGACATCAGCGGGCGTTCGCCGCTCCGCGGCGGGGGTCATTTCGGCGGCATGAAGATCGGCAATGGTCACTGGGGCTTCCTGCGGCAACTGGTGTCTGATAGTAATAATACAGCTGAGTCGCAATCGAATTTGCGCTTGTGCATTTTCGTCTAGCGATGAAGGTTGCCCTCGCCAAGCTCCATTGCTAGGGGGAGCGCCCGCACAGGACTCCTGAGCGCGGCCCGATGGCGGAGTGGTGACGTAACGGACTGCAAATCCGTGAACCCGGGTTCGATTCCCGGTCGGGCCTCCATACTCATTAATTAATCCTTTTTAGTCAGCGGGTTAGAGGTTGAAAAGGCTAACCGGACGCTCTGGTTAGCCATCTTGGCCGCTCCGGCGTCGGCCAAATGCGCTTGATTCGCCGCTTCGGTGTAGCGCCGGACTTCCTCGTCTGAGCTATGGCCGGTCCAGGCTTTGATTTCCTGTTGCGTTGCCCCGGCTTCCGCCAAGCGAACGGCGGCGGCTTTTCTGAGGCCGTGCGCCCGGCCCGGAACTTGCGCCTCTTTGCAAACGTCGGCGAACCAGTTGCCAAAGCCCGCATCGCTGAACGGCGCGCCGTGCGCCGTCACCAGGAACGACAGGTGCGCCAATTCAAAGCCCGCCAAGGCGTCGCGAAGCTCGGCGATAATCGGCATATCGAGCCGCTTACCGGTCTTGCGCTGCGTGAAGATCAGCCGATTGCCTTTGATGTTTTGAGGTCCGAGCCGGATAGCATCGCCGCGCCGTTGTGCCGTGTTTAGCATCAAAGCGAGCGCCAGCCGTTCGCGGGTGCCGACTGCGAATGTTGCCTTGAACGCTGCGATCTCGTCTTCGGTCCAAGTGTGATAGCCGCCCTTCACCTTGTAAGGTCGCACCAGTCGCCAAGGGTTTACCGTGAGCATGGCGAGCCGCATTCCTTCGTCCCATACGCGGGACAGCAACTTGCGCATCTTGTTCGCGGCGTTCGGTCGGTCCTGCATCTTGGCAAGCACGGCTGAGGCTTCTTCATAGCCAAATTGGCTCAGGGGCACGTCGGCAAGCGGCCCGCGAAAACGCTCAATAACCAGTCGGAACGAATGCCGCGTCTTTGGCGCGGGCCGCTGCCAGTCGGCGCTGCGATAATAGCGCGCGATCAGGTCGCCGATGGTGCCAGGGATGGTGCGATCATATCCTGGTTGCAATGCCGGTGCCGCTTCGCCGGCCATGCAAGCATGATACTCGGTCCACCAGTCAGGGCTGAATGGCGAGGCTTTGAAGGCGTAGGGCGCAAAGCCTTTGCGACGAAAACGAACGCGGGGGCGCCCGTGCCGATCGAGGTATTCGCTGACATACGTCGGGAAGCGTTTCTTCACAGGTTCATGCCCTTGATGCGGTCAAGAACAGCGTTGCCGGCGGTTACCGGGGTTGCAACTGCGCAGGGGGTGAGGCGCATGGTGCCGTGAATGTCGATTGTGATTTCGGCGGTAACACCAGCGGCCCGCGCCGCCTTAAAGGCGCGGGTGATTTCGGAACTGGTGAACCTTGCCCGGCTCATGCAACCGCCACCGCAGGCTTGCCGCGCGGGTTGAAGCCTTCAATCTCGCGAACTTCGTCGGCGTCCAGGATGCCGCTATCAACGGCAATCTTGTGCGCTGCCCAGCGTGTCTGAGGGTCGCCGCGAAGGAAGCCC
>JBILPK010000002.1:0-68127 GCA_044373875.1 Polymorphobacter sp.
AACCTCGCCGCTGTCGGCGGGGTGACATGGAGCGCCGAGGAAAGCCGCTGGGCCGATGCCATCGCGCCGACCCTGCCCACAAAGCGCCCGCTGGCGTCGGTTGCCGAGGTGCGGCCGATCAGCGGCGGTGACGGCGGCGGTTCGACCGATGTGTCGGATATCAGCTGGGTCAGCCCCACCGTCGGCATGTCGGCGGCAACTTGGGTGCCCGGTACCCCGGCGCACAGCTGGCAGGCGGTGGCGGCATCGGGCATGTCGATCGGCGCCAAGGGCGGCGTCGTCGCGGCCAAGGCGCTGGCGCTGACCGCGGCCGACCTGTTGCGCAGCCCCGAGGTGCTGGCGGCGGCCAAGGCCGAACTGTTGCAGAAGCGTGGGTCCGATTTCCGCTACCAGGCGATGGTCGGCGATCGCGCGCCGCCACTCGATTACCGCAAGCCGATGGCGCCGAACCCCTGACGCCAAAGCCTGAAGCCCCCCCTGAAGCTGCCGCTACCGGGAGCTGCACGCTGCCGGCGCCGCAGTTGCTGCGACAGTGTTGCCCGGCGACAATCTTGTCATCCAAGCATAACAATTGGCTGGTAGGGTCTGTTAAATAGGTAACGGCGCCAAGCTCGTTGCCTTGAATCAACATCGTGCGGCGGGGGCTTGAGCGGGAATGCAATTGTAACGACGCGCCGTCCGGGCAGTGCCCGCCACGCCGACCCCGCTTGCCGGTAGCGCCTCGCGCCCCACCCCCCCCCACATATCACCGCTTTCGCCAGAACGGCGACAACCTATTGAAATTGCTGACAGGATTTTACCATGACCGTCTGGATCAATGAATTTCACTACGACAATGCCGGCACCGATTCGGGTGAATTCATTGAAATCGCCGGTACTGCCGGCACCAACCTGACGGGTTGGTCGATCGTGCGCTACAATGGCAACGTGCCGGGTGCGGCGGTCGTCTACGGTACGCCGACCATCACGATGACCGATCTCGTCATTCCCGACCAGGGCAATGGCTTTGGCACCCTGTCGTTCAGCTTGCCACAGGACGGATTACAAAATGGCACCAACGACGGCTTTGCGCTGATCGACAACAATGGCACGGTCATCGAACTGCTAAGCTATGAAGGCATCTTCACCGCCGCAGCCGGCACCCCCGCCGCCGGCCTGGCCAGCGTCGATGTCGGTGTCAGCGAAACGACCACGACGCCGATTGGCTCGTCGATCTATCGTACCGGCACCGGCAACACCGGCACTGATTTCACCTGGACAACCACGACGACGGCAACCCCGGGTGCGGTCAATGCCGGCCAGTCGTTCACCGGCGGCGTCGCCGCCACCCGCGTCAGCATCAACGATGTCAGCATCGCCGAAGGCGACGCCGGCACCGCAACGCTCACCTTCACCGTCACCCGCGCCGACAACGCCGGCGCCTTCAGCCTCGATTTTGCCACCGCTAACGGCACCGCGACCGCCGGCAGCGATTATGTCGCCGCCACGGGCACGGTCAGCTTCACCGCTGGCGGCGCGCTCACCGAAACGATCGCCGTGACGATCAACGGCGACGCGGCGAACGAAGCCAGCGAAACCTTCACGGTCGCGCTGTCGAACCTCGTCAACACCACCGGCACCGCCGCGATCACCGACGCTTCGGGCACCGGCACGATCACCAACGACGATATCACCCTCATCGCCATCCACGACATCCAAGGCGCTTCGCACAGCTCGGCCCTCACCGGCCAGGTGGTGACGACGCGCGGGATCGTGACGGCGGTCGATACCAACGGCTTCTACATCCAGACCGCCGATGCCGATATCGATGCCGATGTCGCCACGTCGCAGGGCATCCTGATCTTCACCAGCACCGCACCGACAGTCGCGGTCGGCGACAGTGTCAACGTCACCGGCACCGTCACCGAATTCACCCCCGGCGGCAACAGCAGCGGCAATCTGTCGATCACCCAGTTGACCAGCCCCAGCGTTTCGATCCTGAGCAGCGGCAATGCCCTGCCGACCGCGATCATCCTGGGCGGCGGTGGCCGCACCGCGCCGACCGAGATCATCGACAACGACAATTTTGCCACCTTCGACCCGGCCAGCGACGGCATCGATTTCTTCGAAAGCCTCGAAGGCATGCGCGTCACCGTGCCGACGCCGCTGGTCGTCGCGCCGACGACGAGCAATGGCGAGCTGTTCACCGTTGCCAATGGCGGCGCCGGCGCGACCGGCCTGTCGGCGCGCGGCACCATCGTCACCAGGGGCAGCACCGGCGATGGCCTCAATGTCACCAACACCGGCGCGGGGTCGGACTATAACCCCGAACGCATCCAGATCGACGGCGACAGCTTCACCCCGGGCGGCGCCAACAGCATTCCGCTGGTCGCCGCCGGCACTGTGCTCGCCGATGTCACCGGCATTATCAGCTATGGCTTCGGCAATTACGAAGTGCTGGCCACCAGCGCCGTTACCGTTGCCACGCCGTCGATCCTGACCGGCGAAGTCACCAACCTGTCGGCCGACGCCGACACGCTGACCATCGCCAGCTACAATGTCCTCAACCTCGATCCCAATGATGGCGATGGCGACACCGATGTCGCCGATGGCCGCTTCACCTCGATCGCGCTGCAGATCGTCAATGCGCTCGGCTCGCCCGATATCGTCGCGCTGCAGGAAATCCAGGACAACAGCGGTTCGAGCAACGACGGCACCGTTTCGGCGAGCGTGACACTGCAGATGCTTGTCGATGCCATCACCGCCAATGGCGGCCCCGTTTACAGCTTCATCGACAACACGTTCATCACCAACAACACCAATGGCGGCGAACCCGGCGGCAACATCCGTGTCGCCTATCTTTATGATGCATCGCGGGTATCGCTGGTCGCCGGCTCGGTGGCCACCACCACCAACGCCGCCGTCGATTTTGCCGGCGCGCGCCAGCCGCTGGTCGCGACGTTCGAATTCAACGATGAAAACATCACCGTCATCAACAACCACTTCAGCTCGAAGGGCGGTTCATCGCCGCTGTTCGGCGCGGTCCAGCCATCGACCAACGGCAGCGCCGCCGACCGGCTGGTGCAGGCGCAGAATGTCGCCGATTATGTCACCGGTCTCGGCGCGTCGGCCAAGATCGTCGTGCTCGGCGATCTCAACGAATTCACCAACGAGGAATCGCTCGCCCCACTCGGCGTCGCCGGCCTGTCGAGCCTGTCGCTGACGCTCGCCGAAACCGAACGATATTCGTACAATTTCGAAGGCAATGCCCAGGAACTCGACCAGGTCTATATCAGCGCGCCGCTGGCCAGCGCGACGACGCTCGACATCGTCCATGTCAATTCGGAATTCGTCGCAACGGCGTCGACCTCGTCCGACCATGATCCGTCGGTCATCGCGATCAACATCGCTGCCCCCGGCCCGGCGCCGTTCGCCCCCGGCGACATCGCCTTTGTCGGCTTCAACGCCGATGGCAGTGACGATCTCGCCTTTGTCACCCTGCGCGAGATCCCGGCCGGCACGGTAATCCTCTTCAACGATCGCGAATGGACCGGTGCCGGCTTCAACACCGGTGAAGGCGAAGTCACCTGGACGGCGAGCGCCACCATCGCCGCCGGTACCGTCGTCACCATCAACAGCTTCGGTTCCACCCCGGTCAGCAACCTCGGCACCACCAGCAGCAGCAGCGGTCTCAGCACCACGTCCGAAATCGTCTATGCCTATGTCGGCGTGGCCGGCACGCCGACGGCGTTCCTCGCGGCGATCGCCAACAATGGCTTCACCGCCGATGGCGGCACGCTGTCGGGCACCGGGCTGGTTGCCGGCACCACGGCGATCGATCTGTCGACCGTCGATGTCGGGGCCGATATCGGCAGTTTCAACGGCGCCCGCAACGGCCAGGCAAGCTATGCCGGCTTCCTCGCCCAGATCAACAATGCCGCCAACTGGCTGACGCAGAACACCGCCGCCGATGATTCGATCGATGCCACCGCGCCCAGCCTGCCGTTCAGCATCGCCGGCTTCACCCTCGGCAATGCCGAAGTGCAAAGCGTCGGCTTCGCCGGCAGCAGCATCTCGCAGGCCGAAGGCAATGCCGGCACCACGGCCTATACCTTCACCGTGACCCGCACCGGCGGCACCACCGGTGCGCTCGATTTCGCCGGCAGCTTTGCCGCGGGCGATACCGACGCTGCCGATTTCGTCGGCGGCTCCGCGCCGACCGGTTTCAGCGGCACGATCGCCGCCGGCGCAACGAGCGCCACCGTCACCATCAATGTCGCCGGCGACCTGACCATCGAAGCCACCGAAGGCTTCAGCCTGACGCTGACCAGCGTCAGCAACGGTGCCGGCGTCGCCACCAGCATCCAGTCGGGCATCGCCAGCGCCAGCGGCACCATCGTCAACGACGATCTCGCCCCGGCGGCGTTCGGCCCCGGCGATGTCGCCTTTGTCGGCTTCAACAGCGACGGCAACGACAATCTCGCGCTGGCCGCCTTGAAGGACCTGCCGATTGGCACGGTGCTGTATTTCAGCGACAATGAATGGAACGGCACGACCTGGACTGATTTCAACGAAGGCACGTTCGCGCTGACGCTGACCAGCAATGTCGCGGCCGGCGCGATCATCACCATCGACACGATCGGCACCGCCGCCAGCACCGTCAGCAATGTCGGCACCGTCGCCAATGTTACCGGCGGCGGCAGCAACCGCGGCCTCGGTGCCAGCGGTGAAGCGGTTTATGTCTATATCGCCAATCCGGGCACCCCGCTGGCACCCACGGCGTTCCTTGCCGCCATTTCCAACGATGGCTTCACCACGGCGGGCAGCCTGACCGGGACCGGCCTTGTCGCCGGCACCTCGGCGGTCGATCTCGGCAGTGTCGACGCCGGGGCCGATATCGGCGCCTTCAACGGCGCGCGCAGCAACCAGACGAGCTTTGCCGCCTATCTGCCGGTGCTCAACAATGCCGCCAACTGGGCGACGCAGGATGCCAGCGGCGACCAGTCGATCGACACCGTCTTCCCCGATGTGCCGTTCAGCGGCACCGCCCTGTCGCTCGCTGCGGCTGCGCAGACCATCGGTTTCGCCACTGCCTCGCTCGCCCGCACGGTCGATGAAGGCAATGCCGGCACCAAGGCGATCACCTTCACCGTGGAACGCAGCGGCGGCACCACCGGCCAGCTCGATTTTGCCGGCAGCATCGCCGCCGGCAGCACTGATGCCGCCGATTTCGGCGGCACGCTGCCAACGGCGTTCACCGGCAGCATCGCGGCGGGTGCTGCCACGGCGACCGTCACGGTAACCATCAGCGGCGACACCAGCATCGAAACCAACGAGAGTTTCAGCCTGACGCTGACCGGCGGCACTAACCCGCTGACCGCCGGCGTGCTGATCAACGGCACCAATGCCACGGCAGCGGCGACCATCGTCAACGATGATTTCCCGCTCGCCATCGGCGGCATCAACGTCTACGGCGCGGCGGCCTCGCTGGCCGGCAGCACCGCGACACCGGCCGCCAGCAACGATGTCGTTCTCGTCCGCCTCGGTTCGATCCAGGGCACGGTCGCCGGCGCCGAAAGCATCGCCTATGAAGGCGGCAAGGTCTATTCGACCAACATCGCCGGCAATGCCATCAACGTCCACAGCGTCACCGCCGCCGGCACGCTGGTCAACGAAGCGCCGATCTCGCTGCTCGGCCTGCCCTCGTATCTGACCGGCGGCGTCAACAGCGTCGATGTGAAGAACGGCATCATCGCGGTCGGCTATGAAAACGCCAATACGGCGCTGCCGGGCTTTGTCGCGTTGTTCAACGCCGCCGACAACAGCCTGATCAAGACCATCCAGGTCGGCATCCTGCCCGATGACGTAACCTTCTCGCCCGATGGCCTGAAACTGCTCGTCGCCAACGAAGCCGAAGCGCTGTCGGCACTGGGCACGATCAGCATCATCGACCTGTCGGGCGGTGCCGCCAATGCCTTTGTCAGCAACACCATCAGCTTTGCGTCGCTCAACGGCGCCGAAGCGGCGTTGCGCGATCGCGGCCTCGCCATCGCCCCGGGCCAGCCGGCGGCGGGCGATATCGAGCCCGAATACATCACCATCTCGGCCGATGGCACCCGTGCCTATGTCACCCTGCAGGAAGTCAATGGCGTCGCCGTCATCGATCTGACCAACCCGGCTGCCGATCGGCCGCTGTCGATCCAGCCGCTCGGCACGGTCGATCGCAACCTTGCCGGCAACGTGCTCGATACCAGCGACCAGGACGGCGGCATCAACCTGCGCAACGTCAATATCCAGAGCCTGATCCAGCCCGATGCCATCGCCAGCTACACGGTTGGCGGCGTGACCTATTTCATCACCGCCAACGAAGGGGATGCCCGGGTCAACGTTACCGATTCGGTGCGCTTCGGCTCGGCTGGCTATGTCCTCGATCCGACGCTGTACCCCAATGCCGCCGCGCTGAAGGCCAATGCCGAACTCGGCCGCTTGAACGTGCTGACGACGACGGGCGACACCGATGGCGACGGCGATTTCGACATCATCACCACGCTCGGCGGCCGCAGCATCTCGATCTTCAAGCAGGAAGCCGATGGCAGCATCACCAAGGTGCGCGAAACCGGCGGCGAGTTCGAGGCGATCATCGCCGCCAACAACCCGGCGATCTTCAACAGCAACCAGAGCGTTGCCGCCAACTCGCTCGACACCCGCTCCGACGACAAGGGCCCCGAACCCGAAGGCGTCACCATCGGCATCATCAACGGCCGCACCTATGCCTTTGTCGGTCTGGAGCGCGTCGGCGGCTACATGGTCTATGATGTAACCGATCCGGCCAACGCCATCTTTGTCAGCTACAAGCCGCAAACTGCCGATGATCGCGGCCCCGAAACCAGCGCGTTCGTTTCGGCCGCCGACAGCCCGACCGGCCAGGCGCTGCTGCTCAGCGGCCAGGAAATCAGCAACACCGTCACCCTCTATTCGGTCCAGGTCCAGAGCGAGGGCGACGATGTCATCAACGGTGGCAGCGACGGCGAACGCTGGTCCGGCCGCGGTGGCAACGACATCATCAACGGCAACGGCGGCGACGATGTGATCGATGGCGGCGCCGGCAACGACGCTCTCAACGGCGGCGAGGGCAGCGACACCGCGAGCTATGCCAGCGCCCGCAACGGCGTGACGGTCCGGCTCGGCCTGACCGGCGGCCAGGACACCGGCAACGGCATCGATACCCTTGCCGGCATCGAGAACCTGCTCGGCTCGGGCTTCAACGACCTGTTGTTCGGCGATACCGGCGACAACCGCATCGATGGCGGCGCCGGCAACGACGCGCTGTTCGGCGCACGCGGCAGCGACACGCTGGTCAATGGGCTGGGCAACGACCTGTTCCAGGCCGGGGTCGGCGCCGATACCTTTCTGTTCGACACGATCGACAACGGCGCCGTCGATGTCATCACCGACTTCTTCATCGCCCAGGGCGACACGCTGGTGCTCGGCGCCGGGGTGACGGTGACCGGGGTCAGCACCGGCCTTGTCACCACCGCGGCGAGCGTCAACGGCCAGGTGGTCGGTAACAGCGCCAATGCGCTCGATCTGGTGCTGACGCTGTCATCGGCGGCGGGCACCCAGACGCTGCACATCGTCGATGCCTACAACTTCGCCAGCAACGCCTATTGGGAAGCCGCGCTCGGGGTCGACCTCAGCTATCCGCGCCCGCTGCCGACCGGGGGCGACCTGCTGCCGATCGCCTGACGCAAGCTACCCCCGGCCCGGCAACGGGCCGGGGGGCAGCAGTCGATCCGAAGCGCGCGCGCCGCTCATCCCCAGCCCTTCGACGCCGGCTGCGGCGTCGCTCTGGATAAACGTCGTCGAGGGATGCGCTACACGTGCGGCCAGGTCCCGCGACGTCGCTCGGGATGAGCGAAGTGATTCAATCAAGCCGTAATCGGGTCTAGAACCGCGTCCGCACCGTCATCCGGGCGGCGCGCGGGCCACCGGTGCTGATGTTGTTGTCGTTGTGCGCGGTCGGGAAATAGCCGGTGTTGAACAGGTTTTCGATATTGATCTGGACATCGACTCCCTTGGCAAGCTGCACAAACGCCGCGGCATCGACGCGGGTATAGGCTGGCAGCACGACCGTGTTGCTGATCGAGGCAAAGCTGCTGGCCTGGTGGGTGGCGCCCAGCCCCAGCCCGAAGCTTTTGGTCAGATCATAGCGTGTCCACAATGAAGCCTGGGTGCGCGGCACCAGCGCGACCTTGCGCCCGGCGGGGCCGGCAGTGGTGGCGTTCAACAGTTCAGCATCCTGCCAGGCAAAGCCGGCGCTGACCTGCCACTGCGGCGTGATCTTGCCATTGGCGGCGAGTTCGAGCCCCTTGCTGCGCTGCTTGCCGGTCAGCACGACGGTGCCGGCGACCGGCCCGGCGGCGCGCGTGTTGCTGCGATCGAGCTGGTACAGCGCGGCGGTGAGGTTGAGCCCTGGGACCACGTCCCATTTGGCGCCGATTTCGAAATTGTCGAAGCGTTCGGGCTCCAGTGCCGCCGTCGTCGCGTCGAGCGCGGTGAACTGGTCACCCGATTGCGGCAGGTACGAACGGGCGAAGCTGGCATAAAGCGAGGCGTTGGCGGCGGGCTTGACCACCAGCCCGAAGCGCGGCGACCACAGATTGTCGGTGCGCGCCAGCGTGGCGCCGGTCAGCAGGTTTTCGAAATCGAGGCTGAAACGATCATAGCGCAGCCCGGCGACGATCTCGACATGCGCGCCGATGCTGATCTGGTCCTGAATGAAGCCGGCGGCGATGTTGGCGCGGCTGTGGTTGCGGCGCAGCGGCGCGCCGAACGCCGGCACCGGCGGGCGGAACGGATCGGCCACCGAAACCGGCGTGCGCAGACTGGTGCCGCCGGGCACCACCGCGAAGCTGCCGTTGACGCGGGCGCTGGTGGTGGTCTGGCGGCCGAGTTCGAAGCCGGCGAGCAGGGTATGGTCGATGCCACCGGTGGCGACTTTCCAGACGAGGTCGGTCTGGGTCAGCAAATTCTCGCGCGCCGTCGCATCGGTATAGGCTTCGACGCCGATGGTGTTGGCGGCGCTGATCGCGGTGGCGGGGAACAGGTTGCTGTAGAATTTGTCATAGTCGCCATAGCGGCTGCGCTGGCGCAGGGTCAGATTGTCGGTCAGCGCATAATCCAGCGCCAGCGATACGACATCGGCGTTGAAGGTCGACCGGTTGACAGCGGCCAGCCCGAAGAAGGTATCGCGAAGGCCCGGGGCCGGGCGCCCGGCCAGCGAGGGGATGCCGCGATCGACGATGCGTTCATCGCTGGCGTGTTCATAGCCGATGACCAGATTGCCCTTGTCACCCAGGGTAAAGCCGAGCGTCGGGTTCACTGCCCAGCGTTCCATCTCGTACACGTCGCGGTGGTTGGCGCTGTCTTCATAGACGGCGTTCATCCGCGCGCTGATGCCATCGGTGACATCGGCATTCAGGTCGCCACCCAGCCGCCAGGCACCGAACGTATCGATGCCGGCATCGGCGGCGATGAAGCTGCCGGCCCGGGGGATTTTCGACACCCGGTTGATGACGCCGCCGCCACCGCCGCGCCCGAAGATCATGGCATTGGGGCCCTTCATGATTTCCAGCCGCTCGATATTGTAGAAATCGCGATAATATTGAACGTCGTCGCGCAGGCCATCGACGAAGAAATCGGCGGTCGAGCTGTTGCCGCGCAGGGTCGGCTGGTCACGATGGCCTTCGCCCTGGCCGGTGGTGGCGCCGGGGATATAGCGCAGCGCATCGGCGATCGACAGGATCGCCTGATCATCGAGCCGGTCGCGCGTCAGGATGTCGACCGTCTGCGGCACATCGAGCAGCGGCGTGTCGGTGCGTGTCGCGCTGCTGGTCCGCGTCGCGAGATAGCCGGCGTCGCGCGTCGCGGTGACGATGATCATCGCCCCGGCATCGGCGTCGAGTGCTTCATCGGCCAGCGCCGCGCCAGCGCCGGCAAGGCCGGAAGCGAGCAGCGTCGCGCTGAGCAGAAGGGAAAAACGCCGGGGGCTACGCATGGCTTAACCTGTGAATGACTCTCAATAGCCATGCTTTTGCGACTTGTTCGCAATTGCGTCAAGCGTCTTTGCACAGCAAAACGCCGGCCCTTGCGAAAAGGCCGGCGATTGGCAGAACAGCAATGAAAGAGCGCGGAAAAAGCGGCGTTGGCCGCCGCAGATCAGCTCGGGCGGACGGCGAGCAGTTCGATATCGAATTCGAGAACGGCGCCCGGCGGGATGACGCCACCGGCACCCTTGGCACCATAGGCGAGCGCCGGCGGCACGACGAAGCGATACTTCGACCCCGTCGGCATCAATTGCACGCCTTCGGTCCAGCCGGGAATGACCTGATCGAGCGGGAAGGCGGCCGGCTGGCCGCGCTGGTAGGACGAATCGAACACCGTGCGCGCCGCATCGACGAGCCGGCCTTCGTAATGCACCAGCACCGTGTCGGTACGCGCCGGCTTAGGCCCGCTGCCGGCACGAATCACTTCATACTGAAGCCCCGAATCGGTGGTCACCACGCCGGGTTTCTTGCCATTTTCGGCCATGAATTTCATATCGTCCATGCGCACGGCGGCAACCTGGGTCTGGGTGCCGGCGAACACCGCGATCGCCACGATGATGAGGATGACCGCCGCGGCGACCAGCCACCGCATGACGCCGCCCGCTGAATCGGCGGCATTGGGGGTGGCGGTCGACATGGCGATACCCTTTTTGGTCTGGTTCTACTTCACGCCATCGCGCTCGGCGCGCTTGCGCTCGAGCTTGCGGGCGCGGCGGACGGCGGCGGCCTTTTCACGGGCACGCTTTTCGGACGGCTTTTCATAGTGACGGCGCAGCTTCATTTCGCGGTAGACGCCTTCGCGCTGCAGCTTCTTCTTGAGCGCGCGCAGCGCCTGATCGACATTGTTGTCGCGAACCACGATTTGCATGCAGCCGTACTCTCCATTCACGTCGAGGGGGCTGGCACAGCGCCCTCGCTTGTCAAAGACTCATTGAACCCGGCGGGCAGCCCACCGGAGCGAGCGGCGCGCATAGCAGAGGGTGGCGCAGGAAACAAGCGCAGCAAGTCGGCGCCGCCTCCGGGCATGCGGCAAGCGGCGGCTTCCTTTGCCGGTATCGCGGGGTTATCTCTTATCGTGATGCAGAATTTTACCGATTTCGGCGCGCTCGAGCCATGGCTAGCAGCCCCGGACCAGGTGCTGACGCAATTGCGCGACGACCAACCGGGCGGGGAACCGGCACTGATGGTGCAGGCCGCCGCTGCCGGGGCCGGGCCGGCCTTTCCGCTGTTTCGCGCCGGCAGCCTGATCGCGGCCCTCTATGCGGCCGACGGGCGGTTGATCGCGCCGACGCCCGGTCCTGATCGGGCGCCGGACCCCGATCTGATCGCCGCGGTGGCGCGGACGCGGACCGCCCGCGTCGTTTCGGGCACGACGCCTGCGGGGAATCCGTCGATCCTGGTCTATGCGCCGGCCGCCATGACGGCAGGCTGGCAGCTGCCGGCGGTCGTGCGCGAGGCGATCGCGCCGGCCGGCGCCGAAGCCGTGGTCATGCTGACCAGCGAGGGCAGCATCGGCGGGCCGCTGCTCGATGATGCGACGCGCGCCTTCGGGTTTTCCGGCCTTGAAACCCGGGTGGTGATCGCGACGATCGAAACCGGATCGATCCGCAAGGCCGCGGCCCGGCAGGACATTGCCTATCAGACCGCACGCGAAGCCGTGGCCGGGGCGATGCGGCGCGCCGGGGTCACCCGGCTGCCGGCGCTGGTGACCTTGCTGGCGGAAGTCGGCTTCGGCGTGCTGCCCGAGGGCGGCGATGATGGCAGCCTGCTCGCCGATGCCTGGGGAATTTCGCCGCGCCAGGCGATGCTGGGGATGCTGGTGGCGAGCGGGCTCGACCGCAGCGAGGCGGCGCGGGCGTCGGGTCTGTCCGAGGCGGTGGCGAAGAAGGAGATCGAGCGGCTCTATCTGGCGCTGGGGGTGGGCAGTGCCGCAGCGCTCGCCAGGCTGATTGCCGAAGCCAACGCCATGGAGTGGATGATGCGCGCCACCGCCGGCAGCATGGGGGTGTTCGAAAGCGCCCGCGAACCGTTGCGCTATGCCCTGCGCGATGATGGCAGCCGGGTGGCATGGAGCGACTATGGCCCGGCGAGCGGCCGGCCGGTGCTGGTCGTGCATTGCAGCATGACGACCCGCTTCGTCAGCCGCCGGCTGGTGCGCGCGCTGCAGGCCCGCGGCTTCCGGCCGATCGCGATCGACCGGCCGGGTTTCGGGCTGACCGATCCGCTGGCGGGGCGGCAACCCGGCCAGCACGATCCCTTCGAGGCCGCGGTCGGCGATGTGGTGCTGGTGGCGCGCCAGGCGCGGGTGCGCCGCTTCGATATCGTGTCACGCGGCGCGGCGCATCACCTGCTGGCGCTGCACCGGGCGGCACCCGATCTTGTCGGCCGGGTGGTGATCACCAACCCCGATCCGGCGTCGCGCTCCGATCCCCGCCGGGTCGGCTTCCTGGGGGCGGCGAAGGAAGCGGCGATGCGGCGGCCGGGGCTGATCCGCGCCGCGGCGGGCGTGATGACCGGCGTGCTGAACGAAACGAACTTCAAGCGCATCTTTGCGCGCTCGGTGGAGGGCAGCCCGCCCGACGAGGCGGCGATGGCCGAACCCGATATCGTCGAGGATTACTGGCGCGCGGTGCGCCCCTTCCTGACCGGGCGGCTCGATGGCTATGTCAACGAACAGATGCAGCTCGCCACCATGGCCCCGGCGGCGCCGCACCCGGGAACGCACGGCTGGCGTTTCATGGTCGCCGAACATGACGTGCTCTACGATCCGGCCTGGGTGATGGCCTATTGGCAGCGGGTGCTGCCCGATGCCACCGCTGAACTGCTCCCCGGCGGCGGGCGGCTGATGGTCATGGCTCAGGCCGACCTGATCGTCGACCGGCTGCTTTCCGTCTGAACGACACCCTACAATAGGCGATGGGCGGTGCGTCGGGCACGGTCTAGCTCTTCCCCGGTTTGGGGAGACCGTGATGATGCGCACTCTTGTGATGAAGGCCGGCGCCTGGTGGAGCGACGCCGGACAGGGCGAACGTGCCATCGTGAAACGACAGGTGACGGTCGCCGTCATGATCGCCCTGATGGCAGCGATGTTGCCGGCGGGGCGGGCGCGGGCGGCGACGATCACCTTCGACAACGCCGGCACCCCGGGCATCTTCCTCGGCCAGGATTGCTGCGACGCCGCCGGCCTCGACCTGTCGTTCCGGGGTGTCGCCAGCATCGGCAACGGGGCCACGACATTGCCCAGCCTGACTTTCTGGCGGTCGGGGGTTGCCGGCTATAGCTATGGCGATCTTGGCGATGTCGCCTATGTCGGCGTCGGCGCCGCAGCTGGCGAAATCCGCTTCGACGTTCTGGGGTCGAACCGGCTTACCCTCAATTCGATCGATTTCGGCAGCGCCCAGAATGTCGCGCGGGCCAGCCAGGTCAATGTTTTCGACCTGTCGTTCAACCTGCTGTTTTCAAGCAGCTTCACCGTGCCGGCCGCCGGCCATGCGACGATCATGCTCGGCGGCCTGTCGAACACCGCAGGGCTGATCCTGCAATTCGGACCCGATGGCTATGAAGTCGCCATCGACAATATCGGCTATGATCTCGGCCCGGTGACGGCCGGCGTTCCCGAACCCGCGAGCTGGGCGCTGCTGATCACCGGCTTCGGGCTGGTGGCCGCGGCGGCGCGGCGGCGGCGGTTGGCCAGCGTCGCGGGCTGAACGACCGGTCCCACCTAGACGATCCCCGCCGCCCGTGCCCTGACCGCCGCATCGGTGCGGTTGGTGGCGCCGAGCGCGTTCATCACCTGCGTGACATGTGATTTCACCGTCGCCGGCGCCACCCCCAGGGTGCGGGCGATATCCTTGTTCGACAGGCCGCGCGCCAGCAGCGCGACGACTTCGACCTGGCGCGGTGACAGCGCGGCGGCGAGTGCCGGGCCCGGCGGCGATGCCGCCATTTCCGCCAACCGCGGCGATGCCGCCATTTCTGCCAACCGCGGCGGCAGGTAGCGCCCGCCGGCGAGCACGAGCTCGATCGCCGCGGCGATGACCGCCAGGGTCGCGGTCTTGGGCACGAAGCCGGCGATGCCCAGCGCCAGCAGATCGAGTAGCAGTGCATCATCGCCCGATCCGGTAACGATGATCAGCGGTGTGGCGGGTGCCGCCGCCCGCAGCGCGGCGATGCCGTCGCGCGGCGTCGCCCCCGGCATGTCGAGATCGACCAGCGCCAGGTCGACGCCGCCGATCGCCCCCAGCGCCGCGGGATAATCTTCGGCGAGCGTGATTCCCATGGCCGGCCAGCGCGCCGCCACGGCGGCGTGCAGCGCCTGCGCCACCAGCGGGTGGTCATCGCAGATCAGGCAATGCCGGGGGTCACCCATACAGCGCTATTCGGCCGCCAGTGCCAGCGCCGGTACCGCCGCCAGCGGCAGGCGCAGCACAAAGGCCGCCCCGCCGCGCCAGCGCGGATCGAGCGCGGCGCTGCCGCCCATCAGCTCGCATTGCCGGCGCACCGATGCCAGCCCCAGCCCGAAACCGGCGGTATCGGAATCGGAGCCTTGCGCAAAATCATCGAATAGCCGCGGCACATCGCCCGCCGCCACGCCGTGGCCATCGTCGATCACCCAGATTTCGGCGTGGTCGCCGCGCCGCCGCGCCGCGAGCAGTACGCGTTCGCCGCGCGCATGGCGAACGGCATTGCCGACGAGATTGCCCAGCGATCGGCGCAGCAGATCGGCATCGGCGGTCACCCACAGCCGGCTGGCGACCGGGCGCAGCACCATGCCCGCGGCGCGCGCGGCGGCGCCATGTTCCAGTACCGCCCGCGCCAGCATCGCGCCAAGATCGACCGGCGCCAGCCGGGCGCGCACGGCGCCCGCCTCCAGCCGCAGATGATCGAGCATCGCGGCGAGCAGTGCCTGGGTCGATTCGAACGCCATATGGGCGCCGGCAATGGCGCGCTGGCGCTCGATTCCGTCGGGCATCGCGATCGCCACGTCGAAGAACAGGCTGGCGGCATGGATCGGCTGCTGCAGATCATGGCTGGCCGCCGCGATGAAACGCGTCTTGGCATCGCGCTGCGCCGTGGCGGCGGCCAGGGCCTTGTGCGCGGTCGCCTCGGCGCGCTCGCTCGCCACTTGCGCCGCGGTTGCCGCTACCGCCGCCTGCCGCACCTGGCGACGAAAACCCAGCATGGTCAGGCCGATCATCACCACGAACAGGGCCAGCACGGCGCTGTAGGGGCCACCCTTCCACAGCGCGAAGCCGGCGTTCGACACGGTCAGCAGCACGACTTCGCGCACCGGCATCGGCACGCCGCTGTTGCTCGTCATGATCGTCGTGGCGACATACCAGACATACAGCAGCGTGGTGACATATTGCAGCTCGGCATCGGCGCCGGGCAGCAGCACCCAGGGGCAGGCGGCAATGCCGAAATTGAGCGCCGATTGCACCCACAGCCCGGGCTTGGTCCAGCGCGCCACGGTTTCGGCATCATCGGGGCGGCGGTGATAGAACAACAGCATGGCGCCGGCCCAGAAGGCGATCGCCCCCCACATCCACGCCAGCCAGGCGGTGAGCAGCCACGCCGGATCGACCAATGCGGCAAAGCGCCAACGCACGAAGACCAGCACCCCGGCCATGATCGCCATGCCGCCGATGCTCATCTTCGCCCCGGCGCGCACTTCGATGGCCATCGCGGCAAGGCGTTCCGGGTCGTCGGCGCGCGGCTGGCCGGCTGCATCGCCACTTTTGCCAACGCTGGCGTTACTCAACGCACTATCCCCCAACTGGCCCACCGCCAGTCCCCCAATTGGGGGATAGTCTGCCAAGTTGCGGAAATTTAATCAAGTTAAACGGCCCCGGCATGTTCGGGTCGGTATCGCATCGGAACGGCCGGAATCTGGTGAAATCTAAGGGAACAGCTCGGTGAAAATCCGCATTTCCAGTATCGTTGCCGGATACGGGCTCGCGGTAACGGCGGCGCTGCTGCCCGGCGAAATCGCGCTTGTGTCCGACCCCGGCAAAACCACGCTGCTGATTACCGGCGTCATGCTGACAGCCATTGCCATTGGACGGCGCCGCCGCTTCGCATTGGTAGCCGCCTGATGCCGATGCGGACCTCTGTGTTTCTCGCAGCGGTGTTCATCGCCGTGCTCAGCCTGCTGGCGTTGCCGACCCTGGGCTAGCGCTGCGGCGAAAACGCGCCTGCCGCGGGGTGGCTTTTACGCCGGCGCCGCAGCGGCTATGCTTGTGCCATGACACAGGACATCCCCCTCGCCGACCTGCGCCCGCGGCTGGTTGCTGCCATGCTGCCCAATGTGCCCTTCGACGGTTGGACGGCGCTGGCGCGCGATGCCGCCGCCGATGCGGAAGGCATCGATCGCGATATCGCCGCGATGGCACTGCCCGATGCCGCGGCGATGGTCGATGCCTATATCGCCCATGCCGATACGCTGATGGTCGCGGCGATGGGCGACGTGACCGGCCTGAAGATCCGCGATCGCATCCGGCTGGCGCTGCGCAGCCGGTTCGAAGCCGCCGGCCCCGATCGCGAGGCGGTGCGCCGCGCGCTCGCCGTGCTGGCACAGCCACAGCACGCCGGGCTGGCGGCGCGCAGCCTGTGGCGCACCGCCGATACGATGTGGCGCGCGGCGGGCGATACCGCGACCGATTTCAACCATTATTCCAAGCGCGCCATCCTGGGCGCGGTCTATTCGGCCAGCCTGCTCTACTGGCTCGACGACGACAGCGAGGACCAGGCCGCGACCCGGGACTTCATCGACCGCCGCATCGATGGCATCATGAATTTCGAAAAGACCAAGGCGAGCGCGAAGCAGGCGCTGACGTGGGTGCCCAACCCGGCGCGGTTTCTCGGGCGGTTGCGCTATCCGGCGGTGTGATTGTTCCTACTCCCCTCCCTGCAAGGGAGGGGAGAAGAAAAGGGGAAGGAAGGTTACACACTGGCGCTCCGTCACCCGTCATGATAACCATTCGCAACAACACCGCGAAAGTGCGCCGTACACCATGTCCAGCCCCCGCCTGATCGAGCGCCTGTCGCGCGGGGAGATCGCGACCATCGCGGCGATCGATCGCGCCGGGCTCGACCCCGAAACCGCGCAGCGGCTGCACGAACTCGGGTTCGACGAAGGCGTCGATGTCGAACTGCTCCACCGCGCGCCCTTTGGCGGCGATCCGCTGGCGGTGCGGGTCGGCAACATGGTCGTGGCGCTGCGCCTGTCGATGGCGCGGCTGATCGAAATCGCCCCGCCAGAAGCGAAAACCGGGGCATAGGGTGAACGCCCCCGTCACCAACCCGGTCGTCGCGCTCGTCGGCAATCCCAATGCCGGCAAGACCAGCCTGTTCAATGCCTTGACCGGCAGCCGCCAGAAGGTCGGCAATTATCCGGGCGTCACCGTCGAACGCAAGGCCGGGCGCCTGGCGCTGCCCGATGGCCGCACCGCCGAACTGATCGACCTGCCCGGCACCTACAGCCTGACGCCGCGCTCTCCCGACGAAGCCGTCACCCGCGATTTCGTGCTCGGGCATCTCAGCGGTGAAAAGCGCCTCGATGCGATCGTCGCGGTCATCGATGCCACCAATTTGCGCAACCATCTGCGCTTCGTTCTCGAACTGCGCCGGCTCGGCCTGCCGATGCTGGTGGCGCTCAACATGGTCGACCTCGCCGAGCGCGACGGCACCCGCTTCGATACCGAACGGCTGGCGAGCATCCTCGGCTTGCCGGTCATTGCCACGGTGGCGGTGCGGCGGCGCGGGCTGGCCGAACTCGGCGCCGGGCTGGCAGCGCTGCTGCGCGGCGAAACGCCGGCGGTCGCGGTGTCCCCCGACAGCGACATAACCCTGCTGCAGCGCGAGGCACGGACGATCGCCAATGCCGTGACGCTGGCGCAGGGCGCGCAGCGGCGCTGGTCGCAACGCCTCGATGGCATCACGCTGCATCCGGTGGCGGGGCCGTTGCTGCTTGCCGGGCTGCTGTTCTTCATGTTCCAGGCGGTGTTTGCCGGCGCCGAAGCGCCGATGGCGTGGCTCGCCGGGCTGGTCTCGGGTGCCCAGGCGGCGCTGTCCGACGCGCTGCCGGCCGGCGCCTTGCGCTCGCTGCTCGTCGATGGCGTGCTCGGCGGGGTGGGGGCGGTCATCGTCTTCCTGCCGCAGATCCTCATCCTGTTCTTCTTCATCCTGGTGCTCGAACAATCGGGCTACATGGTGCGCGCGGCGTTCCTGATGGACCGGTTGATGGCGCGCGTCGGGCTGAATGGCCGGGCGTTCATCCCGCTGATTTCCAGCTTTGCCTGTGCGGTGCCGGGCATCATGGCGACGCGGACGATCGATTCGCCCAAGGACCGCCTGACCACCATCCTGATCGCGCCGCTGATGACCTGTTCGGCGCGGCTGCCGGTCTATGCCGTCGTCATCGGTGCTTTCATCCCGGCGACGAACGTCGGACCGTTCGGCCTGCAGGGGTTGGTGCTGTTCGGCCTCTATATCGCCGGCGTCGTCGGCGCGCTCGTCGCCGCCTGGGCGCTGCGCCGCACGGTGACGAAGGGGCCGAGCCCGACCTTCCTGATGGAAATGCCCAAATATCAATGGCCGGCGCCGCGCGACATCGGCATCGGGCTGTACCAGCGCGGGCTGGCGTTCGTGCAGCGCGCCGGCGGCATCATCCTCATTTCCACCGTCGTGCTCTGGGCGCTGGCGACCTGGCCCAAGCCGCCGGCGGACTGGGATCGGCCGCCGTTGGAATACAGCGCGGCCGGCCGCATCGGCGCCGCGCTCGAACCGATCTTCCGCCCGATCGGCTTCAACAAGGAAATCGCGCTGGCGCTGGTCCCCGGCATGGCGGCGCGCGAGGTCGCGGTGTCGGCGCTGGGCACCGTCTATTCGCTGCAAGGCGTCGACGAGGACCATGCCGAAGGCCTGATCGACCGGCTGCGCGGCACCTGGAGCCTGCCGACCGCGCTGGCGTTCCTCGCCTGGTTCGTCTTTGCGCCGCAGTGCATCTCGACGCTGGCGGTGACCAGGCGCGAAACCGGCGGCTGGCGCTGGCCGGCGTTCATGTTCGCCTATCTGTTCGCGGCGGCGTATGCGGCGGCGGGGATCACCTACTGGACGGCGGTGGCGCTGCTTTGAACGCCCTCCCCCCGGTGGGGAGGGCGTGGGCTTGCTCAGTTTGTCAGCAGTTTTTCCCGCAATTCCGCCGGGTCCACACCCCCGGCGCGCAGCGCCGCCAGCGTCGCATCCTTGTCGCGCTTGGCCAGCCGACGGCCATCGGGCGCCAGGATCAGCCGGTGGTGGCAATAGCCCGTCTCGGGCAGGCCGAGCAGTTCCTGCAACAGCCGCTGGACATGGCTGGCGGCGAACAGATCGACGCCGCGCACCACTTCGGTCACCCCTTGCGCCGCATCGTCGATCACCACGGCAAGGTGATAGCTCACCCCCAGGTCCTTGCGGGCGATGACGATATCGCCGCCCGCCAGCGGATCGGAGGCCACCCGCCCGGCATCGGCATCGGTCCAGCCGAGCCGCCCGGTCTGCGCCAGCGCGGCACCGACATCGAGCCGCCAGGCAAAAGCGTCGCGCGCCATGCGCTCGGCACGCGCCCCGGCGGACAGATGCCGGCACGTGCCGGTATAGATCGGCCCGTCGTGGCCGTGCGGCGCGGTGGCCGCCGCGGCGATATCCGCCCGCGAGCAGAAACACGGGTAGAGCAGTCCGCGCCCGCGCAACCGCGTCACCGCCCCGGCATAGGCTGCCAGCCGCTGCGACTGGCGCAGCACCGGGCCATCCCAATCGATCCCCAGCCAGCCGAGATCGGCGAGGATGGCGGCGTCGAATTCGGGGCGGCAGCGCGTGCTGTCGATATCCTCCATGCGCAGGCGGAAGGCCCCGCCGCGCGCCCGGGCGCGCTGCCAGCCGGTCAGCGCCGAAAACGCATTGCCGATGTGCAGCAAGCCGGTCGGGGAGGGGGCAAAGCGCGTCGTGTACATGACGCCCCAGCATAGCCACAGCCGCCGGCCTTGCGAAAGATGCGAGGGTGGATCTTCCAAATCTCGGTGTTGTCACTTGCCTGACACACAATCTGTTGTATTGATCCACCACCACGGATCGGCCGTTTCCAGCAACGGCCTTGGGGTGCCGGGCCTTGCGGGGCCTTGCACCCGTGCGACGGGGCCGGTGGTCGGAGCAGGCTTTTCCTTGCGAGGGAAAGGGCGCGCTTTATGTATCACCCCGATATCCTGTCGCCGCCGGATGCCTGCCCGGCGCTGGTGCTCAACGCCGATTATACGCCGCTATCCTATTATCCGCTGTCGATCTGGCCTTGGCAGACGGCGATCAAGGCGGCGTTTCTGGAACGCGTCGACATCATCGCCGAATATGACCGGGTGATCCGGTCACCGTCGTTCGAGATGCGGCTGCCCTCAGTGATCGCGCTGCGCCAATATGTGCGGCCAGCCAGCCACCCGGCGTTCACGCGCTTCAACCTGTTCCTGCGCGATCGTTTCCAGTGCCAATATTGCGGCGCCGGGCATGATCTGACCTTCGATCATGTCGTGCCGCGCGCCTATGGCGGGCGGACGACCTGGGAAAATGTCACCACTGCCTGCGCGCCGTGCAATCTCAAAAAGGGTGGCCGCACCCCGGCAGAAGCGCATATGGCGCTGCGCCAGCGGCCGTTCCAGCCGGCGACGATGCAGTTGCAGGAAAACGGCCGGGCGTTTCCGCCGCATTACCTGCATTCGACATGGCGCGATTATCTGTATTGGGACAGCGAGCTGCTGGCCTGAGGCGGGCGGCGCCGCCCGGTTCAGCAGGGCGCCCGCAACACGATCGTCAACCCTTCGGGGGCATCGGCCAGGCCGGTCAGCCGCACCGCGTCGCGCCGCGCCCGGTCGATCACCGTCGCCGGCACGTCGCCTTCGACCAGCAAGGCATCGCAGCGCCCGAGCGCGGCCAATTGGTTGAGCGTCAACTCGCCCGGATCTGCGCTCGTCACGTCGATGGTCCGCACTTCGGTCACTGCGTCCGACACCCCGGCGATCGCTGCTGCCACCGCGCCTTGCGGGTCCGCCAGCGGGCGCAGCGGATCGAGCGCGCCGCCTTCGGCCAGCGCGCGTTCCCACAAACGCCGCCGGTCGGCGACCCCGGGGTGGGCCGCGCTCGCGGCGCCCCGCGCCGCACTGATCGCCCGCGCCAGCCCGCCGAGCGACGCCGGCAGCAGCGCCTCCAGCCGGCCGCGCAGGGCGCGCGACAGGCTGGCGGTGGCGCCGCCGCTGGAAATGGCGATCTGCACCGGCGACCGGTCGATGATCGCGCCCATCAGGAAATCGCTCATCGCCGGACGATCGACGACGTTGACGAGCAGGCCGCGCGCCCGCAACCGCGCCGCCGCCTCTGCCGCCGCGCCGGCATCATCGGCGGCGACAAAGGCCAGCACGGCATCGGGCGCGCTGTCATCGACGACGATGCCGCCCGCCGCGACAACCAGCCGCGCCTTGGCGGCGGCGGCTTCGGCGGCATCGGGCCCGAGCGCGAGCACGATCACCGGGCGCCCGGCGAGGGAAAGGAACAGCGGCAGGGTATCCATGCCCCCAGATGCCAAGTCGGGGGCTGGATGGAAAGCCCCGGCCGCACCCGGCGCGGTGTCGCACCGCCGCCGCACGCTGGCGAAAGCCCCCAATCGGGCTTCACCAACTTTCGGCGTAATGGCGCCGGCGGCATCGCCGTTGTTGGGGCTGACGCAGCCATAGTGGCGGCTTGTCCCAGTAGCGGAGCGTGAAGCATGACGACAACGACAGTGACCAGTTCGGCCCAATTGCTGCGTGTGCTGCGCACGGCAATCGGTGGTGAAACCATCCTGCTGGCGCCGGGCAATTACGGCGATGTATCCCTGTCGAGCGTGCGGCCCGGTAGCCGGGTGACCATCCGTTCGGCCGATCCCGACAATGATGCGGTGTTCGAATCGCTCAAGCTGACCCGGGTCGCCAATATCCTGTTCGAGGATGTCGATGTCCGCCACGCCCTCAAGCCCGGTGAACGCGACAGCGCGGCGGCGGTGCTCGTCAACCTGTCGAACGATGTCAGCTTTGTCGGGCTCGATCTCGAAGGCTCGGTCAACGGCACCCCCTTCGACGATGGCAATGGCCTGGTCGTCACCAACAGCACGCGCGTTGCCGTGCTCGATTCGACCTTCCGCGAATTCAACAATGCCGCCGGCTTCAGCCGGTCGAGCGATGTCATCTTCGCCGGCAACGATGTTCGCGATTCGCGCGAAGGGGTCAACATCACCACGCTCGATGGCGGCCTGTTCGAACGCAACTTCGTCACCGGCATCCGCCCCGACATCAGCAAGCTCGATCATTCCGATGCCTTCCAGGTCCATGCCGGCGGCGCCAACGGCGTCAGCAACGATCTGGTGTTCAACGGCAACGTCATCATGGGCGACAATGCCCAGGGCATCTTCATCCGCAGCGAAAAGGCACATACGCTGGGGCTGAACCACAGCAACATCGTCATCACCAACAATTATGTCGAAGCCATTCTGCGCAACGCCATCGCCATTTCCGATGCCGATGGCGTGATCGTTGCCAACAACACGATCCGCGATGCCGATGGCCCGGGCATCATCGCCGGCATCGCGCTCAGCAACCTGTCGGACGCGGTGATTGCGCGCAATATCGTGCCGCTGTTCGATATCCGCGCCGGTGCCGCCAATGTCAGCACCAACATCGCCTTCACCGACAATATCCTGGTCTGGAACGACAAGACCAAGCGCAGCATCAGCGAGGCGAGCCTGTTCGACGCGCCCGTCGGCACCGGCGATCTCGATTTTTCGGCGCTCGGCGTGCGCAGCGGAAGCGTGGCCGACAGCGCCGGCGCGGGCTTTCGGGCCGTTGCCGGCATCGGCAATCTGGCGGGCAGCGCCGGCGCGCAACTCGCCAGCTATGTGCCGCAGTTCGATGGCCAGTTCGCTGCGGCCTATCCGCTGTAACCCCGGGGTCACGGCGGGTGCCCCGCTTCCCCGGGGGCACCCTGTCGTTGCTGCCGCCGCCGCGCTTCCCCCTCGCGCGGCGGCGGATCTGCGTTTATAGCGGCAGTGGCGACGGGCGCCCGGGGGTTGCTGGACATGCGCGTGATGCTAATCGCCGGAGTGCTGGGCCTGATGTCGACGATCGCTGCTGCCGCACCTGCGCCGAAACCCGGGACAAAGGCGATGCCGCGCTCGGGTGCCGTGCTGGCACCGCCGGCGCCGCCGATCATCATCGCCCACCGCGGTGCCAGTGCCGACCGGCCCGAACACACCCTCGCCAGCTATGCGCTGGCCATCGAACAGGGCGCCGATTTCATCGAACCCGATCTGGTGGCGACCAGGGACGGCCAGCTCGTTGCCCGCCACGAAAACGAGATTTCGGGCACCACCGATGTCGCCAGCCACCCCGAGTTCGCGGCGCGCGAGACGACAAAAACCATCGACGGCGAACGCTTCACCGGCTGGTTCACCGAAGATTTCACCCTTGCCGAATTGCAGACGCTGTTTGCCCGCGAACGCCTGCCGCAATTGCGCCCGGCCAATACCGCCTTCGATGGCCGTGAACGCATCCCGACGCTCGACCAGATCATCGCGCTGGCCAAATCGGCGACGGCGCGTACCGGGCGGACGATCGGCATCTACCCCGAAACCAAGCACCCGAGCTACTTCCGCCAGGCCGGGCTGCCGCTCGAACCGCCGCTGCTGGCAGCGCTCAAGGCCGCCGGCTGGACGACAGCGGCGGCACCGGTGTTCATCCAGTCGTTCGAGGTGCAGAACCTCAAGGACTTGCGCAGCCAGACGGGCGTGCGGCTGATCCAGCTGATCGCCGATGGCGTGTCGGGTGACGGCGTGGCCTATGACTCGCTGGTCACGCCCGCCGGGCTGCAAGCGGTGGCCGCCTATGCCGCCGGCATCGGCCCGGCGCGCGAACGCATCATCCCGCGCGATGGCAAGGGTGTGCTTGGCGCCCCGACCACGCTGGTCGCCGATGCCCATGCCGCCGGGTTGCAGGTCCACCCCTGGACCTTCCGGCCGGAAAATTTCTTCCTCGGCCAGCCCTGGCGCCGCGGCAGCGACCCGCAAGCGCGCGGCGATGCCGCGGGCGAAATCCGCCACTATCTCGAAACCGGGATCGACGGGGTGTTCAGCGATTCGCCGGCAGCGGTCGTCGCGGCGCTCGGCAGGGCCGAATAGCGGCGCTCTAATCCCCGAATTTCACCCCGTGCCGCGCCATCAGCGGCGCCTGGGCGATGGCGAAGAGCAAGGTCGCGCTGGTGACGCCCCAGACCTTGAAATTGACCCACTGGTCGGTGGTCAGCACCTGGCGCGCGACTTCGTTGGCGGCCATCAGCGCGATGAAGAACAGCGCCCAGTTGCGGGTCAGCTTGCGCCAGCCATCGTCATCGAGCTGCGGCAGCGCTTCGCCCATCACCAGTTTCAGATACGACCGCCGCGTCGCCAGCCCGAACAATAGGATGCCGGCGAACATGCCGTAGATCAGCGTCGGCTTGAGTTTGATGAATGTATCGTCCTGCAACCACAAGGTCAGCCCGCCGAAGACGACGACGATCAGCCCGGTGAAGATCAGCATCGGCGGAATATGCCGGGTTTTCCACCATGACAGCGCCATGGCGACCAGCGTTGCGACCATGAAGGCGGCTGTGGCGGTGAACACCCCGCCGAACTTGTTGGCGCCGAAAAAGATCAGCAGCGGTCCGAAATCGATCGCCAGTTTCAGGGCCGTCGGCATCGGGGTGCGGCCGGGCCTTTCGGTGGCGACGGGCTCGGTCGGGGGGGAGGAATCACTCATTACGCCCCGCCCTTACCGCCTTTTGTCACTGGCTGTCATCCCGGGATGACAGCGAAGAGCCGGGTCGCTAGCGTGCGCGGCGTGTCGCCCGAACCGCTCATCATCACCGATCTCGCCTGCCGGCGCGGCGACCGGCTGCTGTTCGAAGGCGTGTCGGCCCGGCTCGATCCCGGCGGCGCGCTGCATCTCGAAGGCCCCAATGGCAGCGGCAAATCCAGCCTGATGCGCATCCTCGCCGGGCTGTTGGCGGCGGCGGCGGGCAGCATCAGCGGCGGCGGCGTGCGCGGTTTCCTCGGCCATGATGTCGCGCTGAAGCAGCGGCAGCGGCTGGGGGCGGAACTGGCGCACTGGGCGCGGCTCGATGCTGGCCTGGCGCGGCTGCCGGCGGCGATGGCGGCGATGAATGTCGCAGCGCTCGCCGATGTGCCATGCCGGCATCTGTCGTCGGGGCAGCGCCGCCGCGCCGGGCTGGCGCGCGTGCTGGCGAGCGGTGCCGAGCTCTGGCTGCTCGATGAACCGACCGCCGGGCTCGATACCGCGTCGGCGGCGCTGCTGGCGGCGGCGATGGCGGCACACCGCGCCGGCGGCGGCATGGTGGTGGCGGCGGTACACGGCGATATCGGGCTGGCGGCGCCGCAGCGGCTGGTGCTCGGCTGATGTTCTTGCTTCTCGTCCGCCGCGACCTGGCGTTGATCGCGCGTTCCCCGGCGCTGTGGATGCCGGTGATGTTCTTCGTGCTGGTCGCCGCGATCTTCCCCTTTGCCATCGGTCCCGATGCGCGGCTGCTGGCGCGCATCGCGCCGGGCATCGTCTGGGTGGCGGCGCTGCTCGCGGCGCTGCTGCCGGTGGAAACGCTGCTCGCCCCCGATCTCGAGGACGGCACCATCGACCAACTGGCGGCGCGCGGCATCGCGATGGAATTGGTGACGGCGGCGCGCGTCCTGGCGCACTGGCTGGGCTTTACCGTGCCGCTGCTCGCCGCGCTGCCGGTGGCGGCGGTGCTGCTCGGGCTGGAAGGCGCCGCCTTCTGGCGGCTGGCGGCGGGGCTGGCGCTCGGCACCCCGGCGCTGGCGGCGCTCGCCGTGGTGGCGGCGGCGCTGACCGCGGGGTTGCGCGGCGGCGGCGCGCTCGCCGGGCTGATCATCCTGCCGCTGGCGCTGCCGATCCTGATCTTCGGGGTAGGGGCCGATGCGCCGGGGGCGCTCAAGCTGCTGGCGGCGGCCAGTCTCGTTTCGCTGGCGATTGCACCGTTCGCAGCGGCAGCCGCATTGCGACAGGACTGAACGCTCCACCACAACTGTCACCCCCGGGGTGACGGTGAAGGATCGTTTGCGCCTTTCGCCGCTGCGCCAAAGCGCCTAAGCCCGCGCG
This sequence comes from Polymorphobacter sp., assembly GCA_044373875.1. Taxonomy (GTDB): domain Bacteria; phylum Pseudomonadota; class Alphaproteobacteria; order Sphingomonadales; family Sphingomonadaceae; genus Sandarakinorhabdus. The sequence continues at coordinate 26,300 of JBILPK010000002.1, forward strand.
CCATGGACTCGACCCCCCACCGGCTCGCCTTTCCGGCGATCGTCCTTGGCAGCACGATGCTCGCCTTCGGGCCCTGGCTGGTGCGGGTGGCCGATGTCGCGCCGGTGGCCTCGGCGTTCTGGCGACTGGCGCTGGCGGTGCTGCCGCTCGCCCTGCTGGCGCGCTTCACCGGCGCGCCGCTGGCCGCCGGCACCATCAATGCCCGGGTGCTGGTGCTGGCGGCGGTCGCCGGGCTGTTCTTCGCCGTTGATATCGCGCTCTGGCACTATGGCATCGTGCGCACGACGCTGGCCAATGCGGCCCTGCTGTCGAACGCCGCCAGCTTCCTGCTGCCGCTGTGGGGCTTTGCCGTGCTGCACCAGAAACCCGGCCGCAAGGCATTGTTCGCGATTGGTTTTGCGCTCGGTGGCACGTTGCTGCTCGTCGGGCAAAGCGCCGAACTGTCGCCGCGCCATCTTGCCGGCGACCTGCTCTGCCTGGGCGCGGCACTGTTCTACACCGGTTACCTCATCGTCATCGACGGCCTGCGCGGCCGGGTGCCGGTGTTCCCGTTGCTGGCGCTGGCGACGGCGTTCGGCGCGGCGTCGCTGTTGCCTGCCGCGCTGCTGATGGATGGCGCTTTCTGGCCGCACGACTGGACGCCGCTCGTCGTGCTGGCGCTGGGCAGCCAGGTCATCGGCCAGGGGCTGGTGGTCTTCGCCGTCGGCCATCTGCGCCCGCTCGTCGTCGGGCTGGCGCTGCTCGTGCAACCGGCTGTCGCGACGATCATCGGGGCGCTGCGCTTCGGCGAAGTGCCGGGCGTGCCGGAAATCGCCGGCGCGGCGCTGGTGGTGGCGGCGTTGATCCTCGTGCGGCTGCCAGACCCCACGCAACGCTGATCATCAGGCGGTCTTTGCCGGCGCCTTCTTCTTGGCAGCAGGTTTTTTCGCCGCCGGCTTCTTGGCCACCACCTTTTTCGCCGCGGCCTTTTTCACCGGCTTCTTGCCCGCCTTGGGCGGCATCGCCGCGCGTACGTCGATCAACGCGGCGGCATCTTCCAACGAAATCGTCATGCCGTCTTCGGTCTTGGGCACGGTCGCATTGGTGCTGCCATCGGTGATATACTGACCGAAACGCCCCGCCATCAGCTTCATCATCGCCCCCGACACCGGGTGTGCGCCGATTTCGCGCAACGGCGCCATGGTGCCGCGCGCCCTTGGGCCTGCGGCAGCGGCTTCCGCGAGTTTCACCACCGCGGCGTTCATGCCGGTTTCAAAGACGTCGGCGGTCGAGGTCAGCCGGGCATATTTGCCATTGTGCGCCAGATACGGCCCATAGCGGCCGATGCTGGCGGTGATCGGTTCACCGCTTTCCGGATGGGCACCGATCGTGCGCGGCAGCGACAGCAGCTTCAATGCCAGTTCCAGATCATCCGGCCCCACCACCGGCGCATCCTTGGGGATCGACGCGCGCGGCGGTTTTTCGCCTTCGCCCAATTGCACATAGGCACCGAAACGCCCCGAACGCAGCGACACCGCTTCGCCCGATACCGGATCGGTGCCTAGCAGCATGGGCCCGGTCGATTCCTGCCCGGCATTGTCCCCGGCGAATTGCCGCGTATAGCGGCATTCGGGATAGTTGGAGCAGGCGACAAAGGCACCGAACTTGCCGGTCTTCAGGCTCAGCCGGCCATTGCCGCAGGTTGGGCACAGCCGCGGATCACCGCCATCGGCGCGCGGCGGGAACAGCGTCGGCGCCAGATATTCATCGAGCGCGACGGTGACATCCGATGGCTTGAGATCGAGGATTTCCTTGGTCTTGGGCGAAAAATCGTCCCAGAAATCGCGCAGCACCTTGAGATATTCCAGCTCCCCGGCCGACACGGTATCGAGCCGGGTCTCGAGATCGGCGGTGAAATCATAGCCGACATATTTCTCGAAGAAGCGTTCGAGGAACGCCGTGACCAGCCGGCCCTTTTCCTCGGCCCAGAAACGGTTCTTCTCGACCCGCACATAGGCACGATCGCGCAACGTCTGCAGGATCGCGGCATAGGTCGACGGCCGGCCGATGCCGAGTTCTTCGAGCCGCTTGACCAGCGAGGCTTCCGAAAAACGTGGCGGCGCCTCGGTGAAATGCTGCTTGGCCTCGACCGATTTGACCGGGCAATTCTCGCCCTGCTTCAGGCGCGGCAGGCGGCGGCCTTCGTCATCGTCGCTGTCCGACGCGATGTCTTCGGTTGTCTCAGTGTAGACCGCGAGGAATCCCGGCGACAGGATGACCTGGCCGGTGGCGCGCAGGCCGGTTTGCAGCGTCGCGTCGAGCAGGTCGATGCTCGTCCGCTCCATGCGCGCGCTGGCCATCTGGCTGGCGACGGTGCGCTTCCAGACGAGCGCATATAATTTGTCGGCATCGTTCAGCGGCGTGCGCGCCGGGCGGGCCATCAGGTCGGTCGGGCGGATCGCTTCATGCGCTTCCTGGGCGTTCTTGGCCTTGGTGGCATAATGGCGCGGCTTTTCGGGCAGAACATCGGGGCCGCGGCCGAAATCCTCGCCGATGACATCGCGCACCGCGGCAATGGCTTCGCTGCCGATCTGCACGCCGTCGGTACGCATGTAGGTGATGCGGCCGTCCTCATACAGGCCCTGCGCGATGCGCATCGTGTGGCTGGCGGTAAAGCCGAGCTTGCGCGCCGCTTCCTGCTGGATCGTCGAGGTGGTGAAAGGCGGATAGGGGTTGCGCGTCGCCGGCTTGGTTTCGACGGCATGGACGTTGAACACGCCCATTTCCACGGCGCGGCGGGCGGCTTCGGCCTCCTTGGCGTTGGTGATGTCGAAGCGATCGAGCTTCTTGCCGCGCCAGAAGCTCAGCCGCGCCGGAAACGCCTGGCCGGCGCTGGACGCCATGCCGGCTTCGACCGTCCAGTATTCGCGGGCGATATGCGCCTCGATCTCGCGCTCGCGCTCGACGACCAGCCGCAGCGCCACCGATTGCACGCGCCCGGCGCTTTTCGCCCCCGGCAGCTTGCGCCACAGCACCGGCGACAAGGTGAAACCGACGAGATAATCGAGCGCGCGGCGAGCCAGATAGGCATCGACAAGATCCTGGTCGATCTCGCGCGGCCGCTTCATTGCGGCGAGGATCGTCGTCTTGGTGATTTCGTTGAAGGTGACGCGCTGGACGCCGCCCTTGGGCAGCGCCTTTTTCGCCTTCAGCCATTCATACAAGTGCCACGAGATCGCTTCGCCCTCGCGATCGGGATCGGTGGCGAGAATCACGCTGTCGGCGCGCTTTGCCGCGTCCGAAATCGCCTTCAGCTGCTTGGCGCGATCGCCGGAAACTTCCCACAACATCGCGAAATCATGGTCGGGATCGACCGAACCGTCCTTGGGCGGCAAGTCGCGGATATGCCCGAAACTGGCCAGAACTTCATAGTTCGACCCCAGATATTTGTTGATCGTCTTGGCCTTGGCAGGCGATTCCACGATCACGAGGTCCATGCGGGTCCTGACTCTCTGGCAGCACGATAGCAGCGGCGCGGCCCCTACGCGCTATTGGGGGCAGGGCGCAAGGGGAAGTGTCAACCCGCCGCCACCCGCCCTCCGGCATGACGCACCAGCGCGCCGGCCAGTTCCAGGTCGAGCAGCACCGTTGCCACCACCGCCGGCGGCAGGCCCGACAGGCGGACGAGTTCGTCGATGGCGACCGGGGTGGGGGACAGCAGCGCAGCCACCGCCGCGCGTTCGCCATCGCCGGCATCCTGCGCCGGTTCGTCGTACCAGGCCGCCGATTCGGCCGCCTTGAAGCGCATTCCGAGTTGCGGACCCTGCCCGAAGGCGGACAGCGCCTCAACGACGTCTGCCGCCGATTGCACCAGCGTCGCGCCCTCGCGGATCAGCAAATTGCAGCCCTGCGCCCGCGGATCGAGCGGCGAGCCGGGGATCGCCATCACCTCGCGCCCGGCCTCGGCCGCGATTCGCTGATCAGCGAGCCCGATTTCGGCGCACCCTCGACCACCAGCGTGCCCGCCGCCAGCCCGGCGATGACCCGGTTGCGGCGCGGGAAGTGCCGTGCCTGCGGCTCGACACCGGGTTTCTGTTCGGCGAGAATCAGGCCCTTTTCGGCGATTTCAGCCATCAGCGCGGCGTTTTCGGGCGGGTAGACGACATCGACTCCGCCGGCCACCACTGCGATCGTGCCCTCGGCCATCGCCCCCTGGTGCGCTGCGGCATCGATGCCGCGCGCCAGCCCCGACACGACGACAAGATCCTCCGCCGCCAGGTCGGCCGCCAGAGCCCTTGCAAAACGCACCCCCGCCGCGCTGGCGTTGCGCGCCCCGACGATCGCCACCGCCGGGCGTTCGAGCAAGCCCGTATCGCCGCGCGCCGCGAGAACCGGCGGTGCCGTCTCCAGCGCCGCCAGCAACGCCGGATAGGCCGGGGTGCCGATGAAGATCATCGTCGCGCCGATGGCATCGAGCGCCGCCAGTTCCGCCTCGGCGTCCGCCACCGGGGTGACCGCCAGCGCCCGGCCGCCGCGCCGCGCCAGGTCGGGCAGCGCCGCCAGCGCCGCTGCCGCCGTGCCGAAGCGCGCCAGCAACTGCCGATAGGTGATCGGCCCGATCGAATCGGTGCGGATCAACCGCAGCCGCGCCACGGCATCATCGGGCAGCGTCATTTCTGGCCGATCCGGCTTTCGGTGCCGGCGCGCAGCCGGGCGATGTTTTCCCGATGCTTCCAGATCAGGATGACGGCAATGAAGGCCAGCGCAATGGCACTGTGCGGTGATCCCAGTGCAAAGGCCGCCACCGGCGCCGCCACCGCCGCCGCCATGCCGCCGACCGACGAATGCCGGGTGGCGAGCGCCCCGACCAGCCAGGTCACCAGCGCCGCAACGCCCGCCAGTGGCACCGCCGCCAGCGCCACGCCGAGCAGCGTCGCCACGCCCTTGCCGCCGTTGAAGCGCAGCCAGACCGGATAGCAATGGCCGATGAACGCCGCGACACCCGCCAGCATCCCCGCCTCCAGCCCGCCATAATGCCGCGCCAGCAGCACCGCGGCCGCGCCCTTGCCGGCATCGAGCAGCAATGTCGCCGCCGCCAGCCCCTTGTTGCCGGTGCGCAGCACATTGGTGGTGCCGATATTGCCCGATCCGACCGTGCGGATATCGATCCCGATCAGCCGCGTCAGCAACAGCCCGAACGGAATGCTGCCCAGCAGATAGCCGATGCCGATCCAGAGCAGTGACGTGGTCCCCATCGTCGGACGGTAGCCGCAGCCGGCCCGGTTTGAAAGCCCGACCGGGTTCGTTATGGTCGCGGCAAAAGGGGTATCGACATGCGGCTCTCGCGACACATTCTGGCCGGGCTGGCGCTGGCGCTCGCCACCGCCCCGGTGCTGGCGGCGGGCATGTTGCCCACCCCGGCGCGCGCGGCGGGGGAGGCGGAAGGCCCCTGGCCGTTGCTCGTCATCCGCGGCGCCACCATCATCACCGGCAATGGCGGCCCGCCGCAAGGCCCGGCCGACATTATCATCAAGGGCAATCGCATCGCCGAAATCCGCCCAGCCGGCACCCCCGGGCTGCCGATGCGCACCGATCGCGAACCGCGCGGCGCCGGGCGCGAGATCGATGCCACCGGCATGTATGTCATGCCCGGCTTCGTCGACATGCACGGCCACAACGGTGACCCCGACAAGGCTAATGACCCGAGCTATGCCTATCGCTTGTGGCTGGCGCATGGCGTCACCACGGTGCGCGGCGTGTCCTTTTTCGGCGGCGATGCGGCGCATGCGCTCGATGACAAGCGCCGCAGCGCCGCCGGTGAGATCACCGCGCCGCGGCTCTATGTCTATCAGACGCTCGGATCGGGCTGGTCGCAGGGCCGGGTGCAGACGCCGGAAAAGGCCCGCGAATGGGTGCGCTGGGCCGCCAAGGCCGGCATCGACGGCATCAAATTCTTCAACAAAGACGATGAAACCCCCGACATCGACCGCGCCGCCATCGACGAGGCGAAAAAGCTCGGCCTCGGCACCGTCGCGCACCTGTCGCAGCCCAATGTCGCCGAATTCAACGCCCGCGATGCCGCCGCCGCGGGCCTTGGCACCGTCACGCATTTCTACGGCCATTTCGAAGCGCTGCTGAAGGACCGCCGCACCCAGGACACGCCAGCCGACTATAATTACAAGGACGAACAGATGCGTTTCGGCGGCATCGCCGACATCTGGAACCAGATTCACGAACCCGGCGGGCCGGAATGGGTCGATTATCTCATGGCCCAGAAAGCAACCGGCGTCACCTTCGACCCGACCTTCAACATCTACAGCGCCAGCCGCGACCTTATGCGGGCGAAGAACGCCGATTGGCACGCGAAATACGCGCTGCCGTCGATGACGCGCTTCTACGAATCGAACCGCGACAACCACGGCAGTTATTTTTACGACTGGACGACGGCGCGCGAGGTCAGCTGGCGCAATTTCTATGGCCGCTACATGCGGTTGGTCAACGATTACAAGAATATGGGTGGCCGGGTGACGACGGGCAGCGACCCGGGCTTCATCTACCAGCTCTGGGGCTTCGGCTATATTCTCGAGCTCGAAATGCTCCAGGAAGCCGGCTTTTCGCCGCTGGAAGTCATCCAGTCGGCCACCATCAACGGCGCGCGGACGCTGAATGACCCCAAGGGCGAGGAACCGCAATTCGGCCTCGTCCGTGCCGGCATGATCGCCGATCTCGTCATCGTGCCGGAAAACCCGTTGCAGAATTTCAAGACGCTCTATGGCACCGGCTTCGTCCGGCTCAACGCCGCCACCAACAAAAGCGAAACCGTCGGCGGCGTGCGCTGGACGATCAAGGACGGCATGGTCTTCGATGCCCCGGCGCTGCTCAGGTCGGTGGCCGGGCAAGTGGCGCGCGAAAAGGCGGAGTAAGCGCCCTCCCCGCAGCCGACGCGGCGCCGCGCATGGTTGCCCCGCTGCCGTCCCCCCCTTAAACCAAGGGTATGACCACGACCCTCAGTATCGCCCTTGCCCAGTCGAACGCCGTTGTCGGCGGGCTCGATGCCAATGCCGATGCCATCTTGGCTGCGCGTGCCGGGGTGCCGGGGGCCGATCTGCTGGTCACCCCGGAACTGTCGGTGATCGGCTATCCGCCGGAGGATCTGGTGCTCAAGCCCGCGCTCGTCGCCGCCGCGATGGCGCGCGTCGAGCGCCTCGCCGCCGCGACTGCCGATGGTGGCCCGGCGCTGCTCGTCGGCGCGCCGCTGGCGGAGAATGGCCGGCTGCACAATGCCATGTTCCTGCTCGATGGCGGCCGCATCGCCGGGATCACGCGCAAGCACGACCTACCCAATTACGGCACCTTCGATGAAAAGCGGGTGTTTTCGCCCGGCCCGCTGCCCGGCCCGCTGGCGTTTCGCGGGGTCCGGCTCGGCGTGCCGATCTGCGAGGATATCTGGACGCCCGATGTCACCGAATGCCTTGCCGAAACCGGCGCCGAACTGCTCATCGTCCCCAATGGCTCGCCGTTCGAAACGGGCAAGGACGACCGGCGCCTGAGCCTTGCCGTCTCGCGCGTCACCGAAACCGGGCTGCCGCTCGTCTATCTCAACCGGGTGGGGGGCCAGGACGAACTCGTCTTCGATGGCGCCAGCTTCGTCCTCAATGCCGACCGCACGCTCGCCCTGCAACTTCCCGACTGGGACGAGGTCGTGCAGTTGACGCACTGGACCCGCAGCACGCTCGGCCATCACTGGACCTGCGCGCCCGGTGCCATCGCGCCGCGCGATGCGGATCCCGCCGATATCTACCACGCCATGCTCGTCGCGCTGCGCGACTATGTGAACCGTAACGGCTTTCCGGGCGTCGTCCTCGGCCTGTCGGGGGGCATCGATTCGGCGCTGTCGGCGGCGGTCGCGGTCGATGCGCTGGGAGCCGACCGGGTGTGGTGCGTGATGATGCCGTCGCCCTATACCAGCCAGGACAGCCTGGAGGATGCCGCCGAATGCGCTCGGCTGCTCGGCTGCCGGCTCGATACGGTCGGCATCGGCCCGGCGATGGATGCCTTTGGCACGATGCTGGCGCCATTGTTTGCCGGGAAGGCGGCCGATACCACCGAGGAAAACATCCAGTCGCGCATTCGCGGCCTGTCGCTGATGGCGCTGAGCAACAAGTTCGGCCCGATGCTGCTGACCACCGGCAACAAGAGCGAGATGAGCGTCGGCTATGCCACCATCTACGGCGACATGGCCGGCGGCTATTCGGTGCTCAAGGACGTCTACAAGACGACCGTCTTCAAGCTGTGCGAATGGCGCAACCGCCACCACCCGCGCTTGGGCGTCGGCCCGAAAGGCCCGGTCATGCCGCAGCGGGTGATCGACAAGCCGCCCACCGCCGAACTGCGCGACAACCAGAAGGACGCCGACAGCCTGCCGCCCTATGACCTGCTCGATCGCATCCTGATCGGGCTGGTGGAGAACGAACGCGCCGCCAGCGAACTGATCGCCGAAGGCATCGACCCGGCCATCGTCGCGCGCATCGAACGCCTGCTCTACATCGCCGAATACAAGCGCCGCCAGGCGCCGCCGGGGGTCAAGATCGGCCATCGCAACTTCGGCCGCGACCGACGCTACCCGATCTCGAACGCCTTTCGGACGGCGTGATGCGGCTGGCGGTACTGCTGGCCGCGCTGCTGATCGCCGCGCCCGGGCTCGCCGCGCCCGGTCCTGTCGCGCTGGCGGGAGCCTATGGCGGGCGCGAAGCGGCGTTCGGCGTCCGCCTGTCGCCCGATGGCGACCGCGTGCTCTACATGGCGCCCGATGGCGATACCGGCACGGCGGTGGTGGTGAGCGATATCGCCGCCGGCACCAACAAGGCGGTGCTGAAAAGCGACGGCAAGTTTTTCGATGTCCGGATCTGCGAATGGAAGAGCACGGCGCGCATCATCTGCCGGGTCGCGGCGATCCGCTTCACCGAAAAGGCCGAGAAAAATGCCGTCCGCCTGATGCGTACGCTGGCGGTCGCCGCCGATGGCACCGGCTCGGTGGAGCTTGGCGCGCTCGCCGGCTATTGCAAGGGCGTCATGTCGACCGGCGTCGTCTTCGACCTGCTCGTCGATGATCCCGACCATATCATCATGGATACCTGCTCGCTGCAGCGGGTCGACCTCGCCACCAACACGCAAAAACCCTTCGGCGACAGCTATGAAAGCAATTTCGGCGGCGCGTCGGACGGTCGCGGCAATCTGCGTTACCGTACCTATGGCGATGCCGACCCCAACGGCTATCTGCGCGACATGATCATCCACCAGATCCGGCCCAAGGGGACACGGCGCTGGGAAACCATCGGCAGTTCCAAACTCACCGGCCTGCCGCAATTCGCCTTTCTGGGTTTCGATGACAGCGGCGACAATGTGCTGGCCACGATCCCGGTCGAAGGGCGCCAGGCGCTTTTCCGCCTGCCGGCGACGGGTGCCACGACTCGCGAGCTGGTCTTTGCCCACCCCCAGGTCGATGTCGACGGCGTACTGCGCATCGGCAAGTACAATCGCCCGGTGGCGGCGGTCCATACGCTCGATTCGCGGCAGTATTTCTATTTCGACGCGGTGCTCGAAAAACGCAGCAAGGCGCTGTCGAAGGCGCTGCGCGGCACGCCGCCGGTCGCCATTCTCGATGAAAGCTGGGACGGCCGCTACAATCTCGTGCTTGTCGGCGGCGAACAGGATGGCGGCGCCTATTACCGCTACGACACCCAGACGCGGCAATTGGGCGAACTGCTCAAGGTCCGTCCCGGTCTCGAGGCGCGGCCGGTGGCGGTCGAACGCCGGGTCGATTATCCCGCCGGCGATGGCGCCAGCGTGCCCGCCTATCTCACCCTGCCGCCGGGCGTTGCGGCAAAGGGCCTGCCCGCCATCGTCATGCCGCACGGCGGCCCGGCGGCGCGCGATGCGCTGGGCTTCGACTGGCTGGCGCAATATTATGCGCAACTCGGCTATGTCGTGCTCAAGCCCAATTATCGCGGCTCGACGGGCTATGGCGCCGGCTGGTTCCAGAGCAACGCCTTCAAGGGCTGGCGCACCGCGATGGCCGATATCAACGCCGGCGCGCGCTGGCTGGTGGCGCAGGGCATCGCCGATCCGGCGCGGCTGCATATCATCGGCTGGAGCTATGGCGGCTATGCGGCGCTGCAGGCCAATGTCGTCGATCCCGGCCTTTACCGCTCGGTCGTCGCCGTCGCGCCGGTCACCGATCTGAAATTGCTGATCAAGGACCAGATCTATTACACCAGCTATTCGCTCAGCCGCGCCGAATTCGCCCAGGGGCAGGACGCCATCGACGGCTCACCGGCGCGCAATGCCGGTCGCATCAAGGCGCCGGTGTTGATCTTCCAGGGCACCAAGGATCTCAATGTCGACCAGGAACATGCCAAGGTGATGGACGCAGCGCTCGAAAGGGCCGTGGTGCCGCACCGGCTCGTCCTCTATCCCGATCTCGATCACCAGCTCGAATCGGCGACGGCGCGCGCCGATCTGCTCGCCACCAGCGCGGCGTGGCTGGCGGCGGCGCCACCGCGCTGATCGCGGGGCTTGGCTGGCCTGCGCGCCGCTGTATTGTCCATATAATGCACTATCGCCTGCTCCTCCTCCTGGCCATCGCCACTCCGGCGCTGGCGGCGAAAAAGCCGCCGCCGCTGCCGCCCTTGCCGCCGCTGCTGCTCGATATGGCGGCGCCGCTGGTGGTGGTGACGATCGATGGCAAGCCGTTGCGCCTGCGGGTCGATTCGGCCGGCACCCGCCATGTCGAGCTCAACGCCAGCGCGGCGCGGCGGCTCGATCTCGCCAATCCGGCGCGGCTGGTGGCGGGCAAGCCGGTCGAATTCGGGCAGGCGCTGATCGAGGTCGGCAAGGAATCGGTGCGCGAAGTGACCAGCGACGCCATCGCGCGCTACCAGGATCGCGATGTGACGCTGCCGCTCGCCTGGTCCGAACGCGACCATGTGGCGGGCGCCGATGGCATGATCGGCCCGCAATTCCTGCCGCACGACAGCGTGCGCTGGCGGCGGCGGCCGTTGGCGCCGGGCGATGCGGCGGTGATGCTGCCGATGCAATGGAAGGGCGGGCGCGGCCTGCTCGGCACGGTGGCGGCGGGCAAGCGCGACATCGATGTGCAGCTGGCGCCGTTCACGGCCGAAACCATCGTGACCGCCGCGGCGGCGAGTCATCTCAGCGAGGCCTTTGGCGGCCGCTTCGACGGGCCGGCCCGCGAGGCGGTGATCAGCATGGGGGTCCGCCGCCCGGTGCGCGACGTGGTCTTCGACCGCCCGGTGATGGTGGCCGGCGTGCCGGTGAAACGCGCCGCGGCGCGGCTGTTCGACTGGAGCGGCAAGACCAGCCTGCCGTCCGACCCCGCCGCCGCCGATGAAATCGTCGTGCGCGGCCGTTTCGATGCGCAGCGGCAATGGCCCAAGCTGGCGCTGGGCAATGATTTGCTGGCGGCCTGCGCCGAAATCGGCTGGACGCGGCTGCCGCTGGCGATGACGCTGACCTGCCCGCGGGGGTAGCAACAAGCCCCCCGCTAGCCCTGCCGCCGCGCAGCGCCTAAGAACGCGGCCATGATTACCACGCGCTTCGCTCCCTCGCCGACCGGCAGCCTGCATGCCGGCAATATCCGCACCGCGCTGGTCAACTGGCTGTTGGCGCGCAAGGCCGGCGGGCGCTTCGTGCTGCGCATGGACGATACCGATCTGGCGCGATCGACCGAGGCCGCCGCCGCCGGCATCCGCGCCGATCTGGCCTGGCTCGGACTCGCCCCCGATGCCGAAGTCCGCCAGTCCGATCGTTTTGCGCTGTATGACGCCGCGCTCGCCCGGCTGGCGGCGGCGGGGCGCGCCTATCGCGCCTATGAAACCCCGGCGGAGCTCGATCTCAAGCGCAAGGTGCAGCAGCAGCGCGGGCTGCCGCCGGTCTATGATCGCGCCGCGCTGGTGCTCACCGAGATCGACCACGCCGATTATGCGGCGCGGGGCATCGCGCCGGTGTGGCGCTTCAGGCTCGCGACCGACACGGCGATCCGCTGGCACGACGGCGTGCGCGGTGATTGCCATGTCGATCCCGCCTCGCTGTCGGACCCCGTCGTGCGCCGCGCCGATGGCAGCTGGCTGTATATGCTGCCGTCGGTCGTTGACGATATCGACCTCGGCATCAGCGATATCGTGCGCGGCGAGGACCATGTCACCAATTCCGCCGTGCAGATCCAGATGTTCGAAGCGCTGGGCGCGCCGGTGCCGCGCTTTGCCCATCTGGCGCTGCTCACCGGCGCCGATGCGGCTCTCTCCAAGCGGCTCGGCTCGGAAGGCGTTGCCGCGTGGCGCGAGGCGGGGATCGAGCCGCAGGCGATAGCGGCGCTGCTCGCCCGGCTCGGCACGTCGCTGCCGGTCGAGCCGGTGGCGACGCTCGCCGATCTGCTGCCGGGGTTCGACCTGGCGACCTTCGGCCGGGCGCCGGCGCGCTTCGACCCCGCCGATCTCGCCGCGATCAACGCCCGCACCTTGCACCTTTTGCCCTTCGAAACGGTCGCCGATCGCTTGCCGGCGGGGATGAGCGCCGCCGGCTGGCAGGCGGTGCGCGGCAATCTGGCAACACTTGCCGAAGCCGCCGACTGGCAGGCGGTGATCGCCGGGCCGGTGGCGGCGGCGCCCGAGGCCGAGGATGCCGATTTCATCGCGACGGCGGCGGCAATGCTCGCCGGGCTCGATTGGGGCGATGATATCTGGGCGCGCTGGACCGCCGCATTGAAGGCGCAGACCGGCCGCAAGGGCCGCGGCCTGTTCCACCCGCTGCGCCGCGCGCTGACGGGCTGCGACACCGGCCCGGAGATGGCGGCGCTGCTGCCGCTGATCGGCCGCGACGCCGCGCTCGCTCGGCTGCGCCCCTGAAAATCCCTACCCGCAGGGGGAGCAAGTCTAGAGAATATCCCCCTATCAATATCGCTAGTCATGTGAGACTATCTCATCGCGTCGTTGATACGGCCGATGATGCCGGCGCGGCGTGCAACGTCATCCCCGGGAGGATCGAGACCATGACGCATCTGCTGTCCAACACCCGCGACCGGTCAGGCCTGTTCATCACCATCGCACTCCATGCCGGCGTCGCCGCCATCGGCCTGCTGGCGGTGACGACAACCACGCTGACCCGCCCGCCACCGCCGATCGCCAGCGACAATATCCCCGAAACCGCCAAGCCGCCGCCCGAAGCCGCGGCGCCGCTGACCCGGGAACTCGTCATCCCGATCGACGTGCCGCTCCCCGAACCGATCATCGACGTCGCTCCCGATGCCGATTCCCGCCCGCTGATTACCGCGCCCGAGCCGCCGGTGCGTCCCCCTGGATCTGGCGCCGAACCCGATACCGGCACCAGGGTCGCGCCCGATCCGCAACCCGCCGGCCCGACCCGCATCGCCCGGCTCGACCCGCGCTTTGCCGCGCTGCCGCCTTATCCGGCGGCGTCGCGGCGGCTGGGCGAGGAAGGCGTGGTGATCGTCCACGTCCGTATCGGCCGCGATGGCCGCGTGCTGGCGGCGACGCTGGCGCAATCGTCGGGCCATCCGCGCCTCGATGCCGCGGCGCTGGCGCATGCGCTGGCGACCTGGCGTTTCACCCCGGCGCTCGCCGCCGGCGTCGCGGTGGAGGCGATCCGCGACATCAAGGTCGATTTCCGCCTGTCGAGCGCGGCCGCCTGACACTGGTATCCGGCAGGATGTCGCCCTATGCTGCGCCATCCTGCCGGAGCTTCCCCATGTCCTTCCTCAACCCGTCGCAAGCCGAAGCCCGCCGCCGCCGCATCCTGGTCGGCGGCGCCTCGCTGGCGCTGACGACGGTCATCATGACCGCCTTCATGCTCGAATCGCGCTCGGGCTATTCGGGGCGGGTGATGAAAGTCATCTACATGCAGAGCTGGAGCGCCGATCGTTCGCGCGCCGACACGATCGCCGATGCCAAGGCCACCGAGGTCGCCCGCGCCGAACGGCTGGCGCAATCGCGCGCCTATATCGCGACGCTGGCCGGCCCGGCGCGCACCAAGGCGCAGGAACAATATGATCGCTACGTCACCGAAGGCGGCGTGCAGAAGGATATTCCCTTCGTCATCACCGCGCCGGCGACCGGCACCGCGCTCGTCCAGGCCGAAGAGCCGCCGGTCAATTGAAGCGCGCGCTGACCCGCCCCTCTCCCGTTTGCGGGAGAGGTGAGAGGCGCGCGAAGCGCGGCCCGGGTGAGGGTGTACGCGCGCTCCGGAGCGCGCATACACCCTCACCCGGCGCACGGGCGTGCGTCTCGTCTCCCCAGCAAGCGGGAGAGCGGGCTCTGTGAGCGCCGACGATTCCCGCTGGATGGGCGCGGCGCTGGCGCTGGCGCAGCGCGGCGTCGGGCTGGCGCGGCCCAACCCGTCGGTGGGCTGCGTGCTGGTCAAGCATGGCCGTGTTGTCGGCCGCGGCTGGACGCGACCCGGTGGCCGCCCGCACGCCGAAGCGGTGGCGCTGGCCCAAGCCGGGGCACAAGCCCGCGGCGCAACCGCCTATGTCAGCCTCGAACCCTGCGCCCATGCCAGCCCGCGCGGCCCGGCGTGCGCCGATGGCCTCGTCGCTGCCGCGGTGGCGCGGGTCGTCGTGGCGGCGGGCGACCCCGATCCGCGCACCAATGGCGAAGGCGTCGCCCGGCTGCGCGCCGCCGGGATCGCGGTGACCGAAGGCGTGCGCCGCGCCGAGGCCGAAGCCGGGCTGGCGGGCTTCCTCAACCGGCAGCGGCTCGGCCGGCCGCACATCACCTTGAAGCTCGCCGTCTCGCTCGATGGCGCCGTCGCGCTGGCGTCGGGGCAGAGCCAGTGGATTACCGGGACCCGCGCCCGCGCCCACGCCCATCTCGAACGCGCCCGCGCCGATTTGATCCTCGTCGGGCATGGCACCTTCGCCGCCGATGCGCCGCGCCTCGATGTGCGGCTGGCGGGGCTTGAGAGTCGCGCGCCGATCAAGGCCGTGATGGGCCGTACCCCGGTGCAGGGCTGGCGCCACCTCGACAGCCCGGCGGCGCTGGCAGCGGTGACCGATGCCGATCTGGTGCTCGCCGAAGGCGGGGTCGGCCTCGCCGCCAGCCTGTTCGCCGCCGATCTCGTCGACCGGCTGCTGCTCTATCGCGCCCCGATCGTCATCGGCGGGCTGACGCTCGGCGATATCGGCCTGGCCGACCTCGCGCCCGCCCATTGCCGCTGGGCGCCGCAGCCGATCGTCGCGCTCGGCGCCGACCGGCTTGAGACTTATATCCGCATCCGATAGGCAAGGCCCATGTTCACCGGCATCATCACCGACATCGGCCATATCAAGGCCATCGAGCCGCGCGGCGACCTGCGCGTCGTCATCGCCACTGCTTATGACACCAGCGGCCTGGCGCTCGGCGCGTCGGTGGCGTGCTCGGGGGTCTGCCTGACGGTGGTGGCAAAAGCCCCGGGCGAGTTCAGCGTCGATGTCTCGGGTGAAACCACCAGCCGCACCGCCAGCGGGCAATGGGTCGCCGGCCGCCGCCTCAACCTCGAACGCGCGCTCAAGGTCGGTGATGAACTCGGCGGCCATATCGTCACCGGCCATGTCGATGCCGTCGGCCGCATCACCAGCGTTTCGCCGGTCGGCGATTCGACCCGCATCGCCATCCAGGTGCCCCGCGACATCGCGCCGTTCATCGCGCCCAAGGGCTCGATCTGCCTCGACGGCGTGTCGCTGACGGTCAACACCGTCGCCGACAACAATGATGGCGCCGAATTCACCATCAACATCATCCCGCATACCGCCCAATGGACGACCTTCGATGCGGCCAAGGCCGGCGACGAGATCAACATCGAGATAGACGTGCTGGCGCGCTATCTGGCGCGGATGAAACAGTCGATGGCCAGCGCAGGCTGATCGGTTTGCCCCGTTACCCCGCTTGACATCGCAATGTGACGCTCCGATAAACGATCACATCGCAATGTGAGCACCGCTGCCATGACCACCACCACCGAACGCCTGCGCGCCCTGGTCGCCGAGGGCGGCGAGACCAAATCGGGCATCGCCCGCGCCGCCGGGCTGCACGCCAATTCGCTGCGCAATCTCGATGATGCCGATTGGAACCCCACCGCCGAAACGCTGCGCAAGCTGGAAAACTGGCTGCGCGATCGCTCGCAAGGCCCGGCGCTGGCGAGCGTC
Source organism: Polymorphobacter sp. (assembly GCA_044373875.1). GTDB lineage: Bacteria > Pseudomonadota > Alphaproteobacteria > Sphingomonadales > Sphingomonadaceae > Sandarakinorhabdus. The sequence continues at coordinate 42,495 of JBILPK010000002.1, forward strand.
GAGGAGATCATCAACGAAGCGCGCAATGGCCGCATGTTCATCCTCGTCGATGACGAAGACCGCGAGAACGAGGGCGATCTCGTCATCCCCGCGCAGATGGCGACCCCCGATGCGATCAATTTCATGGCGCGCCACGGCCGCGGGCTGATCTGCCTGGCGCTGTCGGCCGAGCGCGTCCGCACGCTGGGCCTGCCGCTGATGGCGCAGCACAACGGCACCCGCCATTCGACCGCCTTCACCGTGTCGATCGAAGCACGCGAAGGCGTCACCACCGGCATTTCGGCCGCCGACCGGGCGCGCACCATCGCCGTCGCCATCGACGGCAGCAAGGGCCGCGCCGAAATCGTCACCCCGGGCCATGTCTTCCCGCTCGTCGCCCGCGACGGCGGCGTGCTGGTGCGCGCCGGCCATACCGAAGCCTCGGTCGATGTCGCGCGCCTCGCCGGGCTCAACCCGTCGGGGGTCATCTGCGAAATCATGGACGACGATGGCGAGATGATGCGGCTGCCCGAGCTCATCATCTTTGCCCGCCAGCACGGCCTCAAGATCGGCACCATCCAGGACCTGATCGCCTATCGCCACGCGCACGACCGTCTTGTCAAATGCGTCGCCGAAACCCGGCTCGACAGCTGGCACGGTGGCGAATGGACGGCGAAAACCTATGTCAACACCGCCGAATATGCCGAGCATATGGTGCTGCAGAAGGGCCGGGTGGAGCCGGGCAAGCCGACCCTCGTCCGCGTCCACACCATGTCGATGTTCACCGACCTGTTCCACGAAGCCAATGATCGTGCCGGACAATTGCAGCGCGCCATGGACGTGATCGGCGAAGAAGGCGCCGGCATCGTCGTCATCATCCGCGATTCGTCGCCGACCGCGATCTCGACCCAGATGAAGGCCAAGGGCGAAGGCCAGCCGATCCAACTGCGCGACTATGGCATCGGCGCGCAGATCCTCGTCGACCTGGGGGTCACCGACATGACCTTGCTCACCAACGCGCACCGCACCATCATCGGCATCCAGGGCTATGGCCTCCGGGTCGTCGCCGAACGGCCGATCCCGCCGCACGCCGCTCTTACTGCCTGAAAGGCCTCGCCATGACCCATATCCTGATCGTCGAAGCCCGCTTTTATGACGCCATCGCCGATGCGGCGCTCGAAGGCGCGCTTGCCGCGCTGAAGGCCGCCGGCGCAACGCATGAAGTGCTCACCGTCCCCGGCGCGCTCGAAATCCCCGCCGCGATCGCCTTTGCCGACGCCTCGGGCAATTACGACGGCTATGTCGCCTTGGGCTGCGTCATCCGCGGCGAGACCTATCATTTCGAAGTGGTCGCCGGCGAAAGCGCCCGGGCGATCATGGCGCTGACCCTCGATGGCCTGCCCATCGGCAACGGCATCCTGACGGTCGAAAACGAAGCCCAGGCCTGGGCGCGCGCCCGCAAGTCCGAAAAGGACAAGGGCGGCGAAGCCGCCAAGGCGGCGCTTACGATGATCGGCGTGAAGGCCAAGTTCGGCTGACGGCGCAGGGGTGAAGCCCGACGGTGGACGAACCCTGCCCGATTGGCGCATGAACCCGGCGATGATCGCCGTTGCTGCCCTCTATCGCTTCACGCCTTTGCCCGATTGTGCCGCGCTGGTGGCGCCCTTGACAGCGACGGCGCGCGCCAATGGCATCAAGGGCACGCTGTTGCTCGCCCGCGAAGGCATCAACGGCACGCTGGCCGGGCCGCCCGCCGGCATGGACGCGATGCTTTCCGCGCTGCGCGCCTTGCCCGGCTGCGAAGCGCTCGAAGTCAAGCATGCCACCGCCGACGCCATGCCTTTCCATCGCCTCAAGGTGCGGGTGAAGCGTGAGATCGTCACCATGGGCCAGCCTGATATCGATCCGCTGGCCGCCGGCAGCTATGTCGCGCCCGAAGACTGGAACGATTTCATTCGCCAGCCCGGCACGATTCTCATCGACACGCGCAACGATTATGAGGTCGCGATCGGCAGTTTTGCCGGCGCCATTGACCCGCAGACGCCGAGTTTTCGCGATTTTCCGGCGTGGTTTCGCGCCAATCGTGACCGGTTGCTCGCCGGTGACTCGCCGCCGCGCGTCGCGATGTTCTGCACCGGCGGCATCCGCTGCGAAAAATCCACCGCCTTCCTCAAAGCCGAAGGCATCACCGACGTGCATCATCTCCACGGCGGCATCCTCAGATATCTCGAAACAATGCCGCCCGAGGACAGCCTGTGGCAGGGTGAATGCTTCGTTTTCGACGAGCGGGTGAGCGTCGGCCATGGCCTCACCCCCGGCACGCACCAACTCTGCCGCGCCTGCCGCCGCCCGGTCGGGGCCGCCGACCGGGCCTCGCCGCTCTATGAGGAGGGCGTCAGCTGCCCCGCCTGCCACGCCAGCCGCAGCGACGACCAGCGCGCCGGCTATCGCGAACGCCACCGCCAGGAGCAACTCGCCGCGGCGCGCGGGGTCCTGCATGTCGGGGCGACCCTGCCCGAGCCATGACGCCAACCCTCTACAGCTTCCGCCGCTGCCCCTATGCGATGCGCGCCCGCATGGCGCTGATCATCAGCGAAACGGTGTTCGCGCTCGTCGAAGTCAGGCTATCGGCCAAGCCCGAGGCGCTACTGGCGGCGTCACCCAAGGGCACCGTGCCGGTGCTGGTGCTCCCCGATGGCCGCGTCATCGACGAAAGCCTCGACATCATGGACTGGGCGCTGGCGCGGCATGACCCGGAGAACTGGCTGTCGAACGTCGATCCGGCGCTCATCGCTGCCAATGACGGCCCTTTCAAACACCATCTCGACCGCTACAAATACCCGCAGCGGCATGGCAGCGACCCGCTTGCGCACCGCGATGCCGGGCTTGCCATCCTAGCCGGTCTCGAACGTCGCCTTGCCGCCGCGCCGCAACTCGGTGGCAACAGACCGGGTTTCACCGATATCGCGCTCTTCCCCTTCGTCCGCCAGTTCGCCGCCACCGACGCCGCCTGGTTCACGGCACAACCGCTGCCGGCGCTGCACGCCTGGTTGGCGGGGCATGTCGCGTCGTCGCTGTTCGCCACCACGATGCGGCGCGACAGCATCGGCCCGCCTCAGTCCGGCTTGTAGCTGACCGCCATGCCATCGCGGACATCCTGCTGGATGCCATAGGCCGGGAAGGGGTAGCGCAGGCCGTTCTTGGCCAGCGCCGCCATGCCGGCGAGCGCGATTTCGAGATATTCGGGGGGCGTCGCCATCAGCATCTCGTCATCCTGCACCCCGCCATAACGGCGTTCGGCGTAACAGGGGATCGACAGGCTGGGCAGGCGGGTGGTCAGCGCCCGGCCCCAGGAATCGGCGCAGGCGGATTCGCCGACACAGCTCCAGTCGAACCTTTTGTAGCCCGCCCATTGCAGCCCGTTGATGAAATAGATCATCGCGCCCGGCGTCGCATAAAACAGCGCGATATCGGGCCGCGTCAGCTTGCCGCCGGCCAGCGGCCCCACCGCCAGCGCCTCGTAACGGCCATCGGGCACACAGGTCATCGCCGCCTGATGCGCGGCGGCATCGGCATCGCCGGCAAACCATACCCCCTGCATGTGTTTGCCCGATTGCCACGCCGCGGTCTTGGCGGCGCCCAGCCCGACGACGGCGCGGCACTGGTCACCGACCAGATCATCCGCCGTCACCCCGACCGTCCAGCCCAGTCGCGCCGCCTGGCCGACGATCTGGTCGAGCGTATGTACCGCCTTGGGCCGGCGGATGCGCGGTACCGCTTCCATGTCGGCACAGCTTTCGAACATCTGCATGGCGAAGGGAATCGAGCGCAGTCGCAGCACCCGCTCCAGATCTGCCGCGACGCCGCCCCAGTCGGTCACTTGGTTTCCCACCAATAGGGCAGCCGCGCCTTCGTCCCACTGACCACCTCGTTCATCGTCTTTGCCTCATAGAGCCGCCCGCCGAGCATCACCTGGTCGATTTTGTCGCTGTTGCGGATATCGACCGTGGGATCGGCATCGAGCACCACCAGGTCGGCGAGCTTGCCGACCTCTAGCGACCCGATGTCGCCCGCCATGCCGAGTGACTGCGCCGGCGCGATCGTGCCGGCGGTAAGGGCTTCCAGCGGCGTCATGCCGCCGCGCACGAACGACCACAGCTCCCAATGCGAGCCGATGCCGGCCTGCTGGCCGTGCGCGCCGATCGACACCTTGACCCCGCGCCGCGCTACCTTGGCGGCCTCGCGGGCGTTGTCGTCGTCGATATAATCGGCTTCCGGCGCCTTCACCCGCCGCGCGCCATCGGCGGCGAGATCGGCCGGCGGGGTGTGCGCCTTCAATAGCGGGTTGTCGAAGATGTCGGTCGCCTGGCGCCAATAGGGGTCACCCGCCGGACCGCCGAAGCTGACCACTAGCGTCGGCGTATAGTTGGTCTTCGACGCGGCAAACAGATCGACGAGATCCTCGTAGAAGACGCCGAGCGGAATGTTGTGCTCGAGCGTCGAATTGCCATCGCTGATGTGCGTCACGTCGAGCCCGTACAGCGAGCCGCCCTCGGCCACCACCTGCATGCCCTCGGCGCGCGCCGCCGCGATCACCTGCTGGCGCTGGTCGCGGCGCGGCTGGTTGTAGTTCTTGACGCTGCCCGCGCCTTGCGCCTTCAGCCGCCGCACGTGCGCGAGCGCATCGTCATAGCCATCGATCTGGGCGTATACATCGGGGGCCTTGGCGCCATAGATGATCTCGCCCGTCGAGAAGATCCGCGGCGCGACGATCACCCCGGCGCGCTGCATCTCCGACGCGGCGAAGATCTCGGCCGACCGGCTCGACGGATTGTGGATCGTCGTGGTGCCGAGCGCCAGGTTCTGCAGCATCGACCAGTTCTGCTGCGGCACCAGTTCGTCGGTCCCCGCCGGGCCATGGGCATGGGCATCGATGAGGCCCGGGATGATGGTCTTGCCCGCGACATCGACGGTCCGTGCCCCCGCCGGGATCGCGACGCTGCCGCGCTTGCCGATGGCGGTGATGCGATTGTCGGTGATGATGATGACGCCATCGTCGATGATGCCGCCATCGGCGCCCGCCATGGTGACGAGCCGCGCGCCCACAAGCGCGATGCTGCCGCGTGGCCGGTCCGCCGTCACCGGCATGGCGAGCGACACGCCCGTCGTCGGCGGCACGAACTTGGCCGCGCCTTCCGCTGCCGGTGCACCGGCAAACAGCCCCGGCGCCGCGACACTGTAGAGCGTCGGCCCGATGCTCCAGTTGAGCGTTGCACCGCCCTGCGACCAGCCGATGAAGTCGGCGCCGCCGCTCGACACCCTGGTCACCGGCAAGGCGCCGCCCTTGGCATCGACCGACACCGATTGCGCGCCAGGCAGCAACGGCATCACGAAGGCTTCGTAATTCTGCCGGAACGCCAGCGCGCTGCCATCGGGCGCGACCTGATACGCCGTGACGAGATCGCCCTCGGCATGCACCCGCCGCGCCTCGCCGTTGCGGTCGGTCGACACGAGCTGGCGCTTGCCGCCGCCCGATACCGTCATGAATACCCGGTCGTTGCTGCTGCCGAAATGCGGTTCCGACCCGCCGGCGACCAGCCGTACCGCCGCGCCGCCCGCGGTCGGCACGCGCCATGCCCCGGCGCTTTCGGACCAGAGCGGCGAGGTCACCCCGCCGCCATCGCCGCGTTCGAAGACAATGGTGGCGCCATCGGGCGAAAAGCGCGGCCGGGCATAATGGCCGGGGTCGCTGGTGACAGTGCGCGCGCCGCCGCCGTTCGCCCCGACAACGCGGATCGAACCTAGCGCGGTATCGCTCCAGTTTACGAAAACGATGCTCTTGCCGTCGCGCGACCACGACGGGAACAGCTCGAAATCATTGCCACTGGTCAGCCGCTTCGGCGTGCCACCCGCCACCGGGCGGACATACAGCTTGCCGAGGCTTTCGAAGACCACCGCCTTGCCATCGGGCGACACGCTGGTGAAGCGCACCATCTTCGTCGTGAAAGCATCGGGCGACACCGTCACCTGCGGGTGCGGGCCGTCGATCACCCCGCGCGTATCGTTGATGCGGAACGGAATCTCGCGGGCGTTGGTGCCATCGCCATCGACGCGGCGCAGCTTGCCGCCGGCCCAGAACACCACCGACTTGCCATCGGGGGTCCACGCCATGTCGGGATAGACGCCGGTGACCGCCCAGGTTTCCTGCACATCCTGGTCCATCGCGTCATAGATCTTGCGCTCCACCCCGGAGGCGAGGTCGCGGACATAGAGCTTCGACCGGGCGCGTTCCCGGCGGACAAAGGCGATGGTCTTGCCATCGGGGGACGGCGTCGGCCGCACCGAGCCGCCGGGGCCGCTCGCCACCGTGCTGATCTCGCCGCTGTCGAGGTCATAGCGTTCGATGTTGAACAGATCGGTGTTCGAATCCTGCGCATATTCGAAGATCGGCCCGCGGGTGATGTTGCGGGTGTAATAGATGCCCTTGCCATCGGGGCTGAACACCGGCTCGCCGAGCTCCTTCTGGTGCTGTTCATTGGGCTTTTTGACCAGCGCCACGCCGCCGCCGCCGCTGGCGTGATACAGCCAGATTTCGCCGGTGCCGAGCGAGCGGCCGGTAGTGAAATGCTTCTTGGCCGCAATGAAGCGGCCATCGGCGCTCCACGACGGCTGGTAGAGCAGGCGGAATTCCTCCTTGGTCACCTGGCGCTTGTCGGTGCCGTCGCGGTTCATCACCCAGATATTGTCGCCGCCGCCGCGATCGGATGTGAAGGCGATGCGCTTGCCATCGGGCGAAAAGCGCGGCTGGATTTCATAGGCCAGCCCTTCGGCGATGCGCGTCGGCGTGCCGCCGGCGATCGGCATGGTGTAGATGTCGCCGAGCAGGGTGAAGGCGAGCGTGCCGCCATCGGGCGAGACATCGACATCCATCCAGCTGCCTTCATCGGTATCGACGGTAACCTGGCGCACCGTAGCCCCCGAAGGGGCATTCACATCCCATTTCGGCGGCTTGGCCAAAGTCTGGGGTGGCGACTGGGGCGGCGGCGTCTGGGCGATCGCGCTGGTGGACAACAGGGCAGCAATGATGCCGGCGACGGGCGATTTCATGAAGTGACCTCTGGCTGGAACCGGCGCAGCATAGCCGCCGCGGCCGGCACGTCACCTGTCAATCGCTACCATTATCGCCCCGGCCCTGCGCCGTAAGCCGCTGGATCGCCCCCATCAGCGCCGCCGTGGCAATCGCGAACATCAGCAGCCCGGTCATCGCCTCGATCGGCGCGAGCAGCCGCGCCCGGCCGGTCAGCAGCACATCGCCATAGCCCAGCGAGGTAAAAGTGACCCCCGAGAAATACAGCGCCTCCTCGAACGAGGCCAAGGCACCGCCCAGCCAGTAGAGCAGCGCCCAGGCGAGCATCTGCGCCAGGATGCCGAGCGCCACCACGAGCAGCAGCACCGACAGCCGGTAATAGGTCAGCAGCCGGCGGCGAAACCCGGTCGACACCGCATCCCGGCCCGTGACCCGGCGGAACCAAGCCAGCGCATAAAGTGCCGCCACCGATTGCAGGCCAAGGCAGACCACCATCAGGGCGAGGCCGACAAGCAGGATCATCGCGCCACCAGCCGCCGCGCCCGCGCCGTATCGAGCAGCGCCACCATCGTCGCGGCATAAAGCGACAGGCCGATGAACATGGCGATGCGGGTCAACATCTGGCGGCCGATATCGGTGGCATTGGCGCCATCCTCCACCGCCGGCCCCAGGATGATGATCATCGTCACCAGCGCATTCTGCCAATGGCTGAAACGGTGTTTCGACATGACCGCGCCATACATCGGCCGCGCCAGCAGCAGCGTCGCCAGCATCAGCAGCAGCACCAGCAGCGGCAGCGCCGGCCACATGCCGAGCACCCACCAGATCGCCATGGCAAGCGCCCCGCCGGTGACGGTCGACAGCACCAGTTCGCGCGCCATGACGCGGGTATCGGTCGCCTGCACCTGCTGCGACAGCTGGGCGCCCTTCATCAGCAGCATGATATAGGTGCCGGGGTTGTTGAGCGCCATCAGCAGCGGCGGCAGCATGATCAGCGCCGAGCGCAGCCCGATCCACGCCGCATCGGCCGTCGTTGCCGCCGGGCGCGGTGGCGGCGGCTCGGTTTCGGGCAGCAGCGCATGGGCGACATGGGCGATGATCACCGCCAGCACCGTCGCCAGCACCATCAGTTGCAGCAGGATCAGCCCTGCCGCCGATGATTGCTGGCCGATGACGGCGATGATCGTATTGCCAAGGATCATCAGCGTGCCGACGATTGCCACCGCCGGCCGCGTCGTCAGCGCCGAGGCGACGCCGATACCGAGCAGCAGGATCAGCACACCCGCCAGCGGTACCCCGGCGAGCACCGGCCCGAGCAGCAGCCCCCAGCCGCACATCACCACCATCAGCACGATCAGGATCAGCGCCTGTTTCGGCCCCGGCGGCGGATTGGGCACCACCAGCAGCGTCGCCGACAGGATGACGACGAGATAGGCAAAGGGCAGCCCCTTGCCCCAGGCGATCGCCGCCGCGATGCCGACGCCGAGCGCCAGCCGCAGGCAGCGCCGCGCGACGGGACTCAAGGGTGCTCCTGCTCAATAGGCATAGGACAGATAGCCCATGATCCGAATGTAGAGCCGGCCGAGCGCGTTCATCACCGCATGGTCGCCGGTGTAGATGACGACTTCGGCCTGGCCGCCCTCGCGCAGGCCGCGCAGGCTGGCGAGCTGGTCGCGATCGAACTCGATGATCACCGGGAAACGCTGCGCTTGGCGAAGGAAATCGCGGTTGTTCTGCACATCGGGCAGGCTGCCGGGCTGGCTCTTGCCGCCGCTGGCGACGCCATAGCCCAGGCTGCGTACCCGCCCGGTCAGGATCGTCCCCGGAAAGGCATCGAGCACCGCTTCGACCTTCTGCCCCGGCTCGACCAGCCCGATATTGTTTTCGGTCAGGTCGGCCGTCACCCAGCCGTCGTGCACCGCGATGAAGGTCATCACGCCATTGCCGGCGCCGGCCATCGTGCCGATGTCGGTCTTCAGATCGGTGACCAGCCCGTCGCCGGGCGCCACAACGGTGGTGCGGCCGAGATCGAGATTGGCGCGCTCGAGCGCACTGCGCGCCGCGATCAGCCGGTCATTGGCATCGCCATTGTCGCCCCGCGCGGCGCGCGCCTGTTCGACCTGGGCGGCGGCGGCGCGCACCCGCGCTTCGGACTGGGTACGCGAGGCGCGCGCCACTTCCAGCCGGCGCACCGACAATGCGCCGGGGTCTTCGCGATAGATGCGGTCGTAGCGGGCGCTTTCCTGGGTATCCTTGACCAATTCGGCCTGCGCCACCGCGAGATTGGCGAGCGCGACGGTGATGCCGGCTTCCTGCGCGCGCAGCTCGCGCTCGGTGGCGCTGATATCGGCCTGGGCCTTTTGCGCCGCGATGCGGAAATTGTCGGCGCCCAGCGTGAACAGCGGCTGGCCCTTTTTCACCAGCTGGTTGTTGCGGACGTGCACTTTTTCGATGCGCCCGCCGACTTCGGGCGCAATAGCCACCACATAGGCATGGACCCGCGCCTGGCTGCTGTAGGGGGTCAGCCGGTCGCCGATCAGGTGGAGCGCCAGCAGAAGAAGAATGATCGCAACCAGCGCGAGCCCGGCGTTGCGGGTGGTTTTCGCCGCAGGAGCGGGGCTTTCAGGCGCGTCGGTCATGGTTGTTTCCCGGTCGGCTGGGCGGGGGGGGCGAGCAATTTGCCCCAATCGGTGCGCGCGGCCATGGCGGCGCGCGTCGCGGCATCGGCGAAATCGGCCTCGGTCGCGCCGATCAGGCCGCCGCCGAGCGCCTTGTGCAGCGCCACCATGTCGGTCGCGACCTGGCCGCGGTTGCTGATATAGCGGTCCTGTTGGCGCAGCAGCGCCGCCTGGGCATCGAGCACGCGCTGGAAATCCTGGAGGCCTTCGCGATAGCGCAGCGTCGCCAGATCGAGCGAGCGCTTCGCCGCCGCCTGGGATTGCGCCAGAATGTCATTCTCCTCGCGGTTCTTGACGAGCGCGATGGCGCTGCTGTCGACTTCGGTCGCGGCCTGCAGCACCGTGTCGCGATAGGCGGCGAGCGTCTGCTGGAACCGCGCGTCCTGCACTCGGACATTGTTGCGGATGCGCCCGAGATCGAGAAAATTCCAGCGCAGCGACGGCCCGATGCCGAAATCGACACTGTTCGACAGCCCGCCGAGCGAGGTGCGCGTCACCCCCAGCGAGCCGACCAGCGACAGCGAGGGGTAAAGCTCGGCGCGCGCCAGCCCGATCTGCGCCGATTGCGCCCCGGCGCGCAGTGCGGCAGCGCGGACATCGGGGCGGCGGCGCAACAGATCGGCGGGAATATCGGCGGCAATCACTGCGGGCAGCACCGGCAGCTGCGGCGGTGACAGCGCCAGTTCGGGCAGGTCCCCCGGCGCGCGGCCGAGGAGCAGCGTCAGGCCGTTACGGGTCTGGATGATGCCGGCTTCCAATTCCGGAATCGCCGCCTGGGTGCTCAGCAACTGGGTACGCGCCTGCTGGACATCCAATTCGCTTTCGGCGCCTTCACGGAACAGCCGCTCGGTGATCTCGACGCTGCGTTCCTGCAGCGCCATGTTGCTTTTCAGCACCGCCAGCCGTTCTTCCAGCGTGCGTTCCGACAGGTACAGCCGCGCCACCTCGCTGCGCAGGATGATGGCGAAATCCTCGTAATTGGCGATCGAGGCGAAATAGGCGGCATCGGCCGATTCGATGCCGCGCCGGAATCGCCCCCAGAAATCGATTTCCCAACCGGCGCTGACGCCGACGCTGCCATAGAGGAAATCATTGCGGGCGATCGGCAAATTGCCCTTGGCGCTGCCGCCATAGCCTGCCGCGGCGGTGCCGACGAACGCCTGCGGGCTGCGCGCCGCCTGCACGCCGGCCAGTTGCGCCCGCGCTTCGAGCACGCGCAGCCCGGCGACCTTGAGACTGTTGTTCCCCGCCACCGCCGCGGTGACCAGCGCATCGAGCGCCGGATCATGAAACTGCAGCCACCAGGCGCCATCGGCGGGACCGGTGGTGACCAGCCCGAGCGACGGGCTGCGCCAATCCTTGTCGATCCCCGCTTCGGGGGCGGCGAAATCCGGCCCCAGCGTCGTGCACCCTGCCAGCGCCAGAGCGCCGGCCAGCAGTGCCGCCCGCCGCAGCCCGGCCTTCACGCCGGCGAACGGCGGCGCCTTTGTGTTCACGCCGGCGTGCCGCCGCGCAGCCAATCGAGAAACAGCACATAGCCGACCCCGAGCAGCACCGGCCCGACGAACAGCCCGACCAGCCCGTCGGCGAGCATGCCGCCGATCACGCCGATGAGGATCACCGGCATCGGCACTTCCAGCCCGCGGCCGAGCATCAGCGGCTTCAGGATATTGTCGCTCGCTCCGGCGATCAGCGTCCACACCGCAAAGATCGTCGCGGTGGTGGTCGATTGCGTCGAAAACGCCCAGCCGATGGCGGGCAAGGCGATGATCAGCGCCGGAATCTGGATGATGCCGATCAGCAGCGCCAGCCCCGCCGCCGCCCCGGCAAAGGGCAGCCCGACGGCAAAGAAACCGATGCCGAGCAGCACCGCCTGCACGAACGCCACGCCGACGACACCCTGCAGGACACCGCGCACCGTCGCCGCGCTCAACCGTACCAGCCGCGCCCCGCGCTCGATATCGCCGGTGATGCGGGCGAAAATGTCGTGGATCAGCACGCCGCCCGAATCCCCCCAGGCCAGCATCATCGCCGAAACGACGAGCGCCCCGATCATCGCGAAGACATCACCGAGCAGCCCGGCGGCAAAGCCCCCCAGCTTGGTCGCCAGCGTCTTGAGCAGCGGCGCATATTCCTTCAAGAGCGCCGGCATGTTGGTGTTGGCGAGGTCCCACACCCGTTGCACGCGCGGGCCGACAAAGGCCATCTTCTGCAGCCATTCGGGCAGCGGCAGCAGTACCAGCCGGTTGGCGCGCCAGGCCTCGAACAGGCCAAAGGCGCTGGTGCCGAGCGATTCGACAGCGAACACGGCGGGCACCAGCAGCAACAGCACGCCGGTCACCCCGATCAGCGTTGCCGACCGGCCATTGCTCAGCCCCGGCTTACCGCGCAGCCAGACGTGCAGCGGCCACATCATCACCGCCAGCAAGGTTCCCCACAGCATGACGCCGAAGAACGGCGCCGCGACGCGGAAACAGGCATAGATCAACGCGGCGACCAGCGTCAGCCGCAGCGCGAGATCGATCCCCGTCGCCGCCGACAGGCCGGGGCGGGCGGCTTTCGGTTCGATCATCGCCGTTCCCTTCGTGATCAATGCGTTGCGGCGGTGGCAGCCGCCGCGATGATGCCGAATTCGCGCAGCCCCATGACCATCAGTTCCACCGCCAGCGCCGACAGCAGGATGGCGACGATGCGCAACAGCACGCCGGCGACGCCGCTGCTCTTTTGCGCCGAATTATCACCGCGGTTCATCAGCTTGCCGACGGCGAGCAGGATCGCGAGGTTGACGGCGAGCAGCACGCCGATGGCGATATAGCCATTGATCTTCGCCGCCATGTCGGGCGCCTTGGCAAAGATGATGACGGTGCCCACGATCGCCTGTGGCGATGCCATCAACGGGACGGCGAGCGGATAGATGGCGATATCGCCCTTGGGGGCGCCCTCTTCATGGCCATGGTCTTCGCCGAGCACGAGGCCGATCGCGAAGATCAGCAGGATCAGACCGCCGGCAATTTCCAGCCCGCCGAGCGAGACGTGGAAGAAGTGCAGGATATTCTGCCCGAAAAAGGCAAAGGCATACATCACGACCGCTTGTACCGCGACGGCGCGAAACACCGTGCTGCGCCGGTCGGCAACCGACATGCCGCCGGCCGCCGCGGCAAAGAAGGCCGCTGCCTTGGTCGCCCCGCCGACCACGAACAGGATCAGCAGTATCGAAACAAAGGTGAATTCCATAACGGCCCCCCGGCTTGTCCGGCCAATCCCCTAGCCAGACCTGTTATTAATGCCCAAGGGTCGAAGGAAATGCAATTTTTGCGGCAGTTCAGGGCGAAACCGGATTTAAATGTGCCCCCAGCCAGCGCGCCGCCTGTGCCGGGGTCTGCTTGTCGGTATCGCGATCGACCTGCCAATTGGCCTCGCGCATCGCCGTCACCGCGATGGCGCCCTCCAGCCCCTTCAGCCGCGCGGCCAGATCGGGCCGGCGCGGGCCGACAAGCAGCAGCGCGTCATAGGCCGGTAGGGCGCCGCGCGGATCGGTGAGCAGCACGAGGTCGTCGGCGGCAATGCGGCCGTCGCTCGAAAAGGCGGTGATGACATCGGCCTCGCCGCTGGTCAGCGCGCGCATCATCAGCGTCGGGGTAAACGAGGTCAACCGCGCGAAATCAAGGCCATAGGCCGCCTGCAATGACCGCCATTCGGCGCGCGACTGGAATTCGGTATCGGTTGCCAGCCGCAGGCGCGGCGCGCGCACGGCAAGGTCGGCAAGGCTTTCGATGCCCAGCCGCCGGGCATCGGCGCGGCGCATGACCAGCGCATAGGCGTTTTCAAAGCCCAGCGACGCCGCCACGACAACCTTGTGCTGCTTCGGCAGATCGGCCCGCAGCCGCGCCAGCATGGTCGCGCGCGGCGCCGGCGCCGTTTCGCCGAGTGCATTGTCCCACAGCGTGCCCGAATAATCGACGTAAACATCGATATCGCCCGCCGCCAGCGCCCGGAACGCCACCGCCGAGCCCAGACCCGATCGCACCACCACCGGCAGCCCTTGCGCGCGCAAGCGGTTGGCGATGAGTTCGGCAAGTATATATTGTTCGGAAAAATTCTTGGCGCCGATGACCACCGGCCGCCCTGTGGCGGCCGGCGCCTTGCCCTGCCAGTACCAGCCGAGCACGCCCGCCACCAGCGTGACGAGCATCGCCAGCCCGAACAGCGCCTTTTTCCAGCGCCGCTCCGCCAGCCCGGTTTCGGCGCGCCACAGCGCCATGTCGACGATGATCGCGAGCAGCGCGGCGGCGATGCAGCCGGTGACGACCAGCGCCCAATCCTCGATCTGGAGCCCGGCGAAGATGAGATCGCCCAGGCTTTTCTGCCCCACCGTCGTCGCCAGCGTGGCGGCACCGATGGTCCACACCGCCGCCACGCGCAGCCCGCCCATGACGATCGGCGCCGCCAGCGGCAGTTCGACATGGAACAATCGCTGCCGCCGCGTCATGCCGATGCCATCGGCGGCATCCAATGTTTCGGGCGGCACGCTCGCCAGCCCGTCGATGCCGCCACGCACCAGCGGCAGCAACGCATAAAGCGCCAGCGCCAGCAGCGACGGCAACAGCCCCAGCGCGGGTATGCCAAAGCCCGCCAGCCGCTGCGTCAGTCCGCCGATGAGCAGCAGCAACGGGTAGAAGAGCGCCAGCAGCGCCAGCGACGGGATGGTCTGCACCACCGCTGCCGCCGCCAGCACCGGCGCGCGCAGCCGCGGTCGCGCCACCATCAGCATGACCAGCGGTACCGCGACGACGATCGCCAGCGCCAGCGCCGCCGCACTGACCCCCAGATGCGCTGCCAGCCGGTCGGGCAGCATGGCGATGGCGCGGCTCCAGCGGGCGTCCATCATGCCCGGCCCAGTGCCGCCAGCCGCCGCGCCTGGTCGAGCGGCGAGTCGACAAGCGCGATGACCGCGGGGTGCGTACTGGCCACCAGCGCTGCCGGGCTGCCATCGGCGACGATGCGACCCTTGTCGAGCACCACGACGCGTTCGGCGCGCAGCAGCGCATCGGCAAGGTCGTGCGTCACCATCACCGTCGTCAGCCCCTGGTCGCGGTGCAGCGCCACCAGCCGGTCGCCCAGGCTGGCGCGGGTTTCGGGGTCGAGCGCGCCAAAGGGTTCATCGAGCAGCAGCAGCCGCGGCGCCGCCGCCAGCGCCCGCGCCAGCCCGACCCGGCTCGCCTGCCCTCCCGACAATTGCCGCGGAAAGCGCGTTCCGAAGTCGCGCGGCAGTTCGACGAGATCGAGCAGGGTCGCCACCCGCGCCGCGATGCTGGCGCGGTCGTGGCGCAGCAGCCACGGCACGGCAGCGATATTTTCCGCCACCGTCCAGTGCGGAAACAGCCCGACCCCCTGGCTGGCATAGCCGATGCCGCGGCGCAATTGCGCGGGCGGCTGGCCGGACACATCATTGCCGGCGATGCGCACGGCGCCGGCATCGGGCGTGACTAGGGCGTTCGCAAGGCGCAGCAGCGTCGTCTTGCCCGCCCCCGACGCCCCCGTCAGCGCGACGAAGCTGCCCGCCGGCAGGCTGAGCGTCACATCATCGATGATCATCGTCTCGCCGCGTCGCACCGTCACCCCGGCATAGGCGAGCATCGCTTGCGGGTCGGAAGGGTTGGCGGGCGGCATCGCTGCCGACAGTGGCGTTTCGCCGGTGCGGGGGCAAGCGCGGCGCAGATGACATTTTTCAGACACTCTGGCCCGTCGCCCCGGTTTCGCGCTAAGCACGCCTTGTGCTGAGCAAATCCCCCCCTCCGATCGTCATGTTCCTCGTCGCGCTGGTCGCCGGTGCCATTGCGGCACTGGGCTTCGAACCCGTGGCGCTGTGGCCGTTGACGCTGGTCGGCGTGACGGTCTTGGTGGCGATGGTCAATACGGCGGCAACCCCGCGCCGGGCGGCGCTGCTCGGCTGGGCCTTTGGGATCGGGCATTTCACGGCCGGGCTCGGCTGGATCGCCACGGCGTTCACCTATCAGGCCAAGATGCCGGCGATACTCGGCTGGGTGACGGTCGTGCTGCTGGCGATGTTCCTGGCGCTCTATGCCGGGCTGGCGGCCTGGCTGGCGCGGCGGTTTGCCAGCGGCGCGGTGGCGCGGGTGCTGGCGCTGGCGGCGGCGTGGATGCTCGCCGAATGGTTGCGCGGCTGGGTGCTCAGCGGCTTTGCCTGGAACCCGCTCGGGGCGGCCTGGCTGTCGGCGCCCGGCATCGCGCAAATCGCCGCTACGGGCGGCGCGCTGGCCTTGTCGGGGATCATGGTGCTGGCCGCCGGCGGGCTGTGGCTGATCGTGCGGCCGGGCAATGTGATGGGGATGCGGCTGGTCGGCGGCGGCATGGTGGCAGCGGTGGTCATCACCGGCCTGGTCGGGGCGGGGTCCGAGAAGAGCTTTTATTATCCCGATGCGACGAGCCTGTTCATCGTCCAGCCCAATATCGGCCAGGATGTGAAATATGACCCGGCGCGCGAGGATTCCCATGTCGAGACCTATCTGGAGCTGACCCGTACCGCGCTTGCCGCAGCGGCCAACAACCCCGATGATGCCTTTGGTCGTTCGGCCGAAGTAGATGCCGCCATCGCCGCGCTGGAATTCGACAAGCTGGCCCCCGATGCGTCGGCCACCAGCGCTCCCGGGGTGACGCCACCGCTTGCGAACGCGCCGTCTGCCGATGCGCCACCGGTTCCCGCATCAGCCCCGCCTGCCACCCCGCCTGCCGTGGCGACGCCGGCAGCGCCCGATGCTGCCGCTGCTCCGGCAGAAGATGCGGCGGCGGTGGCTCGGCCCGGTGCGCTGGTGGTCTGGTCCGAATCGGCCGTGCCTTATCTGGTGGAAGAGGATGCTGCCGTCCGCGCCCGCCTCGCCGGCGCGATCGGGCCCAACGACCTGTTGTTGTTCGGCGGTGTCGCGGCCAACCGCGCGCCCGATGGCAAGCTGCTGTCGCTGACCAACAGCCTGTTCGTGCTCGATGCCAAGGGCAAGATCCGCGGTCGCTACGACAAGGCGCACCTCGTGCCGCTGGGCGAATATGTGCCGGCGCGGCCGCTGATGACGGCGCTGGGCGTGGCGCGGCTGGCGCCCGGCGATCTCGATTTCAAGCCGGGACCGGGGCCGCGCAGCCTCGACCTGCCCGGCTTTGCCCGGGTCGGCGTGCAGATCTGCTACGAAATCATCTTTCCCGGCGCGGTCGTCGATGCCAACAAACGCCCGGGCTGGATCGTCAATATTTCTAACGATGCCTGGTTCGGCGCGTCGGGCCCGCCGCAGCATCTGGCGCAGGCGCGGCTGCGCGCCATCGAGGAAGGCCTGCCGATCGTGCGCGCCACCCCCACCGGCATCAGCGCCGTGCTCGATGCCAATGGCCGCATCGTCGCGTCGGAAGCGCCGGGCAAGGTCGGGGTCATTTCGGTCTCCTTGCCGCCGCCGTTGCCGGAGACCTTCTTTGCCCGCTTCGGGCACCAGACGACATTGGTCTTCGGGCTGCTGCTCGCCGCGGCGGCGCTGGTGATCGACCGCCGACGACGCATTTTCGCCTGAGCCGGGCGTGCCCGCAACGGGCGCCGGCATTAATTTCTATCATATAAAGCATTCTTTATACCTCTTGCGCGCGCCGCCGCCGCGCCTTAGACGCGGTGCGATTTCCTTTTGCGGATGGATTGTTCCCGATGGCGCGCTCTTCGTTTCTGTTCACCAGCGAATCGGTCTCCGAAGGCCACCCCGACAAGGTTGCCGACCAGATTTCGGACGCCATCGTCGATCTGTTCCTCTCGAAGGACCCCCAGGCACGCGTCGCCTGCGAAACCCTGACGACGACCCAGCTGGTGGTGCTGGCCGGCGAAGTCCGCGGGCACGGCATGATCGATGCCCAAGGCAATTGGGCACCCGGCGCGCAGGAGGAAATCCAGAAGGTCGTGCGCGAAACGGTCAAGCGCATCGGCTATGAACAGAGCGGCTTCCACTGGCAGAACCTGCAATTCGAAAACCATCTCCACCCGCAGTCGGCGCACATCGCCCAGGGTGTCGATGAAAGCGGCAACAAGGACGAAGGCGCCGGCGACCAGGGCATCATGTTCGGCTACGCCACCGATGAAACGCCCGATTTCATGCCCGCGACGCTCTATTATTCGCACAAGATCCTCGAAAAGATGGCCGCCGACCGCCACAGCGGCGCAGCCCCGTTCCTCGAACCCGATGCCAAGAGCCAGGTGACGCTCGCCTATGAAAACGAAGTGCCGGTGCGCGCCACCGCGCTGGTCGTTTCAACCCAGCATGCGCCGGGCTATTACTGGCACAACAACGAAGGCGACCCGGCCAAATACGCCGTTTTGCGCGACTATGTGCTGTCGGTGTTCCATGATGTGCTGCCCAAGGGCTTCATCACCGATGAAACCGTGATCCACGTCAACCCGACCGGCCGCTTCGAAATCGGCGGGCCCGATGGCGATGCCGGCGTTACCGGCCGCAAGATCATCGTCGACACCTATGGCGGCGCCTCGCCGCACGGCGGCGGCGCCTTTTCGGGCAAGGATCCGACCAAGGTCGACCGTTCGGCGGCCTATATCACCCGCTATCTCGCCAAGAACATCGTCGCCGCCGGGCTCGCCCGCCGCTGCACGATCCAGCTGAGCTATGCCATCGGCGTCGCCGAACCCTTGTCGGTCTATGTCGACCTGCACGGCACCGGCACGGTCGCCGAAAGCGCCATCGAAGCCGCGCTCGCCAGCGAAGCGGCGATCGGCTTCCGCCTGACGCCCAAGGGCATCCGCACCCATCTCGGCCTCAACAAGCCGATCTACCAGCGCAGCGCCGCCTATGGCCATTTCGGCCGCCAGCCCGACGCCGATGGCGGCTTTTCGTGGGAAAAGACCGACCTCGTCGCAAAGCTGAAGGCTGCCGTCGCCTGAGATTGCTCGGCGCTGATGTAAAAAACTGTCCGTCATCGCCGCCTGCGCGGGGGTGACGGGTCGATTCGGGCCGATCAGCGATAAACCAGCGCCGAATCACCGAGGTCGATCGTCGGGAACACCGTCCGTTCGGTCCAATAGTCCTGGCTGTGGCGCCATTCGGGCTTCGACCCGGCGCGCGGCAGCAGGTGCATGCCGCGTTGCAGATAGCCGCTGTTCATGTTGTCGGGATCGATCCACGGCCCCAACGCCATCTCGGCGTCTTCGGGCCGCAGCGCCGGCACCACCGATGTGACGCCGCTGGCTTCCATGTGCGCCAGCAGCCGGCAGACGAAATCGGCAACCAGATCGGCGCGCAGCGTCCAACTGGCGCGGAAATAGCCGAACACCCAGACCATGTTGGGCACGCCGGTGAACATCATGCCGCGCCACGTCACCGTCTGGCCGAAATCGAGCGGCTTGCCATCGATGCTGAAGGCGATGTCGCCGAGCGGGCTGAGGTTGAAGCCCGTCGCCGCGACGATCAGATCGGCTTCGAGCGTCTCGCCCGATTTGAGTCTTATGCCTTCCGGCGTGAAGCGCTCGATCTCGCCGGTGGCAACGCTGGCCTGGCCGGCGCAGATGCCGGCGAACAGATCGCCATCGGGCACGAACGCCAGCCGTTGCCGCCACGGCCGGTAGTTCGGGGTGAAATGGCGCATGTCATAGCCTTCAGGCAGCAGCGCGCGCACCCCTTCGATCAGCTCGGCGGCGACCAGATCGGGCTCTTCATGGCTGCGCCGGGTGATCTCGGCCTGGGCAAAATTGCGCTCGCGCCGGGCGATATCGTGGATGATCGCATCATCGACCTCGAGCAGTCGCAGCTTGTCGACCAGTTCATTGGCGTTGAGCCCCGGCATGAAATAGGTCGGCGAGCGTTGCAGCATGGTGACATGCGCCGCGGTGCTCGCCATCGCCGGCACGATCGTCGCCGCGGTCGCGCCCGAGCCGATGACGACGACGCGCTTGCCGGTATAGTCGAGCCCTTCGGGCCATTCCTCGCTATGGACGATCTGCCCCTTGAAATCGGCCATGCCCGGCCATTCGGGCATGTACCCCTGGCGGTGGCGGTAATAGCCCTGGCACATCCACAGGAAACCAGCGGTGAAGTGCTGCGCCTCGCCGGTATCGGTGCGCACCGCGGTGATCGTCCAGCGCTGCGCTTCGCTCGACCATTCGGCATTGGTGATGCGGTGGCCGTAGCGGATGTGGCGGCCAAGGTCATTTTCGTCGATGACCTCGCCGAGATACGACTGGATTTCGGCCGCCGTCGCGATCGGCGGACCGACCCAGGGCTTGAAGCGATAGCCGAAGGTATAGAGATCGCTGTCCGACCGGATGCCGGGGAAGGTGTGCGTCAACCAGGTGCCGCCATAGCTGCCTTCGGCTTCGAGCACGACAAAGCGAGTGCCCGGGCGCTGGTGTTGCAGATGCCAGGCACCGCCGATCCCGGAAATGCCGGCGCCGACGATCAGCACGTCGAAATGCTCGCTGGCGCTTGTCATGACACGTCACTCCCCATCATCTTGTCGAAATTCTGGCACGCTCTGGCGGCATGTCGTTGATCGACATCAAACGCGTGGCGCTTTCCAAATGCAAGCGGCTGCGGCATGGGCAGTGGCAATGACGCCCGATCCCGCCTCCATCCGCCGCCTCTACGGACGCCGCACCGGCCACAAGCTGCGCATCGGCCAGGCCGCATTGGTCGAAGAGCTGTTGCCCCGGCTCGCCGTGCCCGAAACCGGCCCGCTCAGCGCTGCCGGCCTGTTCGGCGACGACCGGCCGCTCTGGCTCGAAATCGGCTTTGGCCGCGGCGAGCACATGGCGGCGCAGGCAGCATCTAACCCCGATGTCGGCATCATCGGCGCCGAACCCTTCATCGATGGCGTTGTCGGCGCGCTGCTCGAAGTGCGCGACCGTGGCCTTTCCAACATCCGCCTCCACAATGGCGATGCCCTCGATGTGCTCGACCGGCTGCCCGATGCCAGCCTCGACCGGGTGTTCCTGCTCCACCCCGACCCCTGGCCCAAGGCGCGCCACGCCAAGCGCCGCTTCGCCAACCCGGGGCCGCTGGCGATCGTCGCGCGCGTGCTCAAGCCCGGCGGGGAGTTCCGGCTCGGCACCGACCATCCGGTCTACTGCCGCTGGGCCATGCTCCAGATGGCGGCCTCGCCCGATTTCGACTGGCTGGCCGAAACCCCCGAAGATTTCCAGGTCCGCCCCGATGACTGGCCGCAGACCCGCTACGAAGCCAAGGCACGGCGGCTCGGCCATGAAGTCTGGTATTTCCGCTATCGGCGGTGCGGCTGATGGCGCGGCTGCTCGCCTGCTGGGAACTCGGTCTCGGCAATGGCCATATCAACCATCTGGCCTCGGCAGCGCGCGGGCTGGCGGCATTGGGGCATGAAAGTTGGCTGGTCACAAGGGATGTGGTCACGGCGCGCGTTCTTGGCGATCGCCCCTTTGCCGGTGTCCTGCAGGCGCCGCTGTGGACCCGGTCGCTGGTCACGACAATGACGTACAGCTATGGGCAGGTCATCGCCGACGGCGGTTTCGCCGATGACGACGGGCTTGCCGAATTGGTGCGTGCCTGGCTGACCTTGTTCGACCTTCTCAAGCCCGACGGACTTTATGTCGAGCACGCTCCGGCAGCGCTGCTGGCAGCGCATGTCGCCCGGCTTCCCGCCGCAACGGTCGGAACCCCCTTCACCTGTCCGCGGATCGAGCGACCGATGCCCGAGCTGGTGCCCTGGCTGCCCGAAAGCCGCGCCCGGCGCGCCGGTGCCGATGCCGTGCCCGACCGGGTGATCCGCAGCGTTTGCCGCACTTTCGGGGTGCCGGTGCTCGGCGGGGTCGCCGATCTGCTCGCCACGGCAGCGCCCTTTCTCGTCAGCTGGCCCGAACTTGATCCCTTTGGCGGTCGGCCTGATTCGGCCTTTTATGGCCCGCTCGATGGAATCGGGGCCAGCGCCCGGCCCGATTGGCCCGCAGCGCGCGGCCCGCGTGTCTTTGTCTATGTTCCCTTCGACAGGCCGATCGCGATCCCTATCGCCGAGGCATTGGCGCAGCGCGGCTGGCCGGTGGTCTGGGTCAGCTCGGCGTTGCCGTCGTTCGACCTGCCGGCGTCGATCCGTCACGAGGTTGAACCCGTCGACACGGCGATGGCAATGGCTGACGCCACGTTGGTCGTGCACCGCGGCGGCCATGGCCTGTGCCTCGATGCGATTCGCGCCGCCTGCCCGCAAGTGCTGGTGCCCGACCGGGTCGAGGCGCGCACCCATGCGCTGCAGGTCGCGGCGCGCGGGCTTGGCCGGCTGCCGCCCGAATGGACCGCCGCCAGCATCGGCGCGACCCTCGATGCCCTGGCGCTGCGCGATGCCCCCGAAGTTGCCGCCTGCGCTGCCGCCGCGGCCCGCCACAGCGGTTACGACCCGGTGGCAATGGCGCTGCAACTCGGCCGCGACATGGCCGCCGCCTTGCGGATTGATTGACCAACCGGCAGCGGCGCTATAGCCCTTGGCATCATGACGACATCCTATCTCGATTTCGAAAAGCCCGTGGCGGCGATCCAGAGCCGTGCCGCCGATTATCGCGCTGCCGGCGATGAAGCGGGGGCCAAGCACGCCGAAGGCGCGGCGCGGCGCCTGCTCGCCGAAACCTATGCGCGCCTGACGCCGTGGCAAAAGACCCAGGTCGCCCGCCACCCGAACCGCCCGCACTTCGGCGACATGGTGA
The DNA here is from genome assembly GCA_044373875.1 of Polymorphobacter sp. Lineage (GTDB taxonomy): Bacteria > Pseudomonadota > Alphaproteobacteria > Sphingomonadales > Sphingomonadaceae > Sandarakinorhabdus. Next base: position 64,951 of record JBILPK010000002.1, read on the forward strand.
AGGCGCTGGTCGAAGATTTCACGCCGCTGGCCGGCGATCGCGCCTTTGGCGAGGATTTCGCCATCGTCGGCGGGCTCGGCCGGCTGCGGGGAAGTGGCACGCCGGTCATGGTCATCGGCCATGAAAAGGGCAACGACACCACGACCCGGGTGAAGCACAACTTCGGCATGGGGCGTCCCGAAGGCTATCGCAAGGCGATCCGCCTCATCGAGATGGCAAGCCGCTTCAACGTGCCGGTCATCACGCTGGTCGATACCGCCGGCGCCTTTCCCGGCCTTGATGCCGAAGAACGCGGCCAGGCCGAAGCCATCGCCCGCGCCACCGAGGCGTGCCTGGCCGCGCAAGTGCCTGTCATCGCCGCGATCACCGGTGAAGGCGGCTCGGGCGGCGCCGTGGCGCTGGCGGCGGCCGACCGGGTGATCATGTTCGAACACGCGGTCTATGCGGTCATTTCGCCCGAAGGCTGCGCCAGCATCCTGTGGCGCACCGCCGAAAAATCGCCGGGATCGGGAGCCAACAGCCACGCCCCCGAGGCCGCCGAGGCCATGCGGGTGACGGCGGCCGACCTGAAAAAGCTCGGCGTCATCGATACCATCGTGTCGGAACCGCTTGGCGGCGCGCATCGTGATCCGGCGGCGGCGATCACGTCGCTGTCGATGGCGCTGGCCGCCGAATTGACCCCGCTGCTCGCCATGGACCCGGCGGCGCTGCGCAAGGCCCGCCGCAACAAGTTCGTCGAAATGGGCCGACTGCTCTAGGCCCGTCGCCGCGCTCATGGCGCATTAAGTCTCGTGCCGCTACGGTGGCCCGATGCGCTACACCCTGCTTCTGTTCACGCCCCTGTTGTTCGTACCCCTGTTGTTAGTACCGTTGCTCGGGGATACCGGCACGGCGCAGAATGCCGTCGCGCCTTCCGGCCTGTCGGCGAGTGATCGCGCCGAAGGTGCCAAGGCGCACCCGCAGCTCGTCGCGCAGTTCGGCGGCGCCTATGATGGCCCGCAGGCGGCCTATGTGCGCAGCGTCGGGCAACGCATCGCCATGCAATCGGGGCTGGCGACACGGCCGGGCGATTACACCGTCACGCTGCTCAATTCCAACGCCAACAACGCCTTCGCCATTCCCGGCGGCTATGTCTATGTCACCCGGCAGCTGGTGGCGCTCATGAACGACGAGGCCGAGCTGGCGTTCGTGATGGGCCATGAAGTCGGCCATGTCGCCGCCCGGCATTCGCAAAAGCGGGAACAGCGCGCCGGGCTCGTCGGGCTTGGCGCGGCGCTGCTCGGCGCGGTCACCGGCTCCAATATCGTCGGGCAAATCGCCTCGACCGGCGGCGGGCTGTATACGCTCAGCTTCTCGCGCGACCAGGAACGCGAGGCCGACAGCCTGGGCGTGCGCTATCTGGCCCGCTCGGGCTATGATCCGTTGGCCAGCGGCGACATACTCGCCTCGCTCGGCGCGCAGACCAGCCTCGAAGCGCGACTGGCCGGCAAGGCGGGCGCCGAGCCTGTCGGCTGGCTGTCGACCCACCCCGCCAACGCCGAACGCGTTGCGCGCATCCGCAAGGAAGCCGCGACCTTTGTCGCCAGGGCCGGGCCGCGCGCCACCAACCGCGACGCGTTCCTCAACGCCATCGATGGCATGGCGTATGACGACGACCCGGCGCAGGGTATCGTGCGCGGCAGCAGCTTTCGTCACCAGGGGCTGGGCATCGCCTTCGATGCGCCCGCCGGGTTCGCCCTGCAGAACAGCCCGAGCGCGGTCAACGGCAGCAAGGCCGGCGCCGGCAAGTTCCAGTTCAGCGGCGGCAGCGCCAGCGGGCTGACGATGGCAAGCTATGCCGCCAAGGTGTGGGAAGCCGCCGGCGCGACCCCGGCCGCGCTGCGCCCGACGCGGATCAACGGCATCGAGGCCGGCGTCGGCGAAGCGCGGGTCGCCACCCGCAACGGCACGATCGATGCGACGCTGGCGGTCTATCGCTGGGGGCCCGACAGCTATTATCACCTGCTGACGGTGGCGCCCGAAGGCGGCGCCCAAGCCTTTGCGCCGCTCATCAACTCGGTGCGCCGCCTGTCGGCTGCCGACGCGGTGCGCAGCCGCAAGTTGGCAGTGGTGCCGGTGCGGCCGGTCGATTCGATCGCCAGCCTTGCCGCGCGCATGGCCTATGACGACGATCGCCAGGTGCGTTTCCTCACGCTCAACGGCCTGACCACCGCCAGCCGGCTGACGGTCGGGGATCGCGTCAAGCTGATCGTGCTGCGCTGATGCGGCGGATCGATGTCGTGGCGGCGGCGCTGGTCGATGGCGAAGGCCGGGTGCTGGTGGCGCAGCGACCGGCGGGCAAGTCGCTCGCCGGGCTGTGGGAATTTCCCGGCGGCAAGATCGAGCCCGGCGAAGCCCCCGCCGCCGCGTTGGTGCGCGAACTGGCCGAGGAACTGGGCATCGGCGTCGCCGAAACCGACCTGCTGCCGCTGACCTTCGTCGCGCATGCCTATCCGGATTTCCAGCTGCTCATGCTGCTTTACACCTGCACCCGCTGGACGGGCGAACCGGTGGGTGACGAAGGCCAGCCGGTCGCCTGGCATATGGTGGACGCGCTGGCCGCGTTGGCGATGCCGCCCGCCGATGTGCCTTTGCTTGCCCCCTTGCAGGCTTTTGTTGCTGGCAAGTGACAGCCCGGCTATTGGCGGGGGGAAATCGCTTGGGGCCATACCACGCCATGAAAATTCTCGCCGGCAACGGCAATCCCGAGCTCGCGCTGGCGATTGCCGAATATCTCGACATGCAACTGACCTCGGCCTCGGTGCGGCGCTTCGCCGACGAGGAAATCTTTGTCGAAGTCCATGAAAATGTCCGCGGTGAAGATGTCTTCGTCGTCCAGCCGACGGCGGCACCGGCGAACGACAACCTCATGGAATTGCTGATCTGCATCGATGCGCTGCGCCGCGCCTCGGCGCGCCGCATCACGGCGGTGGTGCCCTATTTTGGCTATGCCCGCCAGGATCGCAAACCCGGCCCGCGCACACCGATCTCGGCCAAGCTCGTCGCCAATCTCATCACCAAGGCCGGCGCCGACCGGGTGCTGTCGGTCGATCTCCACGCCGGGCAGATCCAGGGTTTCTTCGATATCCCGACCGATAACCTCTATGCCGCGCCGGTCATTGCCGCCGATATCGAATC
>JBILPK010000334.1:0-2713 GCA_044373875.1 Polymorphobacter sp.
CCAGCAAGACGATCCTTGCTGGCAGCAACTTTGCCTCGCGGTACTTTCAGGATGATGGATACGTTACTTTCGATGCCAGCCTGTCCTATACCTCACCAGGTCGCGCATGGACGCTTCAGGCCTACATCCGCAACATCACCGATGAGGCAATCTATGTTCAGGCCTCGCAGACTACGAATTTTTCGGTACCGGGAGGCGATGCGCCATCGCTTGCCGCGATCCGCCCACCGCGCACTTTCGGGGCGAGCCTGCGCTTTAACTTTTAACCTGCGGACGCGGTGGCGCAGGGTTGAACTGTAACGGAAACAGCAGCTTGCGGACTGGCGTCTGCAAGCTGCGTGTTCCAAAGGTGAGTACTGTAATGCATCCTCTCAAGGTCGATCAGCCTTATCCGTTCAATCAGTGGTGGGTTGCAGCCTATTCCAATGAATTGACTCAGACACCGCTGGGGCGGACGTTTCTGGGGGAGCGCGTGGTTATGTACCGGACGCAGGAAGGTGAGCCTGTCGCGCTGGCCGGATTTTGCCCGCATCGCTCGTTTCCGCTGGAAATGGGGACGCTGGAAAACGATGTGCTGGTTTGCGGCTATCACGGGTTCCGCTTTGCCGCTTCGGGGCAATGCGTGGGCATTCCTTCGCAGGACAAGGTTCCGGCTTCATCTCGCACGCGCAAATACCCGCTGGCCCAGCGGGGCGATTTTGTGTGGATATGGATGGGCGATGCGGCATTAGCCGATGAAAGCAAGGTTCCCGACCTGTCAGGCTATGGCATCGGCGATCCGAAATGGCACGTGGAGCAGCGTCCCATCCTCGAATTGAAGGCACGCTATACGCTGCTGATCGAGAACCTGATGGATCTTTCGCATGTGACCTTCATCCATCCGGTTTCCATTCCCGGTGGCGGGGCGGTGGTCCGCATCCCGGTGGAATTAACCGAAAAGCAGGGGCGGTTGAATGCTGTCCGCAAGGGCAAGGGTTTGCCCACCAATCCGCTCCACCAGCTGTTCTTCCCCGGCTATACCGGTCCGATCGACCGTCACTTTGATTCCGAATACTTCGGGCCGTGCCTGATCAGGACCGGCGGGGAAATGTTCAATTCCGATACTGGCGATTATCTCGGCTCGGTGCATTACATGCACGCGATGACGCCGGTCGACGAATACAATACGCTGTATTTCATCCTTGTGCCGCGCGATATCCGGCGGGGCGATGAGGACTTCGACAAGGCCAGTTTCGCAAGTTACTCGAAAATCCAGCCCGAAGACAAAGTGATCCTTGAGCGCATCGAAGAGGGCCTGCAGACCGCGCGCAACCTGCAACCCGAGATTTCGGCCCGGATCGATACCCCGGCGCTTAAGGTTCGCTATCTGATCGAACGCCAGATCAAGGCGGAAATGCCGGAGGGCAGCGGGGCCTGATGGCAGGTGGTCCGGCCATGGCCCGGCCTGTAGACGGCAATATCTTGCCCGCAGGCGCGTGCGATGCGCACAGCCATATCTATGGTCCGCGCGCGGCCTTCCCCTATATTGCGGATCGCACGTATGAACCGGTCGATGCGCCGGTTGGTGCCTATCGCGCACATGCTGCGGTGCTGGGCTTGGAACGTGCCGTGTTTGTGCAGCCTGCTGTCCATGGAAGCGATCATGCCGCGATGCTTGATGCCTTGCGGCAGGGCATTGGGCATCATGCGGGTGTCGCGCTGGTGGGCTGTGAGGTTAGCGATACGGCGCTGGCTATCCTTAATGCAGGCGGTTTGCGCGGTGCGCGGTTCAATTTCATGCCCCACCTTGGCCCGCCACCCGGGCGCGCGGAAATGCAGGCGCTGGCACGGCGGCTTGCAGCGATAGGCTGGCACTTGTGCCTGCATCTCGACATGGCGGGCTTGCGCGAGCAGGCCGATGTCATTGCCACGCTCGAATGCCCCGTAGTGATCGATCACATGGCGCGGATCAGCTGCGATGCCGGGACCTTTGCCGATGATCTGGCATTGTTGACCGATTTGCTGACCGGTTCGGACGTCTGGATCAAGCTGTCAGGCGCGGACCGTGCGGTGCAGGGGGCTGCGGACCTCTCCCGAATGATACCAGTTCTCGCACAATTGTACGATGCGGCCCCGGATCGCTGCCTGTGGGGCTGTGATTGGCCGCATCCGAATGTCCGTTGGCAACCCGATGACCGGGCGCTGCTGGACCTTGTGTTGACAGCCTTGCCTGATGATCGGGCGATTGCGCAGGTCTTTGTCGAGAATCCAGACAGCCTTTATTTCCGGAATCGGGTGGAGCGGACATGATCGTTGATTTCAGGACATACGCTTACGCGCCGTCTGATTTTCCGGCATTCCTGCGGATGTACAATGAACGCGGTTTTGCTGTGACCACCCGCTGCCTTGGCACCACGCTGGGTATCTTCACGGCGCACAGTGGCCGGGCAAACCGGACACTCCAGCTTTTTGCCTATCGTGATCTGGATCACCGAGACGAATGTCGGGCGCGTTTGCGGCAGGACACGGATTGGCTCAGCTTTATCAAGGAAGCTGCGCCGCTGATCCGTGATCAGGAGAACGTCATCCTTGAACCGGTCGCAGGACCTTGGCGTGATGGCGCAGGCGCCCTTGGCGTTTCGGCACGGGGCCAGAGCGTGGCCGTGTTCGAACTGCGCCGCGAGCGGGTCTCGTCAAAGGAGCACCCTGGCCATCTGGCTGGCTGGTCGGCATT
>JBILPK010000335.1:0-2700 GCA_044373875.1 Polymorphobacter sp.
GGATACCGACAGGGCAAACAATCAAGATCAAGCAAGCGGCCTGATCGCTCGCGCGCGCGAGACAAAATTACGCCCGATGGTCGTCGCCGAATGGATACGGTGGCTCTCCAAAGAGGCCAATGGCGCCGTCAGTTTTCAGTATGACCAGAGCTGGCTCGACTGGAGCCCAGCCTTTGCCATCTCAATATCGCTGCCATTACGCGAGACACCGTACAGCGGCGATCCGGTGGTGGCCGTATTCGACAACCTGCTGCCTGATAATCCAAACATCCGCAGACGTGTTGCAGAACGAATGGGTGCGCAGGGAGCTGACTATTTCAGCCTGCTGGAAGCGATCGGGCGCGACTGCGTTGGCGCAATGCAGTTCCTGCCGGAAAGCGCTCCCCAGGATGTCGAGCCGTATATCCGGGGTGAGCCTGTCAGCGACCAGGAAATCGAAGCCTTGCTTGCCAATCTCGCTGCTGCACCTCTTGGTGTCGACAGGGAGCAGGAGTTCAGAATTTCGATCGCGGGCGCACAGGAGAAAACGGCTCTTCTGCGATATGAAGGCCGGTGGATGCGTCCGATCGGCACGACGCCGACTACCCATCTTCTGAAACCGCAGCTTGGAGAAATCCCGACCGCCTTTGGTCCCATCGATATGGCGGCCAGTGTCGACAATGAGCATTACTGCCTCAAGCTGCTGGAAGCTTTCGGCCTGAACGTGGCGTCGACCGAGATTGTCACCTTCGGTAATCGCCGCGTGCTCGTGGTTGAAAGGTTTGACAGGCTGTGGCGCAACTCCTCGCACCTGCTCCGTCTGCCACAGGAGGATTGCTGCCAGGCGCTCGGTATCCCTTCGGCACGAAAGTACCAGAACAATGGCGGCCCGAGCGCTGTGGATATCCTGATGCTGTTACAGCGCGCTGATGAGCCGCAAAAGGATCAGGCAGCGTTCTTCAAAAGCCAGATCCTGTTCTGGCTGATCGGTGCGACCGACGGCCACGGCAAGAATTTCAGTATCTTCCTCAAGCCTGAGGGGCGTTATGCGCTGACACCGTTTTATGACGTCCTGTCGGCCCAGCCCGCATTTGATAAGAGACAGATACCCCACAACAAATACAAGCTGGCGATGTCAGCGGGCAAAAACCGCCACTATCGCGTCCTCGAAATGATGGGCCGGCACTTCGTGGAAACGGGCAAAGCGGCGGGGCTTGGGGTGACGATCATGCGCAATGTCATCGCCGAGCTGCTCGACCTTGCCAGCTCAGCTCCCGATAAGACACGCGCGCAGATGCCCAACGACTTCGCGCATCCGGTCCACGAGAGCATCGCAGTGGCACTGACAAAACGCCTGCCCCACCTGGTCAGCGCGCTCGACGACCTTTAGGCAGTTCGTCGACGCCCAGCCTTCCATGAGGCAAATAGGCGGCCACAATCAGATACGGCCCCGCTGTTCGATGATGGCGTCGGCCTCACGACGTGTTTTTGGAAGTCCGCAGGGTTTTTGGTCCCGGCGCGCCATTCATCGTCAGTTTTTCAAACCGCTGCTTTCCGACAAAGGCCGTCGCGATCTGGCGCTCTCTGGATATCAGTGGTCATGCCGCCTTGGTGAAGCTCTATCTCGAACGAGCTGGCTTCACGAGTATCGAGGTCCAACTTCTGGTTGACGGCGGTGCTGGCGATCCGCTGGTGGCCGTGACGGGGCAAGCCTGAACGACGCCCGCCAGCCACAAGAGGTCATCGTGCCTGCTGAAAGCCCAGGCTTGTCTGATCAGCAAAGTCGGCTCTGGACGAACCAGTCAGGCGAGGGCAAGGGCCACACAGCGTTCCGCTACAATCGACAGAACGCGCTTGTGAACAGCCTGGGCGGATTCAGATGCCATGACAAAGGCAGGCAACCCCAGTTGCTGTGCGTCATTCGCCAAGGCAGTCGCCATGTCAGTCAGTGCGGCTTCAGCATCGCCAGTAGAGATGCCAACGGCCCGCGCGAGCTTTAGAAAGTCGTGCCGGCCAAGGCGATCGTCCTTGCCGTTAAGCTTGAGCGCCATCCGGTCACTCGCCAAACCTGGGAACACACGGGTGGTGACAGCATCATACAGGGGGGCAAGCCGGACGCTGGTAAAGGTCTTGCCGCCAGGCTGCGCCACCTTGAGCATGGCCAGGTTCTTCAGGTGCATGTCACCATCGGCAATCAGCCAGGCGAATATGGCCCTCTTGAACAGGATGTTGCGGTCCTCGGCGGGATCGGTCGAGATCGCCCGCATGCCCTTGGCAATTCGTTCAATCGTACCATCGTATTTGGCCGACGCCGGAACATCGAGGACGGAGCAGAAATCCTCGAGAGCGAGGTGTCGGCGATCGGCATTGCCCACCCTGACATCGAAGCGTTCAACGAGGAGGGCAGGGGGCATGTTGTCCGGCATCGCCATCAAGGCTGCAGCCGGCACAGTGAACCCGGCAATCCGGCCGAGTTCCAGACACAACCACTCCACAACGGGCAATGCTTCAAAGCCTGAGGTGCCGGCAGGTTTCAGGATATGGGTGAAGGGCAGTTCGATTGCCGGTACGAGACGTCCGTCGGCAGACAAGTTCATCGGGGCCTTGATCTGCACGCCGGATAAGCGCGGCGTTTCCGAATGGGCAAACATCCTGGCCAGGTTCTGTTCAAAGCTCTCTTCGATCTCGCCGCGACCAGGTCCCATATAGATCCCGATGAAT
>JBILPK010000037.1:0-22802 GCA_044373875.1 Polymorphobacter sp.
GCGAAAGTCACCGCTCGGCAATTGGATGGCGCCAGTGATGCGGCTGCCCGATTGGCGGAACACCGCTTCGCCCTTCTGCCCCTGCGCGCCGAAGCGCAGCTGCCAGCGGCCACTCAGATCGGCAGCAGGCTTTACAGCGGTTTCGACGAAGCGCCAGGTGCCGCGCGTGCCGGCGGCGGCGATCGTCACCGGGCCATTGCTGCGCAACATGTTGGCTTCGCCCGCCAGCCCGTCACCGGCGCGGCGCAACACCAGTTTCGCGCCATAGGAGGGAAAGCCGAGCGTCAGCACATCGCCGTCGAGGCTGGCGGTTTCGACCGGCATGCGCTCGGGCGGATTGAGCAGCACCGCCGAGATCTTGTCGCCGCGCGCCTTGATCTCCAGCCCGAAGGGCAGCGCGCCACCCGGCAGCGCAAGCGCGACGCGCCAGGTGCCGACGAAATCCGCCGGCGCCGCCTGCGCCGGCGACAGCGCGGCAACAAACAGGAACAGCGCGGCAAGCCAGCGGGAAAAGCGCATCATAACGATCATTCAGCCCCGAAAATTCAACTTCATGCCGCATCATGGCAGATCGGCGGCAAAACCCCAGCGACGCTTTCTACGCCGCCCCCAAGCCCTGATTGGCCGCCGCCAGTGTCGCCGCCACCAACGCCGCGGTCGCATCGATGAACACCACCGGGACATCGGTGGCACCCAGCGCCAGCGGGATTTCGGTACACGCCGCGATCACCGCATCGGCCCCCGCCGCCGCCAGCCGGGCCGCTTCGGCCGCCAGTGCAGCGTGCACCGCGGGCCCGGTATCGCCGGCCTTGATGGCGGTGACCAGCGGCTGCACGACGGCGCGATCGCATTCGAGGCTGGCAATGCCCGCCGCCGCCAGCCGGTCCTGATACAGTCGCGCATCGAGTGTCGCGCCGACGGCCATGATGCCGACCCGCGTTGCGCCGTGCGCCACCGCCGCTGCAACCGCTGCATCGATCATGCTGACGAAGTGCGCCGGCGTCGCGGCGATGATCGAGTCGGCCCAGCCATGCGCGGCGTTACACGGCATGGCGAGCACTTCGGCGCCCTGTACTACCAGCCCCTGCGCCATTGCCGCCAGCACGTCCCCGGGCGCTGCCCCCTGCCCGGCGCGCGCGTCATTGCGGTCGGGCACATGCGGGTTGCAATCGACGAAGATGCGCGGGTGATCGGCATCGCGCGCCGCGCCGACAGCGACGACCAGCCGCGTCAGGAAATCCGCCGTCGCCGCCGGCCCCATGCCGCCGATGACGCCGATCGGCCGCCACTGGCTCATGCGTGATTGAGCGCCGGGTCGCGCAGGTCGTGCGCATAGGCATGCAGCGACGGGCTGCCGCCGGTATGAACGAACAACAGCCGTTCATCGGGCGCGAATTGCCCGGCACGCACCAGCCCGATCAGCCCGGCCATCGCCTTGCCCGAATAGACCGGATCGAGCAGGATGCCCTCGCTGGCGGCGAGCAGGCGCACGGCTTCGACCATCTCGGGCGTCGGCAGCGAATAACCCGGGCCGACCCAATCATCGAGCGCGACCACATCTTCGCGGGCCGGCGCCGGCGTGCCGAGCAGCGCCGCGGTCGCGACTGCCAGCTTGTGAACATTGCCTTCCTGTTCGGCGCGCGCCCGGCGAACATTGATGCCGATGACCGGGATGCCCGCATTGAACGCGGCCAGCCCCGCCAGGATGCCGGCATGCGTGCCGGCGCTGCCGCTGGCGACGACGATTCGATCGAACGGCACCCCCATGTCGAAGGCCTGCGCCACGATTTCGGCGGCGCACGCCGCATAGCCGAGCGCGCCCAGCGGATTCGAGCCGCCGCCGACGATGGTGTAGGGCTTGCCGCCCGCCGCCCGCACGGCCGCTGCATCGATTTCCATTTCGGCGGCCAGATCACTGCCCAGCGGCACTACGCGGATGTTGGCGGCACCCATCAGGTCGAACAGCAGATTGTTGCCGAGCGCCGCCGTGTTGAAGGTGCCGGGCACGCGTTCCTCGATGATCAGCCGGCAGGCCAGCCCTTCCTTCGCTGCCGCCGCCAGCGTCAGCCGGCAATGGTTGGACTGCGGCGCGCCAACGGTAATCAGCGTGTCGGCGCCCTGTGCCAGCGCATCGGCAACGAGGAATTCGAGCTTGCGGGTCTTGTTGCCACCGCCGGCGAGGCCGAGCAGATCATCACGCTTGACGAAAAGCTGCGGCCCCCCCAGCGCGACCGACAGGCGCGGCATCGCCTCGATGGGCGTGAAACCGTGGGTGTAGCGGCGGCGGGGAAAGCGAGCGAGGTTCATACAGCGCTTGTGACGGGCGCCGCGGCTTTAGGCAACCGGCGGCGTCATTCCATGACCATTTCGGCGGCGGGCGGCGGCCCCGCCGGTTTCTTGAGCAGCAACACCAGCGGCATCATCGCCGCCGTCACCCAGAACAGCATATAGAAGACATCGACATAAGCGATCATCGCCGCCTGGGCATTGACCGCGCCATCGATAGCCGCGGTGACGACATCGCCGCCGAGGATGGCGGCCACCCCGCCATCGGCCCAGGGTGTGGAAAACGGCGTCAGCCCGCCACCGATATCGGCGTGCGCCACCTGCATCTGCCGCGCCAGCACGCCGACCGACATGCTGACCCCGATCGAGCCGCCAAGGTTGCGCAGCAGCTGGAAAAACCCCGCCGCATCGGTGCGCAGATCGACCGGCAGCGTGGCGAAGGCGATGGTGTTCAAGGGCACGAAGACCAGCCCCATGCCGACCCCCTGCACCAGCCCGGTGATGATCAGCGGGCGATTGTCCATCTGAGGCGAAAACTGGCTCATCGCATAAAGCGACGCCGAGGCCAGCATCAGTCCGATCATCATCAGCACACGCGGATCGACCCGGCCGATCAGGCGACCGACGACGACCATCGAAAACATGATACCGGCACCGCGCGGCGCCATGATCAGGCCCGTCGTCATCGCCGGATAGCCGAACAGGCTTTCGAGCATCGTCGGCAACAGCGCGGTGGTGGAAATCATCAGCACGCCGATTAGCGCGGCAAAGCCCATGCCGGCCACCATGTTGCGATCGGCGAGCATGCGCCGATCGAGGATGCTGCCGGTGCTGGTGGCGACATGCACGGCAAAGGCCCAGAGCGCTGCCGCCGCGATCCCGGCCTCCAGACGCACTTCCCAGCTGGCGAACCAGTCGAGCTGCTGGCCGCGATCGAGGCAGAGCTGCAACGCCGCCACGCCGAGCGCGAGCAGGCCGAAGCCGAGGAAATCGAAGCGTCGCGGGTTGGCCCGCAAATTGGGCAGCACCGCCACGCCGGCGAACAGCGCCAGCACGCCGAACGGCAGGTTGATGAAGAACACCCAGCGCCAATCGAGATTTTCGGTCAGGTAACCGCCGAACACCGGCCCCAAGATCGGCCCAATCATGATCCCGATGCCCCACAGCGCCATCGCCTGGCCATGTTTGGCGCGCGGCCAGGCATCGAGGATGAAGGCCTGGGCGAGCGGCGCGATGAACGCCCCGAAGGCGCCCTGCAGCATGCGGAACACCACCATCTGGCCGAGCGATTGCGCCAGCCCGCACAGCATCGACGCCGCGACGAAGCCCGCCACCGACCACAGGAACAATTGCCGCCGCCCGATCTTTTCGGCCAGCCAGCCGGTCAGCGGCGTCGCGATGGCGGTGGCGACGATATAGCTGGTCAGCACCCAGGCGATGGTATCCGACGCGGCGCCCAGGCTGGGCTGCATGAAGGGCAGCGCGACATTGGCGATGGTCGAATCGAGCACCGTCATGAACGACGCGAGGATGACCACGGCGGTAATGGCAAGGCGATTGACCGCCCCGTCTTCGGGGGCAGCGGCAAGGCTGGCGCTCGCCATCCCTAGGGCTTGGTCTTGATCTTCACCGTCGCCGACAGGCCGGCGATGAGCGGGACATCGGCACTGTCGATGGCGATCCGCACCGGCACGCGCTGGACGACCTTGACCCAGTTGCCGGTGGCATTTTGCGCCGGCAGCACCGAAAATTCGCTCCCCGTCCCGGCGCCGATGCTTTCGACATGGCCTTTCAACGGTTGCGACGGATAGGCATCGAGCGCGATCGTCGCGGTTTGCCCGATCCGCATCTTTTCAAGGTCGGTTTCCTTGAAATTGGCTTCGACATAGCGGCGATCGCTGATGACCAGCGACAGCGTCGGCATGCCGGCAATGATCATCTGGCCGGGCTGGACCTTGTCGGTCTGGCTGGCGATGCCATCGGCCGGCGCGCGCACCACGGTGCGTGCCATGTCGAGCGCTGCGCGGTCGCGCTGCGCCAGCGCGGCGAGAACGAGCGGATGGGTGCCGCTGTAATTGGCGGCGGTGCGCGCGCCGGCAGCCGCCGACAGCGCGCTGGCCAGATCGCTTTCGGCCTGGTTGAGCGCGTGTTCGGCGACCTGCAGCCGGGCGCGGGTGGTAAAGCCTTTCTTCAACAGGTCCTGCTGGCGTTGCAGGTCGATGCGGGCAAAGGCCACCGCCTCGCGCTTGCCGACGACATCGGCATTCTTGCCGATCGTGCCTTCGCGCAGCCCTGCGACCTGCAACCGGGCTTCGGCAACCGCGGCATTGGCCTGGTCGAGCGCGATCTGGAAGGGTTGTGGCGCAATGCGGATCAGCACATCGCCCTTCTTCACCGCCTGGCTTTCACGCACCAGCACCTCGGCGACACGGCCATTGATATCGGTGCTGATCGACACCTTGTCCTGCTGGACATAGGCATTGTCGGTGCTGACGCTTTTGCCCGAACCGAGCCAGAGATAGACGCCGATCGCCGCAACCAGCAGCGGGCCGACAAGCATCAGCACCGGCCGCAGCCAGCGCCGCGGCGGCGCCTTGGTGAGGGAATCGCGATCGACTATGGCGTGCATCAGCGGTGGCTCATCATGCGGGGGGCGGGCGCGGGTTCGACATCGCCGCGCGGCGACAGGTTGCTGCGCAGCCGGGTGAGCAGCGCGCCCAGGGTTTCAAGCTCGGCGGGCGAAAAGCCGGCCAGTGCCTCGGCCATCACGACTTCGCCGACGCTGCGCAGTTCCTCGAGAATCGGATGCGCGCGATCGGTCAGGTGCAGGCGCCAGGCGCGGCGGTCGGCGGGGTCGGCGCGGCGTTCGACCAGCCCGGCATCGGCAAGCCGGTCGACCATGCGGCCGACGGTGATGGTTTCGACATCCAATGCTTCGGCGAGCCCGGCCTGGTTGATGCCCTGGTTGCGCGACAGCGCGAACAGCACCTGCCATTGCGCGCGGCTGACCCCGATCCGGCGGGCGCGCGCATCGAAGCGCCGGCGGAAGAACCGCGACGAATCGGCGACGAGCAAGGCAACGCTGTCATTCATGGCGGAGGATTTAATGTACATGCTTATTATGTGCAAGGCTTGTTGCACTGCACATACGGCCCGACCGAGCGCATTTTCAGCGGCATGGCTGGCGCAGCGGCGCTTTGCCGCGTAGCGAGGCGGGTGCAGATAACGGGGATCAGGCGCGCATGACGATCACGGCGGTTTTGTGGGATTTCGGCGGGGTCATCACGACATCGCCCTTCGACGCCTTCAACCGCCACGAGGCCGAGCGCGGCCTGCCGGCCAACATCATCCGCCGCATCAACAGCATCGACCCCGACCGCAACGCCTGGGCCCGGCTCGAGCGCGACGAGCTCGATGCCGATGGTTTCGATACCGCCTTTGCCTCCGAGGCGGCGGCGCTGGGCCATGATATTCGCGGTGCCGAGGTATTGGCGCTGCTGGCGGGCGACATCCGCCCGCGCATGGTGGCGGCGCTCGATGCCTGCCGCGCCGCCGGGCTGAAACTCGGCTGCATCACCAACAATGCCCGCGTCGGCGACGGCGCCGGCATGACCCGCGACCCGGCCAAGACCGCCGCGGTGGCCGCCATCCTGGCACGTTTCGACCATGTCATCGAAAGTTCGAAGGCGGGGATCCGGAAGCCCGACCCGCGCATCTACCAGCTGATGTGCGACACGATCCATGTCGCGCCGGCCGAATGCGTCTATCTCGACGACCTCGGCATCAACTGCAAACCCGCCGCCATGCTCGGCATGACGGCGATCAAGGTGACGAGCGAGGCCCAGGCGCTCGACGATTTGTCGCACGCGCTGGGCCTTGCCTTCAGCTGATCACATGCGGTGCAGCGCGCACAGCTTGTTGCCATCGGGGTCGCGCAGATAGGCGAGATACAGGCTGCCCATGCCGCCGGTGCGCACGCCGGGCAGGTCTTCACAGGTCGTGCCGCCATTGGCGACGCCAGCGGCGTGCCAAGCATCGGCCTGTTCGGGCGATGACGCGGCAAAACCGACTGTCCCACCATTGCCGAAGGTCGCCGGTTCGCCGTTGATCGGCTTCGAAACCGAAAAAATGCCGGTCGGCGTCATGTAGAAAATGCGGTGGCCATCGACCATCGCCGGCCCGGCGCCGAGCGTGGCGAGCAGTGCGTCGTAAAACGTCTTGGCGCGGTCGAGATCGTTGGTGCCGACCATGATATGCGAAAACATCGCGAGCTTTCCCCAGTGGTACCGCCACGAGCGGCGATGGCCCATCGTGCCGCGCCGCGCCCGGCTTGTCACGCTGCCAATCTGGCCAGCCCGGCCGATTTCGGCGCCGAAGCTGCTTGCAAATGACCGGCTCGCAATTACCTGTTTTTCATCTTGCAGGGGTGCACCATGGGACTCGGAAGTTTCTTTTCGAAACAGTTCATCGATGTCATCGACTGGACCGACGAACCCGGCGTGCTGGCGCTGCGCTACCCGATTGCCGATCGCGAAATCCAGCATGGCGCGCAACTGACGGTGCGCGAGGGCCAGGCCGCGGTGTTCATGACCGAGGGCCGGCTCGCCGATCATTTCGGGCCGGGGCTGCACACGCTCGACACCTCGAACCTGCCGCTGCTGACCTCGCTGGCCAATTGGGACAAGGGCTTTGCCGCACCGTTCAAGTCCGACGTGTTCTATTTCTCGCTGCGCCAGCAGGTCGACCGCAAATGGGGCACCGCCCAGCCGATCACCCTGCGCGACAAGGATTTCGGTACGCTGCGGCTGCGCGCCTTCGGCCGCTACAGCTTTGCCGTCGGCGACGTCGATATGTTCTGGAGCAAGCTGGTCGGCTCGCTCGAACGCTTCACCGTCGATGATATCGAACCGCAGTTGCGCGCCCTCATCCTCACCGCCTTTGCCACCCGGCTGGGCAGTGACGATGTCGCCTTTCTCGACATGGCGGCCAACCAGACGGCGCTGTCGGACGCGCTGAAGGACGCGATCGCGCCGGGCTTTGCCGCGCTCGGCCTCGTGCTCACCGGCTTCCAGGTCGAAAGCCTGTCGCTTCCCGACGAAGTCCAGGCCGCCATCGACAAGGCCAGCGCCATGCGCGCGCTCGGCAATGTCGATGACTATGCCCGCTTCCAGGCCGCCGACAGCATCTCGATCGCCGCCGCCAACCCCGGCGGCGTCGCCGGCATCGGCGCCAGTGCCGCCGCCGGCATGGCGATCGGCGCCGCGATGGGCACCGGCCCGGCAGCAACGCCCGCCACGCCAGCGACACCGGCCGAAGACCCCTTCGCCCTCATTGCCAAGCTGCACGGGCTGATGACCGCCGGCGCGCTGACCCAGGCCGAATTCGACGCCAAAAAGGCCGCCCTGCTCGCCAAAATCGGTTGATCCGGTGCTGAACGGCGCTTGCCCCAGTTGCGGGGCGCCCATTTCGTTTCGCAGCGGTGCGCTGCCAGTGGTGGTCTGCGACTTCTGCCGCAGCAGTGTGCTGCGCCGCGACGAGACGCTGACCCTTGCCGGGCTGGCGGCGCATGTCCCCGAAACGCTGACCGCGCTGCAATTGGGCGTGACCGGGCGTTTCGACGACCAGCCGTTCGAACTGATCGGCCGGATCGGCTGGGAATGGCGCGACAATGCCGGCCTTGTCGGCGGGCAATGGACAGAATGGCTGGCGCTGTTCGCCGATGGCAGCCAGGGCTGGCTCGCCGAAGCGATGGGCCGGCTGGCGATGCTGCGCGGTGTCGAACCGCTGCCCGATGATCCGGCCATCGCCGCGCTCGCCGCCGGAGGCGCCGTCACCCCGGGCGATGCTGTCAGCCTGGCCGGCACGCTCTACCGCATCACCGATGTCCGCGCCGCCAGCGCGACCGGCAGCGACGGCGAACTGCCCTTTGCCGCGCCCGCCGGCGAAACGCTGTTCAATATCGATCTCGCCAGTGCCGATGGCCGCGTCGCCAGCCTGCAGCGGCATGGCGACACCATCATCGCCTGGGCCGGCCGCGGCGTGACGCTGCGCGAACTCGCGCCCAAGCGGCTGCGCCGGCTCGATGGCTGGCAAGTGCCGGGCTGGGCCGCATGACCGGCCCCGAATTGCGCAGCCTCATCTGCCCCAATTGCGGCGCACCGGTGAATGTGCGCGCCGTCGGCATCACGCTGACGGTCGTCTGCGGCAATTGCGGCAGCAGCCTCGATGCCGCCGATCCTGATCTCGCCATATTGCACCAGAGCCTTGCCGCGACGTCGCGCGCCCGCATCCCGCTCGGCACGCGCGGGCGGCTTGGTGGCATCGAATGGGAAGCCATCGGCTATATGGAACGCAGCGGCGGCGGCAGCTGGGACGAGACCCTGCTGTTCAACCCCTGGGTCGGCTATCGTTTCCTCGTCCATGCCGAAGGCGAATGGCGGTCGGGCACGCCGATGGATGCGGTGCCCGAAGAAGCCGGCAACAATGTCATGCTCGGCGGCGACCGCTTCCGCGCCGAGGACGGCTATGACGCGACGGTCGATTTCGTCGTCGGCGAATTCTACTGGCGCGTTGCTGTCGGCGAAACCGTTTCGGTGGTCGATTTCGACGGCCCCGGCGATGCCATGCTGTCACGCGAGGCCAATGGCGCCGAAGTCGCCTGGACCCGGCTCGACAAGCATGGCGATGGGGTGGTCGAACGCGCGTTCGGGCTCGAGCCACCCGAAATGCCGGCGTCGCGGCACCATGGCAGCCGCGAAGCCCCCCTCGCCAAGACGCTGATCGCGCTGATCGCCACCGTCATCATGCTTTTCATCAGCGTTATCGGCCCCGGCGAGCAACAGGTCATCAACACCGATCTGATGCCAGTGCCCGACGGTCCGGTGCTGACCGAAACCATCGGCGTCGTCAGCCTGCAGCGCCGGCGCAGCATCGTCGCGGTGACCACCCGCGCCGATCTCGACAACGCCTGGGTCGATCTCGATGTCGCGCTGGTCGATCGCAAGACGCAGGAACGCTTCGAGGCCTATACCGTCGTCGAGCGCTATTCCGGCACCGACTCCGATGGCCGCTGGAGCGAAGGCGACGCGAACCGCACGATCCATTTCGCCAGCCTGCCGCGCGGCAGCTATGACGTGATCGTCGAGGCGAGCGCGCACAAATGGCCGGCGCGCGGTTACTTCGAGCCACCGCCGGAATTTCTCGCGCCCCCGACTCCGGTGAACATCACCGTCAGCCGCGATGCCAGCATTTCGGGCAATCTATGGCTGGCGCTGCTGCTGATATGGCTGCTGCCCGGCTGGCAGTGGCTGGTCTATTTCAACACGGAGGATGATTGATGATCTTCCGGCATTTCTGGTTCATCGCCTGGACGGCGCTGGTCGTCGTCCTGTTCGCCATCGGCACCTACAGCGCCTGGTCGCCCTTTGCCGACGGGCGCAGCGGCGGTGGTGGTGGCGGCGTCTTCGTCCGCGCCGGCGGCGGGCCACGGCATAAATGAAGGGGAAAACACCATGCTGACCATGACCGTTTTCGGATCGACCATTCTCTACGCCGTTCTCGGCATCACGATCTTCGTCGTCGGTTTCCGGCTGTGGGACTGGCTGACGCCGGTCGATATTTGGAAGGAAATCGCCGAAAAGCACAATATCGCGCTGGCGGTGATGGCCGGCGCCATCGCCATCGCGCTCGCCATAATCATCGGCAGCGCCATTCATGGGTGATCCGACCGGCGCCGACCCTCTTGCGCGTGTCGGCCCGGTCCTTTTGTTTTCGGCCTTTGTCGTTGCGACCTGCGGGCTGGTCTACGAACTCCTCGCCGGCACGCTGGCGAGCTACCTGCTCGGCGACAGCGTCACTCAATTTTCCACCGTCATCGGCAGCTATCTGTTCGCGATGGGCATGGGCGCCTGGCTGTCGCGCGGGGTGAAGCGCGACGAGCTCGCCGTGTTCATCCGCGTCGAGATCCTCATCGCCGTCATCGGCGGCTTTTCGGCGGCGTTGCTCTTCCTGCTGTTCGATCGCGTCGCCGATTTCCGGCTGCCGCTCTATGGGATCGTGCTGGCCATCGGCACGCTGGTCGGGCTGGAAGTACCGCTGCTGATGCGGCTCCTGAAGGACAAGCTCGAGTTCGGCGATCTCGTCTCCAAGGTGCTGACGTTCGATTATATCGGCGCGCTCGCCGCCTCGCTGCTCTTCCCGCTGGTGCTCGTGCCCTATCTCGGGCTGATCCGCACCGGGCTGGTGTTCGGGCTGGCCAATGTCGCGGTGGCGCTGGGGTTGCTGCTGAAACTGCCGCCGGGGCAGAAACTGCGGCGCGAGACAATTGCGGCGCTGGTCGTCATTGCCGCGCTTGTCGCCGGGCTGTTCGGTGCCGAGCGGTTGCAACGCCTCGCCGAGGTCGCCGCCTATCAGGCGCCGGTGATCTATGCCGATGCCACCCCCTATCAACGCATCGTGCTAACCAAGGCGGGCGGCGATCTGCGGCTCTATCTCAACGGCAATCTGCAATTTTCGTCGCGCGACGAATATCGCTATCACGAGGCGCTGGTGCATCCGGCGTTGGGGCGGGTGGCACGGCCAGCACGGGTGCTGGTGCTCGGCGGCGGCGATGGCCTCGCCGTGCGCGAAGTCCTCAAGCATCGCGGCGTCGAGGCAGTGACGCTCGTCGATCTCGATCCGGCGATGACCCGGTTGTTTGCGCGCAGCGCCATGCTGACCCCGCTCAACCGCGGGTCGCTGAGCGACAAGCGCGTCACCGTCATCAACGCCGATGCCTTTGTCTGGCTGCGCGCCAACCGTCGGCAATTCGATGCGATCATCGTCGATTTCCCCGATCCAACGAGCTTTTCGGTCGGCAAGCTCTACACGGTCAGCCTGTATCACGAGCTCGCCCGCGCGCTGGCGCCCGATGGCGTCGCGGTGGTGCAGAGCACGTCGCCGCTGGTCGCGCCGAACAGCTATTGGACCGTCGCGACGACGCTCGAAGCCGCCGGGCTCAGCACCCGTGCCTATCACGCCCATGTGCCGAGCTTCGGCGAATGGGGCTTCATCCTCGCCGCGCACCGCCCGCTCGCCGCTGCCGGGCGTTTGCCGCCTGGGCTGCATTTCCTCGATGCAGCAACAGCGCAGGTGATGTTCGACTTCCCCATCGACATGGCGCGGCGCCCGACCGAGGTGAACCGGCTCGACAACCAGGTGCTGGTGCGCGCTTTCGATGCCGAATGGGGACGCTACGAAGGATGAGCGCCGGCCCGACCCGCCGCGGCGTCATCGGCGCTGGTGCCGCCATGCTCGCGGGCAGCGGCTGTGCAGGCGATGCCGCCCTGCCGGGCACGCTCGGCGGCGCCGACATGGCGCGCGGGCATCTGCTGCGGCAACCCTTCGGCAATGCCGCCCCGGCCGAAACCCGCCGCACCGGCATCGCCATCATCGGCGGCGGCGTCGCCGGGCTGGCGGCGGGCTTTGCGCTCGCCGAGGCGGGCTATCGCGATTTTCGCCTGCTCGAACTCGAAGACGTGCCCGGCGGCAATGCCCGCTCGGGGCGCAACGCCATTTCGGCCTATCCGCTCGGCGCGCATTACCTGCCGATCCCCAATGCCGAAGCCACCGGCGTGCGGCATCTGCTCGACCGGCTCGGCATCATCACCGACTGGCAGGGCGGCCGTCCGGTGTTCGATCCGTATCAGGTCGTCGCCGACCCCGATGAACGCCTGTTCCGCCATGGCCGCTGGCAGGAAGGGCTAGTGCCCGGCAGCGCGCTGGGCCGCGCCGATCGCGACCAGATTGCGGGCTTTTTCGCCGCGATGGCGCGGTTTCGCGACGCGCGCGGCGGCGATGGCCGCCCGGCCTTTGCCATCCCGATGGAGCTGAGCGCGCGCGACGCCGATCTGCTGGCGCTCGACCGGCAGAGCTGGACCGCCTGGCTCGATGCCCACGGCTTTACCAGCCCCGAACTGCGCGCCCATATCCGCTACGTCTGCCGCGACGAATATGGCACCGAGCCCGGCGACCTGTCGGCCTGGACCGGCATCCATTATTTCGCGGCGCGGCGCGGGGAAGCGGCCAACGGCGACGGCGATGCGGTGCTGACCTGGCCGGGCGGCAACGGCCATTTGTCGGCGCTGATGGCGCGCCGCATCGCCGGGCACATCGATACCGGCCATGTCGCCGGCCGGGTCACCGCGACCGCCGATGGCGTCAGCATCGACGCCCTCGATACCGCCTCGCGCCGCTGCATCCGGGTGCTCGCCGATGCCGCGATCATCGCCCTGCCGCGCTTTGTCGCGGCGCACGTCGTGACCGGTTGGGAAGGCAGCGCCACCGGCTTTTCCTATGCGCCCTGGGTCGTCGCCAACATCAGCGTCGATCGCCTGCCCGCCGGCCCGGGCGCGGCGCTGGCGTGGGACAATGTGTCGGCAACGAGCGAGTCGCTGGGCTATGTCGTCGCCACCCACCAAGGGCTCGCCAGCGCCGGCGGGCCGAGCGTGCTGACCTGGTACATGCCGCTGTCCACCCTACCCCCGTCGCAGGCGCGCGCGCTGCTCGTCAGCCGCCCGCTCGCCGATTGGCAGCGCATCGTCTCGACCGATCTGCTCGCCATGAACCCCGATCTCGCCGGCGCCATCAGCCGTATCGATGTCTGGCGCTGGGGCCATGCCATGCTGCGGCCGGTGCCGGGCTTCATCTGGGGCGCGGCGCGCCAGGCTGCCGCGCAGCCGACGCCGCCGCTGTTCGGCGCGCATTCCGACCTCAGCGGCCTGTCGATCTTCGAGGAAGCGCATTACCGCGGCACCAGCGCTGCCGAAGCCGCGCTCCGCCATCTCGGCATCGCGCATCAATCGCTGCTCGCCGCATGACCGCGCTCGGCATCCACCTCCTCGCCGATCTCCATGGCTGCCAGGGCCTTGCCGACCCGGCGCGCATCGAGGCCGCGTTGCGCGCCGCCGTCGCTGCCACTGGCGCGACGCTGCTCAACCTGCAACTCCACCATTTCGGCCCCGGCCAGGGCGTCACCGGCGTCGCGCTCCTCGCCGAATCGCATCTGTCGATCCACAGCTGGCCCGAACACGGCTTTGCCGCCATCGACATCTTCCTGTGCGGCGGCGCCGATCCCGGCCCGGCGCTCGACATCATCGCTGCGGCGCTGTGCGCCGCCCGCATCGACGCGCGCCGTGTGCCGCGCGGCCTGAACCTGGGCACCGGCGCGTGATTGCGTGCCGGTGCTGCCCTGGCGAAGCGGACAATGCCTGACGTCCGCGTGTCCGATCTGATCACCCTGCGCAGCGGCATGCTGTCCCTGTCGGTGGCACCCGCCCGCGGCGGCGGCATCGTCAGCTTTGATGCCGATGATGACCCGATGTTCATCGGGCGCCCCGACGATGCCTCGCCGCTCGGGCTGGCGTGTTTTCCGCTGCTGCCCTTTTCGAATCGCATCGCGAACGGCTGTTTCACCGCTGCTGGATGCACCGTGGCGCTGCCGCGCAACCACCCGCGCGATCCCGACCACCCCCACCCGCTGCACGGCCTTGCCTGGCAATTGCCCTGGACGGTGGTGACGGCGACCGCGACGTCGTGCCACCTCAAGCTCGATGTCGCGGCGGGCGATTGGCCGTGGGCCTGGGGCGGCGAACAATGGCTGACGCTCGATCCCCATGGCCTGACCCATCGCATCGCGCTGACCAATTGCGATCCGCGACCGATGCCGGCGGGGATCGGCCTGCACCCCTGGTTGCCGCGCAATGACCGGACCCGCTTCCGGTCGCTGCATCGCGGCGAATGGCAGACCGGCGCCACCGGCTTGCCGCTCCGCCTCGAGACCGGTCCGCAGCCGCGGGACTGGTGGGACGGCCAGCCGGTGGCGAGCCGGCTTGTCGACACGGTCTATACCGGTCGTGTCGGCAGCATGGCGGTGATCTGGCCCGATACCGGATTGATGCTCGGGGTCACGCCGTCCGACACCTTGGCCTTCACCGTCGTCTATGTACCGCCGGGCAAGCACCATTTCTGCGTCGAACCCGTCAGCCACATGACTGATGCGGTAAATCGCCACGAGGCCGCAGCATTCACCGGCTTGCGCTGGTTGCCGAGGGGTGAGGCACTCATCGGCAATGTTCGCTATGATGTGATGGCGATCCCGACCGACGACCGCTGAAGGCACGAACGGAGCGTTGCCGAGCGGCGCGCCCCGGGGTGCTTTCGCGGCATGACCTGCAGTGCCCGGACCGATGGCCGGGCGATCAGCCGCGAAGTACCGGTGCCGGCAGCGCCCCCAGCACCGCCTCCACCGCCATGCCGATCGCCAGCAGCCGGCGGTCGCTGCCTGCCGTCCCGTCGAGCTCGATCGCGACCGGCAGACCGCCTGCCGTCAACCCGCAAGGCAGCACGAGCCCCGGCAGACCCAGAGTGCTGCCCGGCGTGATGTTGCGGGCGATGGCGGTCGCAAAGGGCACCGATTCGCCGCCGATTTCGACATTGCCCTGGTCTCCCACCGGCGTTGCCGGGACCATCGTCGCGGGCAACAGCATGGCGTCGATGCGATTGTCGTCGAACCAGGCCGCCATCGCCTGTTGCAGCGCCGGCCGTGCCGCGTCGCGGGCAACGGCATAGACATCCTCGGCGATTGCCGAAGGCGCGCCGCGCAGCGCGACCTGCGCAAACACGGCCGCGACATCGGCGCTGACGCCGGCGAACATCGTTTCGAAATCGACGGGCGCGCCCGAATCGATCAGATAGTGTTCCAGCGCCGGCACCACATCATGCACCTGGATCGCCATGGCCACCGCTACGACCCCGCCCAACCCCGGGACAGGCGCCTCGACGATTATCGCCCCGGCCGCGGCGATTCGCGCCAGCGCCGTTTCGGACAACGCCGCCACTTCGGCATCGAGCCCGGCAAAGAAGAAGCTGCGGTCGATGCCGATCCGCAGGCCGGCCAGCGGCATCGGCGCGATCGGCGCCATTTCGCCGCTCACCACCGCATCGAACAGCGCAAGGTCGGCAACGCAGCGGGCGTGAGACCCGATCTGATCGAACAACGGGGTGATCGGCGCGGTGCCATCGGTCGGGTAGCGACCTGTCGTGGGGCGAAAGCCGGCGATACCGCACAGCGCTGCCGGCACACGGATGGAGCCTTGCGTATCCTCCGCCACGCCCAGCGGCGCCATCCGCGCCGCCACCGCCGCCGCCGTGCCGCCCGACGAGCCACCGGGGATGCGCGAGGGGTCATAAGGGTTGCGCACGGCACCGAACGCCAGATTGCTGCTGGTCCAGCCGAACGACAGTTCGTGGAGGTTGGTCTTGCCGAGCACGATGGCGCCGGCCGCCTTCAGCCGCGCGATGGTGCTGGCGTCGCGCGCCGGGATCCAGCCGCGCAATGCCCCGGTTCCCACCGTCGTCCGGATGCCGGCGGTGTTGACGCTGTCCTTCACCGGAATCGGCAGGCCGTGCAGCGGACCCAGCACACCGCCGGCCGCCCGATGGGCATCCGCCGCCCGAGCCGCCACGCGCACCGCTGCCGGGTCGAGCGTTATGAAGGCATTGAGCGCGGCGCCCGCAGCGCATCGCGCCAGCAGCGCCTCGGCATAATCCAGCGCCGTGATCTCGCCGGACTGCATCGCCGCAACAGCTGCACCTGCCGAAAGTTCGATCATTGCCGCGCTGTCCATCAACTGTCCCTCTGGCCGGATTTCAGGATCGAAGCGATGTCATGGCCGGCGCGGGCACGTTCACGGCCGCTGCGGCAACAGGCGCCGGATCGTTTCGATCGGAACGGCATCTACCACAACGGCGTCGCCGTTGCTGTCGCGCCCCGTCATCGAGGTCGCCATGAACAGCGAATTGTAGATGGCTTCTTCGGTCGCATCGGCAGCCGCGACGAACAGCGCCGACATGCTGTCGTTGGGGACGTTTTCGGTGGCGCTCGCGGTGGCGCGGCGCTGCGGCGTGCGGCGCACCGAAGCGGCCGTCGAAAAAGCCAGGGCATAGTCGCCCGACCCGTTTGAAAAGGCGGACCCTGTTCTCGCCAATCCCGCAAAACTGCGTTCGGCCAGGCGCTTGAGATTGCGGTCACTCAGCGGGGCGTCCGTCGCCAGGATGATCATGATCGAACCGTCGGCGCTGCTCGACCGTGTCATCGGCGGCGCCCCGACGGGGCGCTGTGCATTGCCGATCTCGGTGCCAAGAACCCTCAGGCTGCCGCCATAGTTGGTCTGGACAAGCACCCCGACGCGGTAACTTGCGCTCGCCGCCGGAACAACGCGCGAACTGGTGCCGATGCCGCCTTTCCAGCCAAAGGCCACGGTCCCGGTGCCGGCACCGACCGCGCCTTCGGCCACGGCACCCGTCGCGGCCGCGGCGATGGCGGCAAGCACATCGTCGCGCGTGATCACCCGCTTGCGGATATTGTTGAGGCGACTGTCGTTGGTTTCGCCGACAACCGGGTTGACCGAGGCGACCGCCTCGTTCCCCGGCTGGGCCAGCGTCCAAGCGATCAACGCATCGGCCGCTTGCGGAACCGAAAGCGTATTGGTGAGAATGATGGGGGTTTCGATCTCGCCGAGCTCAATAATCTGGGTCGTCCCGGTCAGCTTGCCGAAACCATTCGCCACGGCGACACCGGCCGGCACCTTGTCCTGGAACAGGTTGCCGACATGCGCCAGGATGGCGGTAACGCCGGTTCGCACATCGCCACCTTCGATCCGCGTCAACTGGCCGACCGCGACACCGGCAACATCGGTGATGGAGTTGAGCGGCCCCGGCTGCAAGATCCCCGGCGCTACGCCCAGCGCCCGGGCCCGGACGCGCGGTAGTTCGGCGGCAGCGGTCGTCGTCATCATCAGCAGGGACACCAGGGACAGAAACGGCTTCAGCATCGGGCGCTTTCAAGAATGCCGGCGGCGACGGGCAGAACCGCCTGCGTCACCATGCACAGCGCATCTTCGATGGTCTGGCAACATTGTGCAAGGTTCCAGGCCGCGTTCCGACAGCCACGGGGCATCGCGACCAATCAACAAGCGCCGCGCCCGGGGAAACGGGAAATGTGACCGCCGTTGCCAGGGGTGACGATATCGGAAAATCCGGCAAGGCCAATCACGCACCCGATTTCGGGCTTATCGCTGGCGAGGTGGTGCCCGGGGGCGGATTTGAACCACCGACACGGGGATTTTCAATCCCCTGCTCTACCCCTGAGCTACCCGGGCCCATCATGCAGCCGGCGGGGTAAGCCGGTGCGGAGGCAGGCGTCTAGCCTTCCATTTCACTGTTGTCCAGACGCCCGATGTCGGAAAGTTCATCTTCATTGTCGCTTGCCGGCAAGGCATAGCCGCCGCGCATCCATTGGAGCAGGTCGCGATCCTGGCAACCCGGGGAGCAAAACGGCGCATAGGCCGGCACGCGGGGCCCCTTGCCGCAAAAGGCGCAGGCTTTTTCGGGCGTTTTTTCAACCATGGACATCGCCTGCCACCATGGCCAGCGCCGGGTCGGCATGCAAGGCAATGTCGCCGCCCACGCCACGCGCCAGTTCGGCGACCAGTGCCGGATGGCGCTCGAGCCAGCCGATCACCGCCGGATGCGCCGCCAGCGTGCGGTTGCCGGCGCCACTGCGCGCGGCGCGGCGCAGCAGCTCCAGGGCGGCAAACCCCGGCGCGCGTACCGCCTCGACGAAACCGGCGCGCCGCCGCGGCCGCACGATCTGGACAAAGCCCCAGCCGTTGACCGCGGTGCGTTCGAACGGCGCCGGCAGCGCGGCATCGAGCAGTTCGCCGATCCGCGCCCGCGCCGCCTTGCCTTCAAGCGTCGGGAAATCGATGCCGATCGAACCCTGGATGTCGAAACGCGCGATGGCCGCCGCCACCGCGCCGGCGGCTGCCAGCGCCAGCGCTTCGGGGTCGCCGGGGCCGTCGATGTCGATCACCGTCATTGCAGGCGTCGGGCTGATGGTCAGCAGCCCGCCGGCAAACGCCACATGGCCGCTGCGCGCCGCCTCGACCGTCTCGCTCCAGCCGGCGGCCTCCAGCCGGTCCTCCCCGATGCCCGACAGGCGGACCAGCCGCCCCTGCCCCGCCAGCCGCGCCGCCAGGTCCGGCCCGGCGCGCACTTCACCTTCGACCACGGCATCGCCTTCGATGTTCCGCAGTTTGGCCAGCCGGGGCCGCCCGGCTTCGTGCAGCGCGGCGCGGGTGACTTCGACCCGCAAAAGTCCGCCTTCCGGGCAATAGGGCAAAGGCTCGACCAGCCCTTCATGATCGCCGAGCCGCATGATGCCGCGCCGCCCGGGTTCAAGGATCTTGGTCAGCCGCGCGACATGCACCGCGCCCGCCGCCGGGCCGTCGTCATCGCGTTCGAAATGCGCCGCCACGACCACGCCGCCATCGACGACCAATGCCCGGGACGCGCCGATGCCGCGCTCGACAAGGATTTCGGTGCTCATGCCGCCGCCGCCAGCAACGCCCGGGTTTCGGCGAGCGGCAGGCCGACAACGCCCGACCAACTACCCGACAACCAGCGCACATAGGCCTCGGCGCTGCCCTGAAGCGCATAACCCCCGGCCTTGCCGTGCCAGTCCCCCGCCGCGATCAGCGCGGCGATGGCAGCGCTGTCGAGCCGCTGGAAGGTGACGATGGTTTCGCTGGTGCGCTGGCGGATACGTCCGTGCGGATCGGCAAGCGCCACTGCGGTCACCACCCGGTGCCGGCGCCCCGACAGCAGCGCCAGGCAGGCGCGCGCCGTCGCTTCGTCCTCGGCCTTGGGCAGGATGCGGCGGCCGACGCCGACAACCGTATCGGCGGCGAGCACCAGCGCACCCGGGTGGCGCGCCGCGACAATGGCGCATTTTTCCAGCGCCAGCCGTTCGGCATGGGCGCGCGGCGTTTCGGCCTTGCCGGGAGCCTCGTCGATATCGGCCGGGTCGATGGCGTCGGGCACGATCCCGAGCCGGGCCAGCAATTCCACCCGGCGCGGGCTGGCCGAAGCGAGTATCAGCCGTGCCATTGCACAAAGCTCCCATGCGGATGCGCGTGCGCGAGCAAATGTTCGTCGGGCGCACCACCGCGCCACAACGTCAGCCGCAGAGTCGGCAACCCCGCAACGCTGGCATCGTCCATCTCGTAGCGCAACCAGGCCAGCGGTGCCGCCGCCGCCGCTCTGTCACCCTGCGCCGCCATATGGGCGGCAATGCGCGCCTTTGTGGCCGGCGGAAAATACTGAAAAGCGATCGAATGGAAGACCACCGCCACCGTGCCCGGCTGGGGAGCAACCTGCGCTTCCAGCCAATCGGCGGCATCGGCCCGGTCGATCGGCGGCGGCAGGTTTTCGGCGAGCGCAATCGCCGCTTCGGCGCGCGCCACGCGTTCGGGCTGGTCGGGCCAGACATAGGCGAGCAGGCGTTCGCGCACCCGGGCGTCGGAAATGTCGAGCGGGTTGATATCGGTACCGCGCCGCGCGGCCACCCGAACCACCGCGGCAGGTGGCGGCGGGCCGTCCCATGTCGGCTGCAAGCGCACCGGCGCGCCAGGATCGCCCGCCGGCTGACCGCCAAGATCATAACCAAAACGATCGAGATTGAGGTTGAGCCCGGCGCTGCAGCCGAGTTCGAAGAGGCGCAGCGGCAGGCCGGTCGTGGCGGCAATTACCATCAACCCGGGCATCAGCACGCCCGATCGCGCCACTTCGTTGGTTTGCGGCGGCCCCGCCAGCCAGCCGCACAGTTCGGCATCACGCACCGGATCGGCCAGCACGGTTCGCAGCGCATCGGCCAGCACGGCCGCCGGCGGCAACGCAGCGGGCGGATACAGCATCGCCAATTCAGGCGCACGCCCGGCGCGCACCAACGCGTTGCAGCCACCGGTGAACCGCATCATCAGGGCATCGGCGACGGCATCATCCGGCCAGCCGAAGACGGCGCGGCCGGTCGCGCTGCTGCTGTCGAGCGCGACGACGGCAGCGTCGCACACTGCCGCGGTCAACGGGGCCGCAAACATCCGGCAGAATTCAGCCTGCCCGGCAAAGGCCGCCGCGATCGGCGCGGGCAGCGCGGATCCGGCCGACGGCACCCCTATCAATCTTCCGGCGCGATGGTGACCTTCAGGCCATCGAGCGCGGCCGTGAAAGCAATCTGGCACGACAGCCGCGAATTGGCCTGCTTGTGGTCGGAGCTGTCGAGCAGATCGGCTTCATCGGCACCGGCGGTCCCGGCATCGCCTGCATCGACATAGACATGGCAGGTCGCGCACGAGCAGCAGCCGCCGCACAGCGCCAGCAATTCGTCGATGCCGCCGTCGCGGATGATTTCCATCACCGACATGCCGGGCTTGGCCGCCAGCGTGATTTCCTTGCCTTCGCGGGTGGTGACGGTGATTTCGGCCATGGCGTGCGGTTTCCTGGAGAAGGGCGTGTCGAACCCTTGTCCCATAGCGGGGGAACGCGTCGTAGGACAAGATGGCGAAACCGCCATCAGCACGTTAGGTTGGCGCAAAGCCCCGGGGAATCATCATGCGCATCGTCCATCAATTCGCGCCGGCCATGTCGGCAATGATCGCCGGCCTGCCGGGTGTGACCAGCGCCGAGCACGTGCCGCTCGAAGATCGCTGGAACCTGCCGGTCGATGCCGATGTGCTGTTCGTCATCCATGGCGAAGGCGATACCCGCGCCGTTGCCGATGCACCGCGCCCGCCCGGCTGGCCCGGCACGACAAAGCTGGTGCAGATCGCCAGCGCCGGGCTCGACGATTATCCTGACTGGTTGTTCGAAGCCCCGGTGGTGGCGAGCGCCTCGGGCACCAACTCCATCCCCATCGCGGAATATGTGCTGGCGGTGATGCTCGCCCAGGCCAAGAGGCTGGTCGACGTCACTCTGCAACCCGGCGATGGCTGGCCCGACCGCAACGCCATGATCAACCGGCCGCTAGGGTCGCTGGCCGGGCGGACCCTCGGCCTGCTCGGGCTCGGCTCGATCGCGTTGCAGGTGGTACGCTATGCCAAGGCGTTCGACATGAAGATCATCGCGACGCGCCATTCGGATGCGCCGTCGCCCGATCCCGATGTGACGCTGGTGCCGCTCGTCGAGCTGGCGGCGCGGGCCGACCATCTGGTGCTTGCCGCGCCGATCGACGCCAACACCCGCGGGCTGGTCGGTGCCGATTTTCTCGGGCGGATGAAGCCGCAGGCGCACATCATCAACATCGCCCGCGGCGCGATCATCGACGATGATGCCTTGAAAGCCGAATTCGACAAGGACCGGCTCTGGGCTTCGCTCGATGTCACGGAACCCGAGCCGCTGCCCGCCGGCCATTGGCTGATCGGCCACAAGCGCGCTCGGGTGACCCCGCACATCTCATGGAGCTGCCCCGAAACCTCGCAGCGGGTCTTTGGCCGGCTGATCGACAACATCGCCCGGTTGCAGGCCGGCCAGCCACTGCTCGGGCAACTGAAGGGCTGAAATCGATTGCGTTTAAGCGCAGCCGGTTCCGGCCCGCTCCCTCCGCCCGGCCACCCGTTCAGCATAATGACTTGGGTGGCCGGGCGGAGGGAGCGGGCCGGAGCCGGCTTGCGGCAATCGACCCTAGAAGGGAGAAACCTTGCCCTTTTTCGAGAATTTCAGATAGCCGGCGTTGATCCCCAGCCGCCAGCCGACCCCCAGCTTGATCGGCACGATGACGACATCGTCGCGCTGGAGATAATTGGCGGCGAACCCGCCGATGAGATAGGCCTTGCCCTCGGCGGCCGGGTAGCGCCGGAACAGATCCTCGGTATTGTTGAGGTTGTAGACCAGCGCAAATACCTTGGAGCCATCGCCGCCAAGGTCGAAACCCACCGACGGCCCGGTCCAGTGTACCGGCATCTGGCCTTCGACCTTGTGATAGAGCGTACCCGAGCCATAGCGCAGCCCGAAGATGATCGCACCGCCAGCTTCGCGCCCGACGATATAGCCATTAGGCTGGCCATGGTCCTTGAAGTTGCGGCGCACGATCTCGGCCAGGCCCTCGGCGCCCTTGCCGAAAACATCTTCGGCCGCCCCCAGTACATCGTCTTCGGCAAAGGTCGGCGGCTTGGCCGGCGGCAGCGGTGGCGGCGTCGCAACTGCGGGTGCGGTGGGCACCTCGGTGGCCAGGGCGGCGGGCGCCACGACTGCCGGTTCGGCGGGGGGCCTGGCCTGCGCCAGCGTCACCGCCGGCTCGAGCAGCATCAGCGCCGAGACCAAGCCCGCAAATTTCATCATCATTCCCTTTCGCCGCGACGCCTGCATTTTCCGAGCCTCGAGCTTAACAGCGGATGACCCGGATTGGCAGTCGGCAAGTTTTGCAGGCTACGGCTTTTCGGCCGCCCCCTGACCATGCTAGCAGCCTGTCGGACTTAACCGCGTATTATTTTTAAGATTGGCTATTTTGGGGTCTTGGGGATTCCATTGCGCTGGGAGATGGCTAAGATTCCTTGGTGAGCGAGCGACGCTGAAGGGGTCCGGGGTGCGCAACTTTCGTCCGATCGACCGCGACACGGGATATTTGTTGCCGCCTTCGGTGGATG
>JBILPK010000336.1:0-2667 GCA_044373875.1 Polymorphobacter sp.
TTCGGCAAAGGCCAGTGTGCGACCCAACTTGGTCGGCGCGGCCATGATCTCTAGCCATTGTCCCAGATCGATGCTGCCGACGAAGTCGACTGAAAGCTGGACGGTGACGGCCCCGCCGCCCTGGCTGACGGATGCCGCCACGCATGCGATGCCCATTGCATTGTCGGCGAGGGCCGAGATCAATCCGCCATGGGCGTTGCCGCGAGAATTGCAGGGAGGCCGGTCGACATGCATTCCGAGATGGAAACGCTCGCCGTCGCACCTGGAGTAGAGCGGCTCCCAGGGATCGGTCAGCGGGCTCTGCCGGAAATGGCGTTCGAATCCTTCCGGGATTTATGGATCAGTCATGGCTGGCGGGTTTCCCTTTGGTCGAAGGCCCAGACGCGCTTTGCTGCCGGGCGAGGGTGCGGTAGATCGTCGGCCGTGACACCTTGAAGACGTCCGACAGGTCGCTGATCGAATAGTCGCCAGTGTCGTACATGCGGCGCAGTTCCCGGCTTTGCATCGGTGACAGCTTCGGCTGCTTGCCCTTCAACTTGCCCTTGGCCTTGGCCACCGCCATGCCTTCACGTGTGCGCATGCGGATGAGGTCGCTCTCGAACTCGGCGAAGGTCGCCAGGATATTGAAGAACATTTTGCCCATCGGGGCTGTCGGATCATGCACCGTAGATCCCAGTTGCAATTTCACACCGCGCTTCATGAGCTCATCGGCAATGCCGCGGGCGTCAGGCACGGAGCGGGCGAGACGATCGAGCTTGGGCACCACCAGCGTGTCGCCGGCGCGGACGGCTGCAAGCGCCTGGTCGAGGCCGGGCCGCAGCCGATTGGTGCCGGTCAGACCGTGGTCCCCTTACGGACGATGACTGCACGGCTGCTCTCGAAATTGTGATTGTCGATTAGCCAGCAGCAGCACTCATGTTGGTCATGCGCCGGATTCCATCATCAGCTGGGTGCGGATCCGACGCTTGTCGATCTTGCCATACGGCGTCAGCGGCAAGTCAGAGACGATGTGGACAGTCTTCGGAACCTTGTAGGCGGACAGCCGGGCCTTCGCGAATTGCCGTATATCCTCGGCGACGGTGCCGACATCCGTGATCACCAATGCCGTCACCGCTTCGCCCCAGTCGGGATGCGGAATGCCGACAACCGCGGCTTCGCGCACGCCCGGGTGTTCGCGCAGGACTCCTTCAACCTCGGTCGAGTAGACGTTCATGCCGCCGCTGATGATCATGTCCTTGGCGCGGTCGACCAGGAACAGATAGCCGCGTTCAAGTCGACCGAGATCGCCGGTCCTCAACCAGCCGTCATGGAGAGCCTCCTCGGTCGCGGTTGGATCACCCAAGTATTCGGTCAGCAGGTACGGCGAGCGGACCTCGACCTCGCCCGCGCCGGATTCGTCCGGTCGCAGCCGCA
Source organism: Polymorphobacter sp. (assembly GCA_044373875.1). GTDB lineage: Bacteria > Pseudomonadota > Alphaproteobacteria > Sphingomonadales > Sphingomonadaceae > Sandarakinorhabdus. The sequence goes on from JBILPK010000336.1 coordinate 1,414, forward strand.
ATTCGACCAAGGGTACCGCGCGACCACAAGAGGCGAGCAGGGCCGGATCGGTGTGATCGTCCTTGCTCAGGGTTGATATCAGGTTGGGGCATTCGGTTTGGCCATAGATCTGGAGAAAGACCTTGCCGAATTTCGCGAGGCCCTCTTCGAGGCGCTCGCGATTGATCGGGGCGGCGCCGTAGACGATCGTCCTGAGGGATCGGTGATCCTCGCTGCCAGCGGCAGGGTGATCGAGCAGCCGATACAGCATGGTCGGAACCATCATCGTCCAGGTAACGTTAGCATCTCGGCAGAGATCGAAAAACCGCTGCGGATCGAACCGCTTCTCGATGACGACATGGCAGCCCTGCAGCAAGCCTGCGACCATGTGGTAGCCAGACGAATGCGGCAGCGGCGTTGTCAGCAGCATCACCTCCTCGGACCGAATGTCGAGGCAGTTGATGTGCGAGAACAGGTTCCACGCCATGCGGCCATAAGTGTGACGAACCCCTTTCGGGCGCCCGGTCGTTCCGCCCGTATAGGCGATGATCGCCGTGTCGTCGGGCATTGCAATCTGCCATTCGAACGGAAGCTGCGCGGCCATGGCATCCGTCCAGTGGAACTGCCGCGCCGCCATTGGTGCTTGTGATGGCGCGCCGACGAAAACCGTGACCGGCTCACTTTGCAAACCGGGCGCCCGGGGACGTTCGAAATCGGTAATCAGAACCTGGGCGCCGCTGTGATCAAGGCAGTAACGCAATTCAGGTACGCCCATTTGTTCGTTCAAGGGGACGCGAATTGCGGCGAGCTTCAGGATCGCAAATTCGGTGATGACATATTCGCAGCTGTTGCGCAGATGAACCGCAACCGGAATGCCGGGGCCAACGCCTTGCTCGGCCAGAAAGCCGGCGAGACGGTCCGACAGTTCGTCGATTTCGGCATAGGTCCAGCTTTGGCCGGCAACCGTGATTGCCGTTCGATTGCCGTGGCGGCGTAGCGACGCCAGCAAAAGCTGTGCTGATGTGGGTGCCTGCAAACCTTCGCACATGGTCTTACTCATCAAACCCAAAAAGCTGTATCGATTGGTACGATACGCGGTACATCAGTACCTGTAAAGTTTGAAGGCACTGGTTGGCAGGCGACAGCGGAAGGTTTATCCCGGCCTTGGCATCCTCTTGGCGGCAAAATTCCTGATGACTTCAAGACTCACGCAGCAGCTCACGCCAGGCTCGGACCGACAGAAGGCGCTGCTTGCCGAGCTGGAGGCCATGTTCC
>JBILPK010000038.1:0-22664 GCA_044373875.1 Polymorphobacter sp.
CTCGCCATCGGCAATAGCATCGACATCGACTTCGATGGCATCGCGCAGATAGCGATCGATGAGCACCGGATTGGACCCCGAGACGATGACGGCCTCGCGGATATAGGTATCGAGCTGCGCCTGGGTGTCGACGATCTCCATGGCGCGGCCGCCGAGCACATAGCTTGGCCGCATCAGCACCGGGTAGCCGATGCGGGTGGCGACGGCGACGGCTTCGTCACGGCTGCGCGCGATGCCATTTTCGGGCTGCTTGAGCCCCAGTTGTTCGATCAGCGCGGCAAAGCGTTCGCGGTCCTCGGCGAGGTCGATATTGTCGGGTGCGGTGCCCAGAATGGGGATGCCCTCGGCCTCGAGCGCGCCAGCGAGCTTGAGCGGCGTCTGGCCACCCAATTGCACGATCACCCCGGCCAGCTTGCCGGCCTGCATCTCCTTGTGGAGAACTTCGAGCACATCCTCGGCGGTCAGCGGCTCGAAATACAGCCGGTCCGACGTGTCGTAATCGGTCGACACGGTTTCCGGGTTGCAATTGATCATGATGGTTTCATAACCGGCGTCAGCCAGTGCGAAACAGGCGTGGCAGCAGCAATAATCGAACTCGATCCCCTGCCCGATGCGGTTCGGCCCGCCGCCCAGGATGACGACCTTGGTGGCCTGGCTCGGCTCGCTCTCGCAATCGGGGGTGCCGAAGCTGGGGGCTTCATAGGTGGAATACATATACGGTGTCTTGGCGGTGAATTCGCCGGCGCAGGTGTCGATGCGCTTGAACACCGGGCGGACGTTCAGCGCCCGGCGCGCCGCGGCGACGTCGGCTTCGGTGCGGCCGGTCAGCGTCGCCAGCCGGGCATCGGAAAAGCCCTTGGATTTCAGGCGGCGAAGGCTGTTGGGGCCGGTCGGCAGGCCATCGGCACGGATCTGTGCCTCGATCTGGACCAACTCCTCGATCTGGCGCAGGAACCAGGGTTCGAACTTGGCGACCGCGTGGATGCGCTCGACACTCATGCCCTCGCGCAGGGCTTGCGCCGCAACCCGCAGCCGGTCGGGCGTGGCGCGGGACAGTTCGGCCTCGATCTCGTCATGCGAGGCACCGACGAGGAATTCGATCTCGTCGAAACCGGTCAGGCCGGTTTCTAGCCCGCGCAGTGCCTTTTGCACGCTTTCCTGGAAATTGCGGCCGATCGCCATGACTTCGCCGACCGACTTCATGGCGGTGGAGAGCAGCGGCTCGGCACCCTTGAATTTTTCAAAGGCGAAACGCGGAATTTTGGTAACGACATAATCGATCGTTGGTTCGAACGATGCCGGGGTCGCCCCGGTGATATCGTTCATCACCTCGTCGAGCGTGTAGCCGACGGCGAGCAGCGCCGCGACCTTGGCGATGGGGAAACCCGTCGCCTTCGATGCCAGTGCCGAGGAGCGCGACACGCGCGGGTTCATCTCGATGACGACGAGGCGGCCGTCCTTGGGATTGACCGCGAATTGCACATTGGAGCCGCCGGTTTCGACGCCGATCTCGCGCAGGCAAGCGATGCTCGCGTTGCGCATGATCTGGTATTCCTTGTCGGTCAGCGTCAGCGCCGGCGCGACGGTGATCGAATCGCCGGTGTGGACGCCCATCGGGTCGATATTCTCGATCGAGCAGATGATGATGGCGTTGTCCGCCTTGTCGCGCACCACCTCCATCTCATATTCCTTCCAGCCGAGCACCGATTCTTCGATCAGCACTTCGGTGGTCGGCGAGGCATCGAGGCCGCCGGTGACGATCTTGACGAATTCTTCCTTGTTGTAGGCGATGCCGCCGCCGGTGCCGCCCATGGTGAAGCTCGGGCGGATGATCGTCGGCAGGCCGACGACATCGAGCGCCGCCATGGCTTCGTCGATGTTGTGCGCGATCTGCGACTTGGGCGATTCGAGCCCGATCTTGTCCATCGCATCGCGGAACTTCAGCCGGTCCTCGGCCTTGTCGATCGCTTCGGCATCGGCACCGATCAGCTCGACGCCATATTTTTCGAGCGTGCCGTCGCGGTGCAGCGCCAGTGCGGTGTTGAGCGCGGTCTGGCCGCCCATCGTCGGCAGCACCGCATCGGGGCGTTCCTTGGCGATGATCTTGGCGACGATGGCGGGCGTGATCGGCTCGACATAGGTCGCATCGGCGAGCTCGGGATCGGTCATGATCGTCGCCGGGTTCGAATTGACCAGGATGATGCGATAGCCCTCGGCCTTCAGCGCCTTGACGGCCTGCGTGCCCGAATAATCGAACTCGCAGGCTTGGCCGATGATGATCGGCCCGGCGCCGATGATCAGGATGGAGGAAATGTCGGTGCGTTTGGGCATTATTCGGCAGATCCAGTTTCAGCGGCACAGCCCCAGCCGTCGAATTCGACGCCATGGCTGATCTCGATTTCGAGCGCGCGGGTAATAAGGGCCTTCAAGGCGTCGCGGGTGACCGGGCCATCGACCTGCAAATCGGCCGCCCAGTCGCCATCGTCGAACTCGCCGAAATCGATGAAGCGGAAGCCGAGGTCCTGCGCGTCTTCGGCGACATTTTCGATGGCCTCCTGCGGCCCCTTGAAATGCACGTCGATGGTGCGCGGCAGCTCGGCGATATCGCCATTTTCGGCGAGCGCGATCAGCACTTCCTCATTGGCTTCCAGCTCTTCGGCAAGGCGCTTGGGGTCGATCATGCGGTCTTGCCCAACGAAGCAACGAATTTTTCGAACAGGTAGATACTGTCCTGCGGTCCAGGGCTCGCCTCCGGGTGATATTGCACCGAAAACGCCGGCTTGTCGGTCAGTTCGAGCCCAGCGAGCGAGCCGTCGAACAGCGAAATGTGCGTCGGCCGCGCCGTCGCCGGCAGGGTTTCGGTCTCGACCGCAAAACCATGGTTCATCGAGGTGATCTCGACCCGGCCATCGTCAAGCCGCTTGACCGGGTGGTTGGCGCCGCGGTGGCCCTGCTGCATCTTGATGGTCTTTGCCCCCACAGCCAGCCCGAGCAGCTGGTGGCCAAGGCAGATGCCGAACAGCGGAATGCCGCCGTTGAGCAGCTTCTGGATGACCGGCACGGCGTAAAGCCCCGTCGCCGCTGGGTCGCCCGGGCCATTCGACAGGAAGATGCCATCGGGCTTCAAACTCATGATCTCGTCATAGCTCGCCATCGCCGGCACCACCGTCACCCGCGCCCCGGCAGCGACGAGGTTGCGCAGGATGTTGCGCTTCATGCCGTAATCGATGGCGACGACGTGGGGGCCGTTCTTTTTGGCGCTGTGCACGGCATAGCCGTTCTGCAGCGTCCACAGGCCATCGTCCCAGCCATAATTCTGGGTGGTCGAGATCACCGAGGCGAGGTCCATGCCCTCCAGCCCCGGCCAGCCCTTGGCCTGGCCGAGCAGCTTCTTGAGATCGAACTTGCCGGCGCGGTTGTGCGCGATGGCAGCATTGGGCGCGCCGCCCATGCGGATGCGCTTGGTCAGCGCGCGGGTATCGACGCCTGAAATCCCGATACGCCCCCAGGCGCGCATCCAGTCATCGAAATTGCGCGTCGACCGGAACGACGCCGCGGGCGTGACCGGTTCGCGCACTACGCAGCCGAGCGCGTGCGGGTTGGCCGATTCGATATCGTCCTGATTGGCGCCGGTGTTGCCGATATGCGGAAAGGTGAAGGTGATGATCTGCCCGGCATAGGAGGGATCCGAAATCACCTCCTGATAGCCCGTCATCTCGGTGTTGAAACAGACTTCGCCGACGGCAACCCCTTCGGCGCCGAAGCCCTTTCCCCAGACGATCGAACCATCGGTCAGGACCAGAACGCCGGTCGCGCCTTTCGGTTGGGCGGGCGCGGGCGCTACGGCCATTTCTGGTCCTCTTCTCTGCTTGGGGTGGCGGTCGTTCTCGATGCAAACGGCTGGCGAGTTAGGGGGGGGAATCGACCCCGTCAATCTATTCTTTCCGCGCCCGAACGGCTAGAGTCGGTCTTTGACCAATCAGGAATATCCAGATGCTGCGAGACGATATCAAGACGGCGACGATCACTTCGATGAAGGCCGGCGATTCGGCGCGGACCGGCACACTGCGGCTGATTTCGTCGGCACTGAAAAACCGCGACATCGAGCTGCGCACCGGCACGCCGCCGGCCGATGATGATGTGCTGGTCGCCGAAGTGCTTTCCAAAATGGCCAAGCAGCGCCGCGAATCGATCGAGATGTTCGTCCAGGGCAACCGCCCCGAACTGGCCGATGCCGAACGCGCCGAACTGGCCATCATCGAAAGCTTCATGCCGGCGCAGATGTCGGTGGAGGATGCGAAGGCGGCGATTGCCGCGCTGGTAAGCGAGCTCGGGGCGACGAGCGTCAAGGACATGGGCAAGGTGATGGCCGCGGTGAAGGAACGTTTTGCTGGGCAGCTCGATATGGGGGCCGCGGGTGGGATGGTGAAGGCTGCGTTGGCGGGGTAACTTCTTTCTGCTCCCCTCCCGGAACGGGAGGGGCAGCCTTAGTTTCTCCCTTCCCGGAACGGGATCGGAGAAGGAAGAAGGATCACCCGAACAAGGCGCGCTCTAGACGGGTCGCAAATCCCATCAGCGGCGGCTAGAACGCCGGTTGATGACCCTCTCTCCCGCCTTTCTCGACGAATTGCGCGCTCGCGTGCCGCTGTCGCCGGTCATCGGCCGGCGGGTGAAGCTGACCCGCGCCGGGCGCGAATGGAAAGGTTGCTGCCCGTTCCACAATGAAAAAACCCCCAGCTTTTACGTCAATGACGACAAGGGTTTCTACCATTGCTTCGGCTGCGGCGCGCATGGCGACGTCATCCGCTTCCTCACCGACCAGGAGGGCATGGGTTTCGTCGACGCCGTCAAGCAGCTCGCCGCCCAGGCCGGCATGGACGTGCCCGCCGACAGCCCGGAGGGCCGGGTCAAGGCCGAGGTTGCCGAGGGCCTGCAATCGCTCGCGCAGCGCGCCGCCGAATGGTTCCAGCTGCAATTGAAAAGCCCGGCCGGCACCGAAGCGCGCGCCTATCTCGACCGGCGCGGTGTCACGGCCAAACAGATCGCCGATTTCGGCCTGGGCTATTCGCCCGATTCGCGCAGCGCACTGAAAACCATGCTCAAGGACGCGGGCGAGGAAAAGCTGTTCGAAGCCGGGTTGATCGGCCGTACCGACAGCGGCGAAACCTATGATCGTTTCCGCGGCCGCCTGATGTTCCCGATCCGCGACCGGCGCGGGCGAGTGGTCGGTTTCGGCGGGCGGGCGCTCGGCGATGTGCAGCCGAAATATCTCAATTCCGCCGATGGGCCGCTCTTCGACAAAGGCCGGCTGCTCTACAATCTCGATCGCGCCGGGCCGGTGGCGCGCAAGTCCGGTCGGCTGGTCGTCGTCGAAGGCTATATGGACGTCATTGGTGTTGCCGGCGCCGGCATCACCGAACTGGTAGCGCCGCTCGGCACGGCGATGACCGAGACGCAGTTGCAATTGGCGTGGCGGCTCGTCGACGAACCGATCCTGTGTTTCGACGGCGATGGCGCCGGGCAACGCGCCGCGCTGCGGGCGGCCGTGCGCGCCCTGCCCTTGCTCATGCCGGGCAAATCGCTGCTCATCGCGACGCTGCCGCCGGGCGAAGACCCCGATGATCTCGTCAAGCGCGGCGGCGCGGCGGCGTTCGAAACTGTGCTGTCGGCTGCCATCCCGCTCATCGACCTGCTCTGGCGCAGCGAAACCGATGGCATCGAGGCGACCACGCCAGAACGCCGCGCTGCGGTTCGCCAGCGGCTGCGTGCCCATGCCGACAGTATTGCCGATGCGTCGATCAAGGCGCTTTACGCCGCGGATTTTTCGGCGCGTTTCGATGCGTTGTATCTCGCACGCCCCGAGCGACCGCGCCGTGCCTATGTGCCCGGCGGCAAATATCAGCCGCCCCTGGCCGGCGCCTCGGCCGCGCTGCGCGCCCGTGCCGGCGGCAGCGGCAGTGGCGAGATTGGCGCGCTGCTGTTGGGTCTTCTCGTCCACCCGCGACTCGCCGACCAGCACGGCGAGGCGCTGTCGGCGCTGCCGATCGCCGATCCGCGCCAATCGGGCTTGCGCGATGCCATGCTGGCCGCGCTGGCGGTGGCGCCTGACCTTGAAAGCGCCGGGCTGAAGCACAATCTGGAAACCCTAGGACTTGGCGATGTTGCGCAGGCCGCCGTCACTGGCAACCGGTTGCGATTTTCGTTCACGCGGGTCGATACGGTGTTGGCGACGGCATCGCGCGATTTCGGCATGATGGTGGAAACCATTGCGGCGCGGGCGCGGATCGAAACCGAACTGGCATTGGCAACGGCACGGCTGCGGTCGAGCCTTGATGAGGTGGATTTCCGGCACCAGCAATTGTTGCTGGCAGAGCGGGTTGAGATCGATGCGGCGATGATGCGACTGGCGGAATCGTTGCGGGATGACTAGACGGTTATAATTCGCCGTCATAGCCGTCCGCGATTCGCGCGCCGGACGCCTGACGACAAGGGAAGAACAAGCATGGCAAAAGCGAACGGAACCGGCGCCGCTAATGGTTCCGATACGGAAAGCGTGGACGCCAAGGACGCGCCGCTGCTCGATCTCAATGAAGCCTCGGTCAAGAAGCTGCTCGCTCGCGCCAAGAAGCGCGGCTACATCACCTATGACGAGCTGAACGAGGCCTTGCCCCAGGACCAGATGTCGTCCGAACAGATCGAAGACATCATGTCGGCGCTGTCGGAAATGGGCATCAACATCATCGAGAATGATGAACCCGCCGATGATCCGGCCGAAACCGCGCGCGCCGAAGATGACGAGGATGAACCCGAAGCCGTCGAAGGCGATCTTGGCACTGCGCCAGCCGCCCCGGTCGTCAAGGCGCCGCTCGATCGTACCGATGATCCGGTGCGGATGTACCTGCGCGAGATGGGCGCGGTCGAACTGCTCAGCCGCGAAGGCGAAATCGCCATCGCCAAGCGCATCGAGGCCGGCCGCAACACGATGATCGCCGGGCTGTGCGAAAGCCCGATGACCTTCACCGCGATGATCGACTGGTCGAATGCGCTGAACGAAGGCCGCATGCAGCTGCGCGAGATCCTCGATCTCGAAGCGATGCTCGCCAAGGATCCGGCCGAAGCCGCCACCGACGAGGATGGCGAGGACAAGGATGGCAGCGGCCTGCCCACTGTCCAGTTTAAGGACGACGAGGAGCCCGAGACCGAAAACTCGGCACCCGATGAAGAAGACGGCATGACCGAGCGGCGCATGCGCCCCGACGGCAAGCCGGCGATTCCCGATGACGACGAGGAAGACACGACCCTGTCGCTGGCAGCGATGGAAGAAGTGCTCAAGCCTGCCGCGCTGGAAAAATTCGCTGAAATTACCGCGACCTACAAGAAGTTTCTCAAGCTTCAGGAAACCCGGCTGACCGCGCTTGGCGCCAATGCCGCCTTCCCGACCGCCGATGAGCGCAAGTATCAGAAGCTGCGCGAGGAACTGACACGCGGCGTCCAGTCGATCCATTTCAACAATTCGAAGATCGAACTGCTGGTCGACCAGCTCTACACCCAGAACCGTCGCCTGCTCGTGCTCGGCGGCCAGATGATGAAGCTGGCCGACAAGCACAAGATCAACCGCAAGGCGTTCCTCGATGAATATATGGGCAACGAGCTGGATGACAGCTGGCTCGTGCGCGTCGGCGCGATCGACAAGAAGTGGAGCGCTCTCGCCAAGGCCGAAGGCGAGACGGTGGAAACCATCCGCCGCGAAATCGCCAGCATCGCCGAAGCCACCGGGGTCGAACTCGGTGAATTCCGCCGCGTCACCAATATGGTGCAGAAGGGTGAACGCGAAGCCCGCATCGCCAAGAAGGAAATGGTCGAGGCTAACCTGCGCCTGGTCATCTCGATCGCCAAGAAATATACCAACCGCGGCCTGCAATTCCTTGATCTCATTCAGGAAGGCAATATCGGCCTGATGAAGGCGGTCGACAAGTTCGAATACCGCCGCGGCTACAAGTTCAGCACCTACGCCACCTGGTGGATCCGCCAGGCGATCACGCGCAGCATCGCCGACCAGGCGCGCACCATCCGTATTCCGGTGCACATGATCGAAACGATCAACAAGCTGGTGCGCACGTCGCGGCAGATCCTCCACGAGATCGGCCGCGAACCGACACCGGAAGAACTCGCCGAACGGCTGTCGATGCCGCTCGAAAAGGTCCGCAAGGTGATGAAGATTGCCAAGGAACCGATCAGCCTCGAAACGCCGATCGGCGACGAGGAGGATTCGCACCTGGGTGACTTCATCGAGGACAAGAATGCCGTCATCCCCGTCGATGCCGCCATTCATGCCAACCTCAAGGAAACCGTGACGCGGGTGCTGGCATCGCTCACCCCGCGCGAGGAACGCGTGCTGCGCATGCGCTTCGGTATCGGCATGAACACCGATCACACGCTCGAAGAAGTCGGCCAGCAGTTCAGCGTGACCCGCGAACGCATCCGCCAGATCGAGGCCAAGGCGCTGCGCAAGCTCAAGCACCCGTCGCGCAGCCGCAAGATGCGGAGCTTCCTCGACGTTTGAGCTCTTGACGGACTGTTGACGACAGGCGGTTGCCAAGTGCCGCCGCCTGTCGCACCTTGTGGCATGGCCATTCGCTTCCTGTTGGCGCTGAGCGCCGTCGTAGCCCTTGATGCACCGGCGAGCATGCCGCCGTCGCCCGCCGACCTCGTGCTCGGCAAGGCTCTCGCCGGCAGCGCTTGCATGACCGGCGAAGGCACCGGCGCGCTGTCGCCGTCGGGCGAGACACGGCTCGTCAAGGGCCTGACACCGGCACATATGCCGGTCAGCAGCAACGCCGAGGCTCAGGCGTTCTTCGACCAGGGGCTGGGCCTGTTGTTCGGCTTCGATTTCGACGAAGCCTCGAAAAGCTTCCGCCGTGCCGCGGCGATCGATCCAGCCTGCACCATGTGCGGCTGGGGCGAGGCATTGGCAATCGGCCCCTATATCAACAGCGGTCCGGTGGCAGCGAAGGACATCGCCGAAGGGCGCGCGCTTGTCGCCCGGGTGCTCGAGGGCTCCGGTCTTGGTCCGCGCGACCGTGCGCTCGCCGAAGCGCTGCAGGCCCGTTATGCGCCCGGCGGTACCCAGGATGGCGCCCATGCCGATCTCTATGCCGACATGCTCATCAAGCTGTCGGCACGTTTTCCCGATGACAATCTCGTCGCCATCCTTGCTGCCGAGTCGATCATGTCGGCGCAGCCCTGGGACTATTGGCTGGCCGGCGGCAAGACACCCAAGGGCCGTATCGGCGAGGCGCTCGCGCTGGTCGAGAAGGTGCTGACGCGGTCACCTGACGATCCGCAGGCAATCCACCTCCTCATCCACCTGACCGAGGCATCGGCGCATCCCGAACGCGCTGCCGGCCCGGCGGCGCGGCTTGAAGGCATTGCCCCGGCAGCGCCGCACATGGTCCACATGCCGAGCCACACCTGGTATCGCATCGGGCGTTTCGACGATGCGATCGCCGCCAACCAGCGCGCTATCAAGGCCGATGAAGCTTATGCCCGTGCGGTTGGCGACGATCCTGTCAACTATGGCTATTTCAACCATCACAGTCACTTCATCGTGTCAGCGGCTACGCAGGTTGAAGATCGTGCGACAGCGTTGGCGGCCGCCGCAGGGCTGGAGCGCGCCATCGCGGCCAAGGATGTGGCCAAATCACCCTGGCTCGAAATGCGGCTGATCACTGCCCTGCATGCCAAGACGCATTTTCTTGCGCCGGCTGAGGTGCTCGCCCTTCCGGCGCCGGACAAGCGCCTGTTGCGCATGCAGATGGCGTGGCGCGGCGTGCGTGCCGAAGCCATGGCATTGGCCGGCGATACCGCCGGTGCCAGCGCCGAACTTGTCGAACTGCGCCGCGCCCGCGACGCTATTGCCAGGCCTATCGGTGACGATATCGCCTTTGCCGCCATTGCCGACAGCGTCGCCCGCGGCCGGATCGCCCAGGCTGAAGGCAAAAACACCGAAGCGCTGCGCCAGTATCGTGCTGCCGAGGCGATCGAGAGCAACCTCGCCTATGCCGAACCGCCGCTGTGGCCAACGCCGGTATCGGTGCTGTCGGGCCAATTGCGGTTGCAGACGGGAGATTATGCCGGAGCCGCCGCCGATTTTCGCCGGGCGCTGGCTGAACGGCCGGGCAACCGGCTCGCCAGTAACGGGCTTGCCGCGGTCAATCGCGCCAGCTGAAATTGCCGTGTTAGTCTTGCGATACGGTTGTTCGCCCTCTATTGGCTTGGCATGCTGATGACCCATCCCGTTTCCTGCCGTGCCGCTGTCGTGCTGGTCCTGTCATTCTCGATAGGGGTCGCGGCTCGGGCTGCGCCGACTGTCGATCCCTTGTTGCAGAAGATCATCGCTGGCGCGCGCGCCGTGCAGCCGTCGTCGATCCGCTTTGAGCGCATTACCAGGGCCGGTGGCCGAGACCAGAATGGCCCGATCGAAACCGAAGTGCGGGTCGACCGCTGGGATGGCCGGCAAATGACACGTATCAGCATCAACGGCCGTCCCGCCACCGCCGACGAGGTGGAAAAGGCTCGCAAGGCGTCGACGTCCATCGCCGGCTATCACCGCATCGCCGAGTATCTGGCCGGCGGCGCGCGGCGCACCACCGACACGGCGGGACAGATTGTCTATCATCTCGATCGCTTGCCCAAGGGCATGATCAGCCTTGGCGGTGACCGTTCGGACAAGTTTGCCGGCGATCTCACCATCGACACATCGGGCGCGCAGCCCTTTGTATCGCGATTGCATTTTTATACGCCCAAGCCGTTTTCGGTGATGTTCGTCGCCAAGGTCGACCGCTTCGATGTCGTCAACGACTATCGTCCCGGCGCCGACGGCCGGCCGATGCTCGTCCGCCAGGTCCAGACGATTGCCGGGGCGCAATTCGGCAAGGTGGGCGAAACACGTACCGAATCGACCTACACGCCGCTGCGCTGATCGCGGTTGCGCCCCGCTTGGGCGCGGAACCAGCCGCGAACCTGCGCTGCCATGCAAGCGTAACTTGTTTGCTGCGATTGCGAAGGCTACACCTTCCTCTCATGAGAACATCAATCACAGGGCTGGCAGCGCTGGCCGTCATACTGGTCGCGGCAACGCCGGTTTCGGAACCATTGAGAGACCGCATCATCGCCGATGCCCGCGCCACGTCGCCGGCCAGCCTCGTCTTCGATCGCACCACCCATATGGAGCGCAAGGGCGGCGGCAGCACGACGAAGGTCGTGCTGGTCGAACGCTGGGATGGCCGCACCTGGTCGCTGATCAGCAAGAACGGCAAGTCGCCGAGCGCTTCCGAACGCCGTGATGTCGAAAAACTTGCCGCCGCTTCGCCGGTGCCGGGTTATCACCGCCTTGCCGGACTGCTGGCTGCCGCGACCGAAGTGAACACCGATGCCGAAGGGCGCCTGGTGCTGCGGATACCGGTGTTGCCGCCGGGTTCGGTGCGCACCGACAGCAGCGACATCTCGAGCCATTTGCGCGCCGACGCCATTGTGTCGAACCGCGGCGGCCAGCCGTGGGTGGAAAGCGTCCATGTCAGCCAGCGCGAGCCCTTCAAGATGAACGCGCTGATCAAGGTGAAGACCTTCGACCAGGTCAGCACCTACAAGCTCGATGCCGGCGGTCGGCCGCGCCTTGCCCGGCAGAGCGCCGATTCGGTCGGGTCGATGTTCGGCTTCCTGGGCGGGCAGACGAGCGAGACGGTCTACACCTATCGCTGAGCGTTACCGCCGCGCCACTGGCGGCGGCTTGGGATACATCGGCGCAATCTCGCTATCGATATCGAGCGCATTGATGGCGCGGCCCTTCTGGGTTTCGAACAGCGCGTCCCCGGGATAGACAAGGTGCCAGCGCTGGAAGGCCTCGCCCAGCCCCTCGCGTGGCAACCGCAGCGATGAATTGCGCTGGATGATGGCAAAGGCCGGCTTGCCTTTTGCGCCGGCAAGGTTGCTCGCCAGCACCAGCATCGCTTCGCCGCTGGTATCGACGAAACCGGCCCGGGTCAGACCGGCCTGCTGCGCCTTTCCGTCGCGCACCGCTTCCTGCTTCACCTGCGGCGTCGGCAGCGCGATGTCCTTGCCGAAATCGGCGCCGACATCGCCGCCTTCCCACCGCGGCCAGGCGACCATCATGAAGCCGGCGCGCTTCTTGCCCGAAATATCGGTGACCCTTGTCTGCAGCGCGTCGGCGATGACCTTGGCCGGATCGAGCGACAGGCTGCCGATACCGCCGGTGCCCAGCTTTGCCTGGGCGTTGGCGATGACCCTGGCGACGATCGGCGCCGGCGCCAGCCAGCGTTCACGGCAGCCGAGCAACGCCTTCACATCATCGAGCTTGCCGGCATCGAGCGCCAATTGTGCCCGCGTCAACTGTACGAGTTCATCGGCACGCGCCACTTTTTGCGCCGCGTTCTGCGCTGCCTGGTCGGTACCGCTGGCCTTGGTCGCCAGTTCGTCGATGCGTTGCCGCACGGCCTTGAGCGCGGCATCGGCGCCAGAGGTATTGCCGGAGAGCGCCAGCACCGCGGCGCGGCGCGCCTCGATCAGTTCGTCGCCTTCGGTACGGGCCTGCAACACCACGTCATAATCAGCCGCGGCGCCGGCCCAATCACCGGCGGCTTCGCGCGCGCTGGCCCGCAACGTCCCCGGCCACAGCTGGAAATGCCGGTCGAGCAGCCTGGCTTCGCCCGGCGAAACCGCCGGGCTGAGCATCAGGATCTTCAAGGCCTCCTCGATACTGAAATTCCCCCACGGCCGCTTCGCAGCTGCCGCCAGCGCCAGCGTTTCGGCCTCGTCGGCCTTGCCCTGGGCATGGCGCACATGGGCTTGCAGCAAGAGCCCGGAGACTCCCAGCGTGCGATCGAAGCTGGTCTTCAATTCGGGCGGCAATTCGACCGATAGCGCCGAAACGGCATCGGCGTGCGCGGCATCGAGGTTGCCGACTTCATATTGACGGATGCCGCGCGCCAGGAACACTTCGGCGCGGCGCACCGGGTTGCCGGTGACGCGCTGGTCGGCCATCGCCTCGGTGCAAGCGGCAATGCCCTTTTCACCGGTTTCGCGGGCGCCCGGCTGGTCGGCTTCGGCCGAACCGAGGATACCCAGCGTGCCAAGCACGACGAGGCCGCGCGCTACCGATTCGCCGGTGGTCACGCGCCGGCCATAGCCATCGCAGCGCAACAACGCACTCGGCGCCGCCAACACGGGCGCACTGCTCCCCAACAGCGCGGCAATGACCGCTGCCTGCATCACCATCCTGCGCATATGTTCCCCCCACCGCACATTTTCGGCTGTTTAGCCGGGCCAGCGGCCCTGTTGCAATCGCGGGATTGCCTGTGCGCGTCAGGCGCTCTAGCTTGCCGCAAACGTCAACCGCAAACCGTCAACCATCAGGGGCAAGATCTCCATGCGTTTCCAGGGCACCTCGGGCTATGTCGCCACCGATGATCTCAAGGTCGCCGTCAACGCCGCCGTTACGCTGCGCCGGCCGTTGCTGGTCAAGGGGGAGCCTGGCACCGGCAAGACCGTGCTGGCGCAACAGATCGCCGCCGCCTTCGATGCGCCGCTGATCGAATGGAATGTCAAGTCGACGACCAAGGCACAGCAGGGCCTGTATGAATATGATGCCGTCAGCCGGTTGCGCGATTCGCAGCTTGGCGACGCCCGGGTCCACGACATCGCCAACTATATCCGCAAGGGCAAGATGTGGGAGGCCTTCACCAGCGACAAGCTGCCGGTGCTGCTCATCGACGAGATCGACAAGGCCGATATCGAATTCCCCAACGATCTGCTCACCGAATTGGATCGCATGGAGTTCGACGTCTACGAAACCGGCGAACGGGTGAAGGCCGCCCAGCGCCCGATCGTCATCATCACGTCGAACAATGAAAAGGAACTGCCCGACGCCTTCCTGCGTCGCTGTTTCTTTCATTATATCAAATTCCCTGACCGCGACACGATGGAGGCCATCGTCCGCGTCCACTTCCCCGATATCCAGCGCGCGCTAGTCGCCGAAGCGATGAACATCTTCTTCGACATCCGCGAAGTCCCGGGCATGAAGAAGAAGCCTTCGACGAGCGAGCTGCTAGACTGGCTCAAGCTGCTGATGCACGAGGATCTGCCGATCGAGGTGTTGCGCAACCGCGATACCAAGAGCCTGATTCCGCCGCTGCACGGCGCGCTGTTGAAGAACGAGGCGGACGTGATGCTGTTCGAACGGCTGGCCTTCATGAGCCGGCGCAACCAGGGCTGAACCGGCGGCGGCGTCATTACAGACCGTTCGTAAGTTCACGAAGTTGACAGTTCCGGCGTCTGGCTTGAGCGCTGACGGGGTGAACAATCGGTGCGCCGGCGCCATCGAGGCTGATCCTTTCGCCAACGGCTTAACCCGGACAACGGCCTGTAGGACAGCGGAGAAACAAGCCGGGCAATGGCTGCATCGCATCGGCGCTGCCAAGGCGCCTGCACTGGCGCCTGCGAGGGCAAGCCCGCTCCCGCCCGTCACTTCGGCGTGAATGTCAGCATCGCCCGCCCCGTCCCCAGCGGCGCGGCGGCGGTGTAGAGCACCGCCGCGAGCCGGCCGGCCTGCAAGTCCGCCCGGGCCAGGGCATCCAGCACCAGATCGGCACTGGCTCGCTGTTGCCCGCGCAGCAGCACGGGCGCGAGGATCGGCCCGGGCCCGCCTTCATGGCTGCGATGCAGCGCCACTGCCACAGGTGCATCCTTGCCGCTGCCACTCACCGTCACATCGGCGTGCATCCGCGCCGTTGTCGGGTCATAGGTAATGCGGATAACGGCTTTGGACGAACCGCTGCCGGCAAGGCTCAGCACAGCCTGCTGCGACCCGGGCGCCTTTCCGCCAACCAGCGGCGGCGTGCTGAACGGCGGCTGGCGCGGCCTGGCCAGTCGTTCCCAGTCGTTCGCCAGCGCCAGCAGCCGGGGTTCGCTGAACGCCGGGCCGAGCAGTTCCAGCCCCACCGGCAGGCCGCGCGGCGTAAAGCCGGCCGGCATCGCCAGCGCCGGCAAGCCGGTGTCCACGCTCAGCCGGCAATTACCGACAACGTCCTGCGCCCCGATCACCGGCGGCCGACCAAGCGCGGTGGGATAAAGCAACACGTCCAGTCGCGCCTTGGCGAACAGCGCATCGGTAGCTGCCCGAACAACGACGCGCTTGGCCATCGCCACGTCATGCCCAACCGATTGGCGACCCGGCTCGGTCAGCGCTTCACGCAGTTTTTCGTCGTTTTGATCATGGTGCAGCCCGGCATTAACAATCTGCATTAACGATGTCACGGAAGTACCAGGATTCGCTGCCAGATAGCGCTGCAGATCTTCGGGAAATTCGAACTTTCTTGCGTTGCTGTCAGTCAGCATCTCACCAAGCCCGGGTATCGCGACGTCGATCACCTCGGCCCCGGCGCCCCGCAAGGCATCAAGCGCCCGATCATACACCGCGCGGCCTTCGGCATCGTCGGGCAGTATGACAAACAGGCTGCGCAGCACGCCGATGCGAGCGCCCTTGAGCGCGCCGGCTTGCAGTGCACCGGCATATGATTTGGGCACATGCGCGCGCGCTCCCCTGGTCACGGCATCCGCCGGGTCCTCGCCTGCCGTCGCATCCAGCATGATCGCCAGATCAGCAACGCTGCGCGCCAGCGGCCCAGCAACATCCTGCGTATCGGACAGCGGAATCACGCCGTTGCGGCTCGCCAACCCCCGCGTCGTGCGGATGCCGAACAGATTCTGATAGGCCGCCGGAATTCGTATCGAACCGCAGGTGTCGCTGCCCATGCCGGCAGCGGCAAAACTGGCGGCAACAGCGGCGCCGGTGCCGCCACTTGAACCGCCCGGTGAACGCCGCAGATCATAAGGATTGCGCGACTGGCCGGTAAGTGAGGAAACAGTAGTGATTCCATAGGCCAGTTCGTGCATCGCGGTCTTGCCGAGGATTATCGCGCCGGCGTTGCGCAGCTTCGTCACCTGAAAGGCATCTTCGGCGGGCTGCAACGTCGCCAAGGCCAATGTGCCACCGCTCGTGGGCATGTCCTTCGTATCGAAATTGTCCTTCACCAGCACCGGAATGCCGTGCAGCGGCCCGCGCGAGCCCTTGGTTGCGCGTTCCCGATCCAGCGCATCAGCCTGCGCCAACGCCCCCGGGTTTAGGGTGACGATGCTGTTCAGCGCCGGGCCCGCCTGATCATAGGCGGCAATGCGGGCGCGATAGGCGGCCACCAGTTGCCGGGACGTGACCTTGCCGCTGGCCAGCGCCGACTGCAATTCGGGGATCGATGCCTCGGACACCTCTATGCCGATCGACGGCTGCGGAGCCGCCTGCACCGCCGGCGCCATCGCTGATATCACCAGAGCCACACCATGGCTGCGCTTCATATGTCGTCCCTCTTTGCCCGCTCCCGGCACAGCAAAGGCTGCCGCCGTCGCGCCGTCAATGCCGTCTCAAAGCAAATTCAGCGCAGCATCAAACCGCCGTCGATCGCCAGGCTTTGCCCGGTGATATAGCTCGCGGCCGGGCTGGCGAGGAACAGGATCGCTTCGGCGACTTCGCTCGCCTGCCCCCATCGTCGCATCGGCACCGATTTGAGCAGCCGGGTCTCGTACCCGGCATCAGCGCGCATCGGCGCCGTCATCCGCGTCGCGATGAAGCCGGGGGCGACAAGGTTCACCCTCACGCCCTCCAGCGCCCATTTGTCGCCGAGCGCCCGCGTCAGCCCGAGCAGCCCGGCCTTGGACGCCGTATAGGCCGGCGTCTCCTTGAGCGCGAGGAACGACGCCAGCGACCCGACATTGACGATGCTGCCCTTCGCCGCTTTCAACGACGGGAACAGCCGCATCGACAGGTCCATGACGGCGTTGAGGTTGATGTCGATCACCGTCTCGAACGCATCCTGGTCATATTCGTTCGGCCGGCCGGTGCCGGCATTGTTGACCAGCACGTCGAGCGTTTCGATCTGCGCCGCCAATGTCGCGCGCGCCGCAGGTTGGGACAGATCGGCCTGGATGTAGCGCACCCCGGAGATCGGGTCGTCATAATCGGCAAAGGCCGCGCGGGTGCCGGTCACGATGACTGTCGCCCCCATGTCGCGCAGCGCCAGCGCCGTCGCATAGCCGATGCCCTGGCTGCCGCCTGTCACCAGCGCCGTTTTGCCCGTTGCCCAACTCATGCGCTCAACCCCCCGTCGATGACCAATGATGTGCCGGTGATATAGCTGGCCAGTGGTGAGGCAAGGAAAACGATCGCGCCGGCAATGTCATCAGGTTCGCCGATGCGCGCCAGCGGTACCTGCCGTTCGGTGGCAGCGAGACGATCGGGGTCTTCCCAGGTCACCGCGGTCATCTTGCTGCGCACCAGCCCCGGCGCCACCAGGTTGACGCGGATACCATCGCGCGCAAACGCCTGCGCCAAGGATTTGGTCAGTGTCAGCAGGCCGCCCTTCGACGCCGAATAGGCCGGTTGCCCGATGGTGCCGCGAAAGCTGGCGACCGAGCCGATGAAGGTGATGCTGCCCTGCCCCGCCAGCTTGGGCCGGAACTTGGTCGCCAGTTGCATCGGCCCGGTAAGATTGGTCGCCAGCACATCGGCAAAGGTGTCGATCTCGAATTCCTGCCGGCGATAGGCGACCTTGGCGCCGGCGATGACCAGCGCATCGAGCTGCGCCACCCCGGGATCGAACGCCGCCACCGCATCGCGGTCGCCCTGATCGAACCGGTGATATTCAAGGCCCGCCAGGTCGCCGTCGCTGCCGGCGTAGTCGGCAGCGGCGCCGCGCGTGCCGGTCACGATCACCCGCGCGCCGGCGGCGAGGAACATCCGCGCCGCGGCATTGCCGATGCCGGTGGAACCCCCTGTCACAAGCACGGTCTTGCCGGCAAAATCGAAACCGCCCACTTTGCTCTCCTGTTGATAAGGGAGTGTTGGCGATGGCGTTGCTGGATGGCAAGGTCGCGGTTGTGACAGGCGGCGGCAACGGGCTGGGGCGTTGCCATGCGCTGGCGCTGGCGGCGGCGGGGGCGCGTGTGGTCGTCAACGATCTTGGCGGCGGTGTCACGGGCAGCGGCGCCGGCGATGCCGCCGATGCGGTTGCGGACGAAATCCGGTCGCTCGGCGGCCAGGCTGTGGCCAATCGCGCCAGCGTCGCCGATTGGGCGGGCGCGGCGACGATCATCGCACAGGCGGTGGCGACCTTCGGCGGGCTCGATATCGTCGTCAACAATGCCGGCATCAACCGCCCGGCGACGCTGCTGACGATGACCGAAGCGGATTATGACCTTGAAACCGGGGTACATCTGAAGGGCACAACTGCGGTCTCGCACCATGCCGCGCGCTTCTGGGCCGACCGTGGCCCGGCAACCGGTCGCGCCATCATCAACACATCTTCCCCTGTCGGGATGCACCCGATGCCCGACGGTGGCCCCTATTGCGCCGCCAAGGCCGGCATCGCGGCGCTGACCCAGGTGCATGCCCAGGAACTGGCGCATCTGGGCGTACGGGTGAACGC
The DNA here is from genome assembly GCA_044373875.1 of Polymorphobacter sp. Classification (GTDB taxonomy): domain Bacteria; phylum Pseudomonadota; class Alphaproteobacteria; order Sphingomonadales; family Sphingomonadaceae; genus Sandarakinorhabdus. The sequence goes on from JBILPK010000038.1 coordinate 18,552, forward strand.
TATTGCGCCCTGCGCCCGCACGAGGATGGTCATGGCGTCGCCCAGCGTCGATGAACTGATGCCGCGCGGCGATGGCTTCGATCGCCATGCGCCCGAACATGTATCGCCGTTGATCGTCTATCTGGCGTCGGCGCTGTGCGGCTTTACCGGGCGGATCTTCGGTGTCGAAGGCCCCGATGTCGCGCTGTATCGGCCATGGAGTGCCGACTGGCTGGTCTCCAGCCCCGGTGGCTGGGCGCCCGAAGCCCTGGCCGCGGCGCTAGCCGAAACGCCCGTGCAGGCGCGGATCGAAGCCTTTTACCCGGGTGGGCGGATCACCACGCAATTCCCGCCGAACCGCACGCTGAAGGCACTGGCGGCGGCGGCGGCGCTGGGTTAGCGTGGCGCCATGTTCCTGAACTTTCTCGACGAGCTTCGCGCTGCGAAAATCCCGGCTTCCTTGAAGGAGCATCTGTTGCTGCTGGAGGCGATGCAGGCCAATGTCATCGATTGGTCGATCACCGATTTCTATTATCTGGCGCGCGCGACCTATGTGAAGGACGAAGGCCTGCTCGACAAGTTCGACATGGTCTTTGCGAAGGTTTTCAAGGGTATCGAAACGACTTTTGATACTGAAAATGCGGAAATTCCGGCCGATTGGCTGAAGGCCGTCGCCGAGCTCAACCTGTCGCCCGAGGAAATGGCCGAGCTGGAAAAGCTTGGCTGGGACAAGCTGATGGAGACGCTCAAGGAGCGGCTCGAGGAACAGAAGAAGCGCCACGAAGGCGGCAACAAATGGATCGGCACCGCCGGCAAATCGCCGTTCGGCGCGCAGGGCAGCCACCCCGAAGGCGTGCGCATCGGCCAGAAGGAAGGCCGCCAGGGCAAGGCGGTCAAGGTCTGGGACAAGCGCGAATTCAAGAACCTCGACAATTCGGTCGAACTCGGCACCCGCAACATCAAGGTGGCGTTGCGCCGCCTGCGCCGCTTCGCGCGCGACGGCGCCGCCGATGAGCTCGATCTTGATTCGACCATCTCGGGCACGGCGAAAAAGGCCTATCTCGACATCGTCATGCGGCCCGAGCGCCACAACGCCGTCAAGCTGCTGCTGATGCTCGATGTCGGCGGCTCGATGGACCCGCATGTGAAGGTCTGCGAGGAGCTGTTCTCGGCGGCACGCAGCGAATTCAAGCACATGGAGTTCTTTTACTTCCATAATTGCCCCTATGAGGCGCTGTGGAAGGACAACAAGCGGCGCTGGTCCGAACGCACCCCCGTCATGGAGCTGCTTCACAAATTCCCGCATGATTACAAGCTGCTGTTCGTCGGCGATGCCTCGATGAGCCCCTATGAGATCAACTATCCCGGTGGATCCGTTGAACATTGGAACGAGGAAGCCGGCGATGTCTGGATCAGCCGGATGCTCGACGTCTATCACGCCTCGGTGTGGTTGAACCCCATCCCGGAAAAAAGCTGGGGCCACAGCCAGTCGATCCAGATGATCAAGACGCTGATGAACGACCGCATGTATCCGCTGTCTCTCGAAGGCCTCGACAAGGCGATGAAAGAATTGACGCGGCGGCGCTAGGTGTAGCCGAATTCGTCGATCCACGGCTGCAGCAGCGGCAGCACAGGTGCAAGTTGCGCGGCAAAGCGCTGCCATTGCCCGCCACCGTTGTAGAGCCCGCGGCGCACCTGGCCGACGCTGGCCGTGCTGACGTTACGTTGCCGGGCGGTGGCAGCGAAATCGCGTAGCGCTTCTCTCCATTCGAGCCCGAGCGCGGCGCACAGCCGCTGCGTCACGCCGTCGAAATCGGCGACCAGTTCCTCGTAGCGCAGTTCGAAGACCGGATTGGCCATGCGCGACAGGCTGTGTCGTTGCAGGTGCATCAGCGCGTCATAGTGCCGGGCGGCGCGTGCCAGCGTGGTGAATTCGAAGGCGATCGGGCTCGCGGCGAAATTCTGGCGAAAGCAACTCAGCAGCACGTCGCGCGGGTCGCGGCGCATGACGATGATTGTCGCTGTCGGGAACAGCCGGCCGATCAGCGGCAAGTCCATGGTCTTGAGCGGGTCCATGTCGACAAACAGCCGCGCATCGGGCGCCACGCCGAAATCCGCCACGCGCTGCCAATAGGCGGCGCGCAAGTGCTGGGCGGTCGCGACATCGAGGTCGGCGAGCGTCGCCGGACCATCTGCGGGCAGGTAAAATTGCGTTTCGGCGGCAAGCAGAGTCGGCAACTCCTCGAGGGTCGCGACGCCATCCGCAGTTGCCAGGATGGTTTCGACCAGCGTCGTTCCCGAACGCGGATAACCGAGCAGGAAGGCATGGCCGCGCGCGTTCCCTGCCCTTGACGCAACAAACCGTCCCGGTCCGGCCAGCACCGCTGTATCGATGCGCCGGACCATGTCGACCAGCGGCTCGGCCGCCGCCATCTGCGGGAAACGCTCGGGCAGTGACGCCTTGGCCGCCGCCCAGGCATCATGCGCACCCTGCGGATCACCGTTTTTCGCCAGCGCATCGCCGAGCAGCGACAGCGCCGCGCTGCGATTGTCGATATTCAGCCCCGGCGCACCAAGCAGCGCCTGCAAGCGCGCCACCGCCGCGTCGGCGGCACCATCGGCGATATCGGCGCGGGCGATCGCGCAATGCGCCACGGCATCGCGGGGATCGCGCGCCAGCGCCGCGTCGGCAAAGCGCCGCGCCTTGGCCCCCTCCCCCTGTGTCGAGGCGATTGCCGCCAGCCCGGCAAAGGCCGCCGCCTGCCCCGGATCGAGCCCCGCCGCCCGGCCATAGCTTTGCGCCGCCAGTTGCAGCGAATTGCCCTGGTGCAGCGCAAAGCCGCGTTCCAGCCAGGCAACGGCATAATCGGGGGCCAGCGCAATGGCGGCATCATAGGCCGCCAGCGCCTCGCGCAGCCGGCTCTGGCGACGCAGCGCCAACCCCAGGGTGGTCAGCAGCCCCGGATCATCGGGCGCCAGCGTCAGCCCGTGGCGCAGCAGCGCTTCGCCCTCCACGGCCTTGTCCGCCTCGATATCGGCCCAGGCGACAAGGTTGCAGGCAAACGGATCGGGCGATCCCGCCGCGAGCGCCGCGCGTGACAGCGCCACCGCCCCGGCAACATCGCCGGCGGCAAGCGCGGCATCGATCTGGGCGGCCCTGTCCATGCCGTCTGATAGGCGTGCGCTAGCCGCTGGGGAACTATTTTGAATCGGCGCCCTTTTCGGCAAGAGCCTGGCCTTCGGCGCTGGCAAGGAATTTCGCCTGTTCGCCGACATAGGCGCGCACCGATTCGATCTCGGCCGGGGTAAACCATTTCGAAAAGCTCACCATGCCGCGATCCTTGAGGATGCCGCCATGGACGACCGCCGCCCAGGTTTCGGCATCCGACAGCGCGCCCGAGCGGCGCAGATCGGGCACCAGACCGCTCGAACGCGCGCCGGCGCCATGGCAAATGCCGCAATTGCCCTCGAAGATATTGCCGCCGGCCGCGATCTGCTGCGCCGTGAAGGGCCCAGTTGGCGGGTTGGCCGGGGCCAGCGCCGGGGCATCATAGGCCGGCAACTTGCCGGTGCCGCCGAGCTTGAAGACCAGCATGCGGCCATTGGGCTGGATGCGCTGCGGCCCGTCGACATAGCCGGTCGACAGCGCATAGGCGCCGCCATAGCCGGCACTGACCGCGACATATTGGGTGCCGTTGACGGTATAGCTCACTGGCCCGGCCATCACGCCGGTCTGCGCTTCGAAGCTCCACAAGGTCTTGCCGGTGCTGGCGTCAAAGGCCTGGAACTTGCCCTTGGCACTGCCCTGGAACACCAGATTGCCTGCCGTTGCCAGCGCGCCGCCGTTCCACGGGCCATCATATTGCACCCGCCAGACTTCCTTCTGCTTGACCGGGTCCCAGGCGAGCAGCTGGCCCTTCAGGATGGCCCGCGTCGCCCGGGTCGCTTCGGCACTGTTCGGCGGCGCGTTGAGCGCGGCGACGACGGCGATGTTCCATGCGCCCTGCTTGTGGCCATAGCCGGCGTCGTTCTGATAGGCGAAGGGCACTTCCTGCGCCGGCAGATAGACCAGCCCGGTCTTGGGGCTGAACGCCATCGGGTGCCAGTTGTGTGCGCCCAGCGCCGAGGGGGTGA